>CAZVOI010000196.1:0-2583 GCA_964628275.1 uncultured Acidobacteriota bacterium | reverse complement strand
CGAGATGACTCGCTTGCCGCCGCCTGCCGTTCGGCAAACCGCGACAAGGCGCTGGAGCGCGAGATCGACGAGTGGCAGTCGTTTGACGACGGAATCGCGGAGTGATCCCGATCAGGCGCGGCGACCTTTGGTGGGTGAGTCTCGATCCCACCCAAGGGGCCGAAATCAAGAAGACCAGGCCCTGCCTTGTCCTCAGTCACGACACCGTCAATCGCCTCAGACGAACCGTTGTCGTCGTGCCGCTGTCTTCGGCGGGCAAGCCCCACCCTCCCATCACCGTACCCGTCACGTGCCAGGGGCGAGTGGCCATCGCCATAATCGATCAGCTGCGCGCCGTCGCCAAGCACCGTCTCAAGTCGCAGGTTGAGACCCTGGATCGACAAGAGCTTCGCGAGGTGTGCGAGGCCGTTTCCTCAGTTCTCGAACTCAGATGAGAAAGGCGCAGCGGTGTCGCTCTTCAAGGCCGGATCGACGATGAGCTGAAGGTCGGCGACACCGTCAGAGCGGCGCGTCGAAGAGCTTCAACAAGCGCAGCGTCGCCGGGATGGGGCTACGGCTACAGGTCGCCGCTACGAGCGCGTCGTCGCGGCGACGCGACGGGCGGCCGAAAACGTGCGCGGCGCATCACCGGGACACGGGCTCTAGCGAGCCCCTTCCTGGCCGGGCTCGGAGGCGAGGGCGGGGTCTCCGGCCACGCGGCGCCATTCCGCGATCACGGTCGCGATCGGCTGGTGCGCCTCCAGCGGCCCGCCCGACTGCTCGAACCCGGCGCGCCGCAACGTATCGCGGACAGTGCCGGGGGCCTCGGCAATTCGGAAGTCGATCCCGCGCTCGCCCAGTTCCGCGTGCAGTTCCTCGAGCAGCTCGGCGCCCGCCAAGTCGATCGCCGGCGAGGACCCGAGGAAGAACAGCGCCAGGCGCACGCCGCTGCCGCGCTGGTTCAGGAGCTCGAAGAAGCGGTCGCGCACGTGCTCGACGTTGAAGTAGAGGAGCGCCGCGTCGGCGCGGAATGCGAACACGTCGGGCAGCCGCTCGTTCTCGGGGTGACGGACGGCGTCGGCGAAGTAGTCGGTTCCCGGCACGCGGCCCAGCTCGGTGGTGTGGGGCCGCGAGCCACGCCGCAGCAGCATCAGGATCGAGAGCACCGCCCCGATCAGCACGCCGCGCAGCAGGCCCGAGCCGAGCACCGATGTCCGGCAGGTCATCGCCCGGGGCTCGATGGCCGGCGAGAAAGCGATGGCGGCGCAGGTTCGGGTGGCGCTTGCGCAGCGCGATCAGCTCGCGCACGAAGCGCAGCATCTCGCGGTTCGTCTCGCGCCAGTCGAGCCAGGAGAGCTCGTCGTCGTGGCAATACGCGTTGTTGTTGCCGCGCAGCTCATCGCCCGCCAGGATCATGATTCATGTTCAGGACACTAGGTATGTACCTACATTGCCCGTTGCAGTTTGTAGTAACGTAGATACGTCAAGTTGCGGAGCGAACCATGCCGATCACGACCTTCTCCAGCCGCCAGTTCAACCAGGACGCCAGCAAGGCCAAGAAGGCCGCCGAGGCCGGGCCCGTAATCATCACGGATCGCGGCCGTCCGGCACACGTGCTGCTGACGTTCGAGGAGTACCGGAGGATCACGGGCGGGCGCAACCGGATCGCCGATCTGCTGGCGATGCCCGGCATCGAGGACGTCGAGATCGACATCCCTCGTTCGCGCGACCTCGCGCAGCCGGCGGATATTCCCTGATGTTCCTGCTCGACACCAACGTCGTGTCCGAGCTGCGGAAGATCCGCTCGGGCAAGGCGGACCCTCACGTCGCCGCCTGGGCGGACAGCGTGGACGCCGCCGATCTGTTCCTGTCGGTGATTGCCCTCCAGGAGCTGGAGATCGGCGTCTTGCTGGCCGAACGCCGCGATCCGGCGCAGGGAGCCGTGCTTCGAGCCTGGCTGAACGGCCACGTCCTTCCGGCATTCGCGGGCCGCGTCCTGGTAGTCGATGCCGCCGTCGCCCAGCGCAGCGCGCGACTCCACGTGCCGGATCCCCGCCCCTTGCGCGACGGGCTCATCGCGGCGACGGCACTCGTGCACGGCATGACGGTCGTCACGCGCAACGTGACCGACTTCGCGCCCACCGGCACTCCGACCCTCGATCCCTGGTCCGCTCCGTGAGTATTCACTCGGGCCTCCCCGCACGAGGTCCCCGCTCAGAACCGGATCACGGTGCGAAACGCAGGGAAGACAGCCGTCTGACTTGCCAGGCTGGGCTTAGAGATCTGCACCTGCGCCCCCAGGGCCAGCCACGGCGTCAGCGATAGGTCGTAGAACATCTCGAAGCCCTGTTCGCATCCTGCAGAGGGCGGCTCCAGGCGGCCCAGTAGTAACCCGCGCCCCACTTGTCTCGGCGGCGGCCTGGAACGAGGCCGGTGCCCCCCACGCCGCCGAAGGCCATCCAGTAGAGAGGGTCTCCGATCGGCGGATTCAGCGGCGCTCGCCTTCCAGCACCACGACGCTGTGTGGCGGCACGGCATACTGGTCGCCCTCGACCTCGATCTGGCCCAGAGCCGGAGAGATGTCCTGCGGCGAGGCCCGCGCCG
>CAZVOI010000195.1:0-1773 GCA_964628275.1 uncultured Acidobacteriota bacterium | reverse complement strand
TTCGTCCTTGGCGACGCCGTAGACGTTGCCCGTGGCGATCTGAGCCGAGGCCGCGCCCGAAAGGGCGAGGACCAGCCCGAGCGCCAGGGCCAGGATCTTCTTGGTCACTGATATACCTCCCTCACCAGACCCGAAAACCGGGCCCAGCCAACTACTCCGGTTACTGAGGAGTTTGCCCTAATCGTCAGCAACCGGTGTGCCAACCGTTTGAACACGGTCAATGTTCCGTAAATATTTGCTAAATATGAACTTGTCCAGAGGCCACCTGTCGAGGGGCGGGCTCGACGGATCCAACCAAACGGACCAGATTCAAGAATCTGAATTGGATCGCAGGAGACGTCCAGCATCCGGGGCTGAAGGACGAGCCCTTCAACGGGAGCTGGCTGCGGCACCCGCTCCGGTTCCCGAGCGCTTTGCCTTTACTTGCACGCGGGGGCGTGATCCGATGGGTCACTCGTTTCCGCAGAGAGATTTCTGAAAATGCCGCGTCGCCTCGTGCTCGGCCTGTCCGTGGCCTCTGCCCTCGCCGGTCTCCTTTCCGCCCAGGAGAAGTCGCCGCGGCAGGCGGCGACGCCTGTGTTCCGGTCCGACGTGTCGCTCGTGCTGATGCCGGTGTTCGTGATCGACAAGGACGGCAAGGCGGTGCGGGGCCTGACAGCCGCCGACTTCGAGGTCCAGCAGGACGGCCGGCCGGCCGAGGTCGTCTCGTTCCGCTACGTCGACACCACCGACGTGGACGAGCAGGACGAGCTGCGCGTCGCCTCGGCCGCGCGCCGGCGCTTCCTGCTGCTGTTCGACAAGTCGTTCACCGACCTGCCGGGCCTCGAGCGCTCGCGGCGTGCCGCGGGCGATTTCGTGCGCCGCCGCCTCTCGCCGACCGACCTTGCGGCCGTCGCGACGTTCGACGTGCAGAACGGTATCCGCGTGGTCGCGAACTTCACGGAAGACCGCGCGCTGCTGAGCCACGCGATCGCCACGCTCGGGGTGCCGAGCCTCTCGCGCATCAGCGACCCGCTCGGGCTCGCCGCGGATTTCTCGATCACCGACCTCCAGGCCGCGGCCTCCATCGAGGAGGCGACGACGCCCCAGGCTCTCGTCGACAGCATTGCGTACCTGATGGTGCTCCGCATGCGCGCCGCGGACCAGCAATCGTACCTGCACAACGTCGGCACCTTGCTCGAGGGGCTCGACAGTCTCGCCGGGGCGCTGCGCGGCGTCGAGGGGCGCAAGCAGGTCCTGTATTTCTCGGCCGGCTTCGACTCGCGGGTGCTCGTCGGGCAGTGGGGATCCGAGCAGAGGACGGCCGCCGAGGCAGCTGCCGCCGGACGGCTTTGGGAAGTGGACAGCCTCGCGCGCTTCGGCGACAGCCGCCTGCGCGCGACGCTCGCCCAAACCACGCGCAACCTCGCCGCCGCCGATACCGTCGTGCACTCGATCGACGTCACGGGGCTCGGCAGCGACCGCTCGCTCACCCAGACGGCGCTCAGCCAGGATCTCGGGCGCGACACCACGAATCGCGAGTCGCTCGGCTTCTTCGCGCACGAGACGGGCGGGCGGCTCTTCGACAACGCCAACGACCTCGGTCCGGCGCTCGCCGAGATGCTCGAGATGACGAGCCGCTACTACGTGCTCGGGATCCAGCCCGACCGCGAGAAGGCGCCGGGCGCCTTCCACAAGCTCAAAGTGAAGGTGGCGCGCAAGGGCGTGAAGCTCTCGCACCGGCCGGGCTACTTCGAGCGCGAGGCCACCGGCCGCGCCCAGACGCCGCTGCAG
>CAZVOI010000194.1:0-5778 GCA_964628275.1 uncultured Acidobacteriota bacterium | reverse complement strand
CACCCGCATCCCGACTAGACGCCGAAACGGCACGCTTTCTCGACGGGTTCAATCGCCACGGCAACGACGACCCGGTGATCAAAGCGGGCCTCGCGCACCTGTGGTTCGTGACCTTGCATCCGTTCGATGACGGCAACGGTCGCATCGCGCGTGCCGTGGGCGACATGGCGCTGGCTCGCGCCGAACGTTCCGCGCGGCGTTTCTACAGCCTGTCAGCGCAGATCCAGCGCGAACGCCGGGACTACTACGACCTGCTGGAGCAAACGCAAAAAGGCACGCTGGATGTCACGCGTTGGCTCGACTGGTTCCTCGGCTGTCTGCTGCGCGCCATCGAAGGTGCAGACACCACGCTGGCAGCAGTGTGGGCCAAGGCGAGGTTCTGGCAGCGCTGGTCGGGAACGCCGATGAACGAGCGGCAGATCAAGCTGCTCGACCGCCTGCTCGACGGTTTCGAGGGCAAGCTCACCAGCAGCAAGTGGGCGGCCATCGCCAAGTGTTCACCGGATACGGCGCTCCGCGACATCAACGACTTGCTCGCCAGTGGTGTCTTGAGGAGATCGGAGTCCGGCGGGCGCAGCACCAGCTACGAGCTGAACCCCCTGCCGTAACAACGCGCGTGAGGGCCGAGGCTCGCTGGACGCTCCCGAAACCCTCGAGCCGAAGAATCACTCCTCGTTCATGCAGAACCCCTGGTGCGGCTCCAGGAGCGACGACCGTGTCCCGTGCTCGATGCTACACTCGGCCCCCCTGATGTCTGGAGCGTCGAAGCGAAAGCCGGCGGAAGCCGGATCCGACACGCAGTGGGTCTCGCGACGATGGACCATCCGACTTCTCGGGTTGGCAGGCGTCTGCGTCGTGGTGGCGATCGGCGCGTATTGGGGCCTGCTGCGGCCTTCGCCCCGCCGCGTGATCGTCGTCGGCCTCGACGCCGCGGATTGGCAGCTGCTCGACGGCTACCAGGCGGACGGGACGATGCCGAACCTCGCGCGGTTGGTGCAGGAGGGCCGCTCCGGCGTTCTCCGCGCGTTCAAGCCGCACCTGTCGCCGCTCCTCTGGACCACGATGATGACCGGCGTCAGCCCGCTGCGGCACCGGATCCTCGACTTCACGCGTTTCAATCCACAGACCGGCGCGCGGGAGCCCATCACCTCCGACGAACGGCTCGAGAAGGCCGTCTGGGAGATGGCCGGCGACCACGGGAAAGACGTCGCCGTCGTGGCGATGTGGGCCACGCACCCTGCGGAGGCCGTGCGCGGACTGATGGTGTCGGACCGTCTGTTCGCCTTCTACGTGCGCGAGCAGGCGCCAGCGGGTGTCGTCTTTCCCGCGGAGGACCAGACTCGCGTCCTGGAGGAGCGGAAGCGGGTGGAGCAGGAGGTGTCGCTCGCCGCGCTACAGGCGTACCTGCCGTGGCTGACGGCGGACGAGCTCGGTCGACTCGAGGCCGGCGGTAACCCGTACGCGCATCCCGTGACGACGCTCCCGCGGATCCTGGTCCAGACGCGGCTGCATCATCGACTCGCGGTCGACTGGATAAGGCGCAAGCGACCGGCGCTGTCGGTCGTGTACCTCGAGGGCACGGACACGATCGGGCACGTCTTCGCGGCGTTTGCCCCCCCGCGACAGGAGGGCATCGACGCGGCCGACTTCCAGCGCTACCAGTCGGTCCCGAAGACCTACTTCCGGGAGATCGACGGCCTGCTCGGAGAGTACCGCGCGCTCGCGGACGAGACGGGCGCAGTCCTGCTGATCGTGTCGGACCACGGGTTTCTCTGGGGCGAGGGGCGGCCGCGCACCAGCGGCCTGGCCGGCGCGACGGCCGGTCTCTGGCATCGCGAGGAAGGGATCTACGTGCTGTGGGGCCAGGGCATCGAGCCGTCTTTGACCCGAGGCGAGGGACGCGTCGGGCAGGTGGCAGCCACGATCCTCGGCCTGCTCGGGCTGCCGCGCGCGGCCGGCACCGAGGGCCCGGCGCTCTCGGGCGTGGCCGAGGTGCTGCCGGCGAAGAACTACGGCGTCCGTTCCCCGCGCGCGGTGGCCAAAGGCAGCGCACCTGCCGACGAGGCGATCGACCGCCTGAAGGCGCTCGGATACGTGGGGAGCGGCGAGTCGGCGACGCGCCCCGAGTCCGCCGGCGCGAGCACGCGCACCGGCGGGTCGTTCGTCAACGAGGGCACGCTGCTGAAGGAGGCCGGGAAGCTGGCCGAGGCGCGCGCCGCGTTCGAGCAGGCGCTGCGCCTCGACGAGCACCTGTTCTCGGCAAAGTACAACCTCGCCGCGATTCTCGAGAAGCAGGGCCACTCCCGGGAGGCCGACGAGCTGCTGCTGAGCGGGCTCCGCGACGGCCTCGATCCGGAGCTGGTGCAGGAGATCGCCGTTGCGGCGTGGGGCCAGGGCGACGTGCCGCGGGCGCTGCGACTCCTGGACGGCGCCGTGGCGCAACACCCGGGCGACGCGCGGCTGCGCATGGCGCGGGGTCGCATCCGGATCCAGCGGCGCGAGTGCGGCAAGGCGTACGAGGACTTCGACGCCGCCCGCCGGGCGGCGCCGCGGCTCGCGGTCGCGCACGGTCTCGCCGGCTCGGCCCTGATGTGTCTCGGCCGCCAGACCGAGGCGCGCCGCGCGTTCGAGCAGTCACTGGCGCTCGGCCCGAGCCAGACGCGGCTGCGCGAGCTGCTGGCTCGGGAGCGCTGACCGACGGATCACGCCGTCCGCCTGCGGTGAGGCAAGACTCCGGCCCGATCGGGCTACCGACGAGCCGGCCTGCCCCTCCGGGCGCCGAGCGCCACGTCGAGTTCCTTTCGGGCGGTGGCGCTTCCCGGGTCGATCTTCAGCGCGTGCTGGAACTCGGCGATGGCCTCGTCGAGCCTGCCTGTCTGTGCGAGGGCGGCACCGAGCAGCCCGCGATTCTCGGCCGACCCGGGTTCGAGACGCACGGCCTCGCGGAACTCCGCGACCGCCGCATCGAGGCGCCCTGCAGACGCCAACGCCGTTCCGAGGCCTGCGTGGGCTTTGGCGTAACCCGGCCTGAGGCGGACGGCCTGCTCGTAATGCGCGATGGCCGCCTGGAGGCGTCCTTGCGACAACAGCAGCGTCCCGAGGTTGTTGTGGGCGTCGGCATATTCAGGGTTGAGACGCAAGGACCCTTCGAACTCCCGGGCCGCTTCATCGTGCCGCCCCGCCCATGCCAGGGCCATCGCCAGGCCGTTGTGGGCTTCCGCGTCGTCCGGCGCCAGCCGCAGGGCCTCCTGATACCGGCTGATTGCATCGCCGAGCTTGCCGGCGTGGGTGAGAGCCGACGCGAGGTCTTTCAGGATCGCCGCGTCCGATGGGCTGATGCGGAGCGCTTCCCGGTATTGCGCGATCGCTTCGTCGGGCCTGCCGGCCCGGTCAAGGGTCACCCCGAGGCTGTGATGCGCGTCGGCGTCATCGGGCCTGATGCGCAGGGCTTCCCGGAACTCTCGGACGGCGTCCTCGACACGACCGTCGACAGCGAGAACCTTGGCGAGGTCCCGGTGAGTCTCGGCGTAGTCAGGCTTGATTCGCAGTGCCTCCCCGTACTCGCGGATGGCTGACCGCCGGTCCCCGAGTCCGGCCAGCGCACCCGCCAGGTTGTGGTGCGCCAGGGCGTACGTGGGGGCGAGACGAAGCGCCTCGCGGTAGTTGCGAACCGCCTCTGGCGCGTCCCCAAGAGCCATCAGCGCCACGCCGACGTTGTTGAGTACCTCCGGATTGAGGGGCGTCAGCTTCAGCGCTTCCGCGTACCAGTGAAGCGCCCCGCGGGGATCGCGCTCGGCCTTCAGCTGCAGGCCCAGGTTGTACATCGCCGACCACGCCGTGGGGTTGCCCTCGATCGTCCGCAGGCAGCGGCTCTTCTCGTCACGAAAGGTCTGGACGTGCTGGCTGGTGAGAATGGCGAGCACCAGGAGCAGGGCCCCGGAACCGATCTCGACGGCGCGGCCGAGCGCGCGCCCGTTCCGCGAGCCGAGACCGATGACCCCCGACGCGAACAGGGCGAAGAGCGCGGGGGCTGCATGGTACTGAAAGTGATCCGCGACGAACGAGTACAGGTGGTACGCCACGTTGAAGACGCCGACCAGGGGCGACACGAGCACGCCGAAACACAGCACCGCCGCCAGGGGGCCGCGTCCGAACCTGCCTCGCCAGTGCCACAGAGCGCCGAGCAGGGCAGCGGCGCCAACCGGGTAGAGGTACTGCCACCACGCGCTCGTGCTGACCTGCCATCGCGGGTACACGCTGAGCAGGTTCGCCGGCCAGGCCAGCTTGCCGGCATAGAACCACACGGCGCGGCCGGCCACCAGGATCCTTTCCAGCGCGGACAACTGCCATGCGGCCCCGGTGGCGCCGCCGTAGCGGTGCTCGACATGAACTGCCAACAAGGCGGCCGCCAGACCCAGGGCCAGCAACGGTGCGACCGAGACGACGTCGTCCTTCCGGACACGCCCCCGCTTCCACCAGATGAGGATCAGGATGGTGGGCGGTAGCGTGACCACCACGGGCTTGCTCAGCAACGCAACGGCGAAGAGCAGCAGGGCGAGCACGTAGCAGGCCCGCCGTGTCCGCAGCTCCGGCGGAGGCGTCCCGTCCAGGGGACTGAATCGCATGTACGCCAGCAAGGCGAGAAGGCCGAAGAAGCCCGACTGCACGTTCTTGAGCTCGACCACCCACGCCACCGATTCCACCATCACGGGGTGGACCCCGAACAGCGCGGCAGCGAGCCAGGCGCCCCTGACCTCGAGCCGTCGGAGGACGGCCCACAGAAGGAGGACGCACGCGACGTGGAACGCAAGATTGACGAGGTGGTAGCCAAGCGGCTGGAGCCCCCACAGCTGGTACTCGACCCAGAGCGTCGTGAACACCGCCGGGGCGTACATGGTGGTGGCCCCGAGCCTGAACCACATGTCGACGAGCCCCGCGGCGTTCTTGAGATGGGGGTTCCCCGTCACGTAGAGGTCGTCATCCCAGACGTAGCCAGCACCCACGACGGGTGCGAAGGCGGCCACGGTGATGGCGACGAGGACGAGTGCCGGCAGGACCACCTGGCGCAGCCAGACGAACCGGGGGCGAGCCTGGGCTGGGGCCTGGTCGACGCGACTCACCGTTGCAGGTGGCCGTGGAGGTGTCGTTCGGGTCTTGGATCGCCTACGCATGTCTGGTCACGCCGGGTGTGGCTGGTCTCCTGGCGAGGTGCCGACTTCATTCTGGCGCGGACCTGATACCCACGCTCAGGCGCACCAACGAAAGAAGGGGTGACGAGCTCGCGCTCGCCACCCCCCAGGAGCCCTCGAGTAGACGCGCTACCCGACGGTCGGTTGGATCAGAAGCTGAACTTCAGTCCGAAGCGGATCGACCGAACGCCCTGATAGCCGTTGTCCTTCAGGAACCGCGCGTCAGTCAAGACGCCCTGCTGCTGCGCGGCCGTCTGGAAGTTGATCTGGCCGCGGTAAAAGGCGTCCTGGTCGCCGTTGACCCCGGCGCCGTAGTTCTCGGTCGCGTAGTAGTTGACCGCGGTGTCCTGGTCGAGCAGGTTGATGACGTTCATGCTGAAGGTCATGGCCGAGCGCTGGCCCAGCTTCAGGCGGTACTGGGCATAGAGGTCGGCCTGGCTGTAGAACGGCGTGCGGCCGTCGCTGTTCCGCCCGAGGTAGTTGACCGGGAAGTTGTTCGGCGGCAGGAAGCCCATCTCGCGCGACTTCGGGATGCCCGAAGCGCCGTACCAGTTGAGGCCCGCGCTCAGGCCGAACGTGAAGTCGTAGA
>CAZVOI010000193.1:0-8942 GCA_964628275.1 uncultured Acidobacteriota bacterium | reverse complement strand
GCCCTGCTCGCGGAGAAGCGCTTCGACAAAGGCTCGCTGTTGGCCTTCGCGTCGGGCTTCGACGCGGCCACCAATGACCTGGCGCTGCAGCCCGTCTTCCTGCCGCTCGTCCACGAGCTGGCCCGGCACCTGGCCGGGCATCGCGAGACGCGGCTGCACCGGACCGTCGGCGAGGCGCTCAGCCTCGACGCCGGCGCCGACAGCGACGTTGCGCGCGTCACGACGCCTTCCGGCGAGCGGGTGCGGCTCGACGCCGGCCAGATGTCGGTCGAGCTGCTGGAGGCCGGCTTCTACGAGGTCCAGAGGAAGCAGGCGACCTCGCTGGTGGCGGTAAACGTGGACCCGGCCGAGTCGGACCTGGCTGCGGTGGACGCTGACGAGCTGAAGGCCGCGCTGCTGCACGGCCCGCGCGCCACGCGCGGCGACCAAGTGAACGCCACCGCGACGCCCCAGGACGCCGAGCGGCGCCAGTCGTTCTGGTGGTTCCTGCTCGCCGCCGCCTTCGTGCTGCTCGCCGCCGAGACGGCGTTCTCGAACCGGCTGTCAGCCGAGACCACACCGGCATAGACTCGGAAGCTGAGGACGCGAGGCAGACCATGACCGTGCCACACGACGACATCCTCCGCCGGACCGTTCGAGACGTCCGCCGCCGCTATCTCGCGCGCGTCGCGCTGCGCGGCGCGGCGATCGTGCTCGGCGCCTCGCTCGCAGCCTTCCTGATTTCGGCCTACGGCCTCGAGCACTTCCGGTACTCGCCGTGGGCGATCGCCAGCTTCCGCATCTTCGCCTACTCGGCGGCTGTCGGCCTGTTCGTGCGGTTCCTGCTGCTGCCGCTCTTGGCGCGCCCCAGCGACGAGCGGATAGCGCTCTACGTCGAGGAGCATGAGCCGTCGCTGGACGCGGCGTTCGTGAGCGCGGTCGAAGCCGAGCCCCGCGTCCGGGAGGCGCGAGCCGGCCTGTCTCCCAAACTGGTCGAACGCCTGATCGAGACGGCGGTCGAGCGCGTGCAGCGGATCGAGTACGGACGGCTGGTGGAGCGCCCGCGGCTGCAGCGCTTCTCGGCGCTCCTGGCTGGAGTAGCCGGCTTGGGCATGCTGGGCGCGCTGTTGTCGCCCGCGTTCGTTCGCCACGCCGCGCCGTACCTGCTCGCCCCCTGGAGCGTGCGCGCCGCCAGCCCGTACACGATCGACATCGAGCCGGGCAACGCCACGATCGCGCGCGGCTCGGACCAGGTGATCGTGGCGCGGCTCAAGGGCTTCGACGCCGACAAGGTGGAGCTCAGCCAGAAGGGCCCGGACGGCGACTGGAAGCGAGCCGAGATGTTGGCGGGCGATGCCGCCGCCGACCGCCGCTTCATGCTGCTCGGCGTCCAGCAGCCGGTCGAGTACTTCGTCGAGTCGAACGGCGTGCGCTCGGCAGTGTTCAAGCTCGAGGTGGTCGACAAGCCCTACGTGAAGCGGATCGATCTCGAGTACGTGTTCCCGGCCTACACCGGCCTTCAGCCGCAGAAGATCGAAAACGGCGGCGACGTGGCGGCGCTCAAGGGCACCGAGGTACGCCTCAAGATCACGCCGACCTTCAAGGTGGCGAACGGCAGCCTGCGCGTCGACGGCGATCCGGAGCTGGCGCTCAGCGCCGACGCCGACGGCACGCTGCGCGGCGCTTTCACGATCGCGCGCGACGGCTTCTACAAGATCGCCTTGCCGGGGCGCGGCGGCGTTTTCGAAGCCGCGTCTCCCGACTACGCCGTGACCGTGCTCGAGGATCAGCCGCCCACGATCTCGTTCGTGAAGCCGGGCCGCGACACCAAGGTGACGCCGATCGAAGAGGTGTTCGCCGAGGTGAAGGCCGAGGACGACTACGGAGTGTCGCGGCTGGAGCTCGTCTACTCGGTGAACGGCGGGCCGGAGAAGAGCGTGGCGCTCGCCAAGGGCGGCGCGCGCAAGTTCGTGTCGGCCGGCCACACCTTCTTCCTCGAGGAGCTGGAGCTTCAGACCGGCGACTTCGTCTCCTACTTCGCGCGCGCCACCGACATCGGAGCCCCGGCCCAGACCGCGACCACCGACATCTACTTCCTCGAAGCGCGCCCGTTCCGCCGCGACTATCGCCAGGCCGAGCAGCGCGGCGGCGCCGGCGGAGGCGGCGGCCAGCAGGACGGCTCCCTGTCGATCCAGCAGCGCCAGGTGATCGCCGCCACCTTCAAGCTGGTGCGCGACCGCGCTCGCATCGGCGACAAGGAGTTCGGCGAGAACCTGGCGACCGTGGGCCTCGTCCAGTCGCGGCTGCGAGAACAGGTGGACGGCCTGGTCACACGCATGAGCACGCGCGGCATCCTGGAGCCCGGCTCGGACTTCCAGGCGACCGCCGCCGAGCTGCGGCTGGCGGTTGCCGAGATGAAGAGCGCCGAGGCCAGTCTCGGCAAGAAGCTCCCCAAGGACGCGCTCAGCCCCGAGCAGAAGGCGCTGGCCCATCTGCAGCGCGCCGAGGGCGCCTTCCGCGACGTCCAGGTCAGCTTCGAGCAGAGCGGGGGGGGCGGCGGCGGCTCGAGCGCCGAGGAGCTGGCGGATCTCTTCGAGCTGGAGCTGGACAAGCTGCGCAACCAGTACGAAACCGTCGAGCGCGGCCAGCAGGAAAAAGCCGACCAGAAGGTGGACGAGGCGTTGCAGCGGCTCCAGGAGCTGGCGCGCCGCCAGGAACAGGAGATCGAGCGCCAGAAGCAGCGGGCCTCGCGGATGCCTCAATCCGGCGGCGGGGGCGGCGCTTCGTCTCAGCAGCAGCTCGCCGAGGAAGCCGAGGAAGAGGCGCGCAAGCTCGAGCGCCTGACGCGCGAGAAGCCCTCGCCCGCGCTGGAGGAGTCGGTGCGGCGCCTGAAGGAAGCCGCCGACGCGATGCGGCGCTCGGCGGCCAACTCGAAGAGCGGCCAGACCGCCGAAGGCCAGGCCGCGCTCGACAAGCTGAAGGAGGCGCGCCGCCTGCTCGACCAGAACC
Source organism: uncultured Acidobacteriota bacterium (assembly GCA_964628275.1). Lineage (GTDB taxonomy): Bacteria > Acidobacteriota > Vicinamibacteria > Fen-336 > Fen-336 > CAZVOI01. Next base: position 5,954 of record CAZVOI010000193.1, on the reverse strand, counting down.
GAACGGCGCGGCTCGACCGTGACCTGGCCGAGGCGCGGCAGAAGACCGAGGAGCTGCGCGCGGCTCAGGAACGGATCGCGTCCGAGATGCGCGAGCTGGGCGCTTCGGGCCCCACCGCCGACAAGACGCAGCGCCTGATGGAGCGGAAGGACGCGCTCGCCTCGCAGGTCTCCGACCTCGAGTCGCAGCTCGATCGGATGGCGCGCGACTCGCGCCGCGAACAGAAGGAGGCCTCGCGCAAGCTGCAGGAAGCCGCGGCCGGCATCCGCGACAGCAAGCTCAAAGAGAAGATCCGTTACTCGAAGGGCTTCACGCGTGGCGCGCAACCCAGCACCGCCCAGCAGTTCGAGAAGGAGATCAGCGACGGCATCGGCGCGATCGACAAGCGCCTGGGCGAAGCGATCGGTGCCATGGGTCAGCCCGAGGAACAGAAGCGCGCCGCAGCCCTCGACAAGGCGCGCAACCTGGTGCGCAACATGGAGTCTCTGCAGCAGCGCCTGGGCGGCGAGTCGGGCAAACAGCCCGGGGCGAGCTCGGAGCAGAGCCAAGGTCAGCAAGGACAACAGGGACAGCAAGGAAAGCAGCAAGCGCAGCAGGGCCAGGAAGGCCAGCAAGGGCAACAAGGCAAGCAAGGGCAGCAGGGACAGCAGGGACCGCAAGGACAGCAAGGACGACAAGGGGAACAGGGCCAGCAAGGCCAGCAGGGATCAGGCGGACAACAGCAGAGTTCAACCGGGAGCGGTGCGAGAGCGGGTCAGTACAGCGACAGCATCACCGGAGGCCGACCCGGGTTCCTGTCCGCCGAAGAAGCGCGCCAACTGCGGCGTGAGCTGCGCGAGCGCGCCGGGGAAGCGCAGGAGCTTCAGCGCGAGCTGCAGCGGGGCGGGATCCCCGGCCAGGATGCCGAAGCGGTGGCCAGGCGGCTGCGCGCGCTCGACTCCGACAAGAGCTTCGGCGATCCTCGTGGGCTGGCTCAGCTCACCGCGCAGGTCGTGGACGACTTGAAGCTGCTCGAGTACTCGTTGCGGCGTGCGCTCGAGGGCGAGAAGCCCAAGCTGTACCTGTCGGGCTCCGAAGAGCTGCCGCCCGGCTACAAGGCGCTGGTCGAGGAGTACTACCGCGCGCTCGCGCGGAAGCCGTAGCTCCTACTGCCGCGGGTCGGCGATTCCGGGACGAATCGTGACGCGCACGTCCGCCTTGGCGATCGCCCTGTTGGCGCGGCGCAGCAGCACGCTGATGTTGAAGATACCGGAGCGTCGATACGAATGGTCGGTGCTGAAGCGTCGCTCGATCTTCGAGACGCCCTGCTCGAACGGAGCGCAGTCGCCCTCCTGAACGCTCCTTCCGCCGTCGCCCCACTCCCACTCGAGTTGCGGGCAGTAGAAGTCCTCCACGTCATCGCCGCCGGTCAGCTCCGCCGTCAGGAACACCGTGACCGGCGAGAACGCCATCCGCGGCGAGGCGCGCAAGCTGAGCGTCGGCTTCTTGAGCTTGGGAGCGCTCTGCGCGGCGAGCGTCGCCGCGAGGAAGGCGAGGCCGGCGGCGACGCAACAACGCACGGTCCAGGAACACAGGGCCATCGTCGATTCCGAAAGGCGCAAGCCCCCTCGCGTCATCTCCATAATTGTATGCGCTACGTAGAATCGTTCGTGTGACGAACCCGCTGCGGCTCAGCGCCAGCGCCGGCCTCAAGCGCCGGCGTCTCACGGAGCTTCGCGACAAGGCCCCGTTCGACGAGGCCCAGCTCCTCGAGATCGTCCGGGATGCCCAGGCCCTCGGCAGCCTCGAGCTCGCCGGCTTCACGCTGCAATGGGAGGAGGTCCGTTCGCGGAACGCGACGGCGCCGATCGAGGTGGTGCGAATGCGCGCGGCGCAGGGCGCCGTGCCGATCGATGCGGCGATCGGCCTGGGCAGCCTGGTGGCGTGGCACGCCGCGCTCCTGGGCAGCGATGAAGGCTTGCGCCGAAGCGCACGCGTCCGTGCTCGAACCGACGACCTGCCACCCGCGCCGCCGGATCGGATCGAAGGTCGGCTTCGAATCCTGGAGGACTGGCTCTCCGCCCAGAGCGCCGCTGAGCTGCAAGCCGCCCAGCGGGGAGCGCTGGTCCTGGCGCGCGTTACCGAGATCCTTCCGTTCCAGGACGGCAACGGCCGCGTCGCCCGGCTCGCCGCGTCGCACGCCATGGAGCGCGCCGGCGCGCTGCCGCCGATCCTGGCCGGCGGCGACCGGTTTCGCCTCGAAGCCACGCTCAGCGCGGCGTTCCGGCTCGACACCGAGCCGCTGGCTGCGCTGCTGCAAGAGGCTTCCGAGCGTGCGCTCGACGTGATGATCCAGTCCCTCGAGCGCGGCGAGACCGAGTAAGTGCTGGCGCTCCCCGAAAGCCTGCGCGCGGCGCTCGCAACGGTCCGGCAGGCCGGCGGCCGCCCGCTGCTGGTAGGCGGCGCGGTGCGGGATGCCCTGCTCGAACTGCCGCTCAAGGACTTCGACGTCGAGGTCTACGGTCTCGAAGCCGAAGCCCTGCGCGCCGTTCTCGAGCGGCTCGGCTCGGTCGACCCGGTCGGCCGCGCGTTCGCCGTCTTCAAGCTGGCGGGCCTCGTGGGCGTCGCCGGAGCGGTCGACGTCTCCCTGCCGCGCCGCGATTCGAAAGCCGGGCCCGGCCACAAGGGCATCGCCGTCGCCGGGGACCCGTCGATGAGCGTGGCGGACGCCGCCCGGAGGCGCGACTTCACGATCAACGCGATCGCCGTCGACCCCTTCTCGAACGAGCTCCTCGATCCTTTCGGCGGCCGCGCCGACCTCGAGAAGCGCGTGCTGCGCGCCGTGGACGCGACGACCTTCGGCGAGGACCCGCTACGCGCCCTGCGCGCCGTTCAGCTCGCCGCCCGCTTCGAGCTTCGCGTCGAGCCCGAGACCGCGCGGCTCTGCGCCCAGATGCCGCTTCACGAGCTGCCCAGCGAGCGCGTCTTCGGCGAGATCGAGAAGCTGTTGCTGCGAGCCCGTCGCCCGTCGCTGGGGTTCGCTCTCCTGCACGATTGGGGAATGCTCGGGACGATCGCGCCGGAGCTGATTCCGCTGGCAGCGACGCCCCAGGATGCCGAATGGCATCCCGAGGGCGACGTCTGGACACACACGCTGATGGTGCTCGACGAGGCGGCCAAGCTGATCGCGGACCTGGATCTGGCGCGCGCGCTGACGGTGATGCTGGCGTCGGTCTGCCACGACCTCGGCAAGCCGGGCACCACGACCTTCGAGGACGGCCGGATCCGCTCGCGCGGCCACGAGGAAGCCGGCGTGGCGCCGACGCTAGCGCTGCTCGAACGCTGGAACGTCCACTCGCTCCTCGGCTACGACGTGCGTGCCCAGGTCGCCGCGCTCGTGGCCGACCATCTGAAGCCGGGCCAGCTCTACCACGACCGCGATCGTGTGAGCGACGGTGCGATCCGGCGGCTGGCGCGACGCTGCGAGGCGGGTCTCCTGGAGCGCGTCGCACGCGCGGACTGCCTCGGCCGCGGCGGCAACTTCGCGCCGATTGCGATGGACTGGTTCGGGGAACGCGTTCACTCGCTGGACGTGGCGGAGCGGCCGCCGGAGCCGCTCCTGAAGGGCCGCGACATCATCGCGCTCGGCGTCGCGCCAGGCCCGCAGATCGGACGGATCCTGAACGCCGTCTACGAGCGGCAGCTCGACGGACAGGTCACGACGCCTGAGGCCGCACGAGACGTGGCCCGCCTTCTCGTCCATAATCGCTGAATGCCGACCGTCGTTGGAGAATCGCCAGACGAGCTGCCGATGAGGGTCGTCGGGAGACGCCGTTGGGGAAAGGGACTGGTTTCCTCGGCAAACCTGCTTGCCTTGAACCGGGAGCTTCGCCAGGGCAAGCCATTCATTCCGAGAGGAGTCCATCGGTTCGGCAGCTTCGAGGAGAGCGAAGAGTGGAGCCTGAGGATGCTGACGCGCCTCCCGAAGCCCGCCCCCCGGTCCTAGAAGACCTCGTCGGGTTGTGCCGCGGGCTCAACCGCGAGGGCGCGCGATACGTGGTGATTGGCGGCATGGCGATCATCCAAGCGGGCTTTGGCCGCGCAACTAATGACATCGACCTGCTGGTCGACGCTTCGCAAGAGAATCAGGCGCGCTTGCGGCGCGCGCTTCTCGATCTCGAGGACCAGGCGATCCGAGACATGACCGAAACCGACCTGGACACCTATCTGGTCGTACGGGTCGCTGACGAGATCGTCGTCGACCTGATGAAGCGAGCTTGCGGAGTCGAGTACCAGGAAGCCCACGGCATGATCGACACCGTCGCGATACAGGGAGTCCCGATCCCGTTCGCCAACCCGCGGCTGCTCTGGCTCACCAAGAACACCTTCCGCGACAAGGACAAAGTCGACCGTGCCTTCCTGCGAAGTCTGCTGGAGGCGCGCGGCGAGAGCGTCGACGGCTGAGAGATAGTCCTGACGTGCCTCTGGTCACGAGTGCAGCGACAATCCTCGAGCCCCTTTGAGTTCGTCCCACCCCAGCGCATAGCCGAGCGCTCGCTTGAGCTCCACCTGGCGACCCGGCCTGACGACCCCGAGCTTCGACACCAGGCTTGCCTTGGGCACGACGTGCAGGTTGTCGAAGTTCGCGACGGATTTGGCGGGAAGGCCCTCTCCCGGCCCCAACGCCACTTCGATCGGGATGTTGCGGATCCGTGTCGTAATCTCCACGACGATGAATCGGGTCAAGTAGTCGAATGCGCTGTCACGCGACAACAACAGGACGGGCCGCCGGCCGATCGGTCGAGGGAGTTGCGCCCACCAGATCTCGTACTGCTTCATCGTCGCCGCTTCGGCTTGGTCACTTCCCAGGCGGCCGCGTCGAAGTAGGCGGGCAACTCCGTATCCGGCGTGTCGCGGTACGCCTCTGCCATGCGCCGCTCCGCGACCTCGTCCAAAGACCGACGGATGGCCGCGCGAATGAACTCGGAACGCTGCCGCTTTCGACTCGGCGCGGCGGCCTCGAGCTCTCGTGCCGTGGCGGCGTCGATCTCGACTATGATTTGCGTCCGCATACTCGGAGTCTATACCCATCCACAGAGATAGCTCCCAAGGGGCGGCGCGAAGGAGAGGCCGTGAGGACAGCCCGGACGAAGCTACTGCCGTTGGCGTGGGCCCTGGTCGCCTCGGCGATGCATGCGGTGGAGGCCCCATCCCAGTCACAACCCGTGATCGGCGCGCGCGTGGTGGAGGTTCTCCGCAGCGACGGCGCGTTGTTCAAGGATCTCAACAAGAACGGCAGCCTGGATGCCTACGAAGACTGGCGGCGCCCGCTGGCGGAGCGGGTGGACGATCTGGTCGCCCAGATGCGGCTCGAAGAGAAGGCGGGCCTGATGGTCGGCCCGTCGCTGCGGATGGGCGCAGGAGGCACGCCGAGCGAGCTGCCGGTTTACGGAGTGAATCCGTTCAGCGGCGGGCCGGCTTCGCTCGTCTCACCTGCGACGAAGGATGCCCTCTACAACCGGCACATCGTCCAGTTCATCAACCGCGAGAACGCCGAGCCCAGGACGATGGCGACCTGGCTCAACGCCGTGCAACAGATGGCGGAGGGGCGACGCCTAGGGACGCCTGTGTTGTTCGTGACGAATCCACGCAACCACTTCGGATCGGGCGCGCAGTTCGGCATCGACGAGGCCGCCGGTGCGTTTTCGCAGTGGCCCGGGACTTTGGGGCTCGCAGCCACCCGGGACGTCGCGTTGGTCCAGGAGTTCGCGACGATTGCCGCGCAGGAGTACGTCTCGGTCGGAATCCGCGGCGCCTATCATCCGACCGCCGACGTCGCGACCGAGCCGCGCTGGGGGCGCTTTCGCGAGACCTTCGGCGAGGACGCTCGGCTCACGGCCGACCTGATCGGCGCGCTGATCCGAGGCTTCCAGGGAGACGCGCTCGGGCCGAGGAGCGTCGCCCTCACCACGAAG
>CAZVOI010000192.1:0-2637 GCA_964628275.1 uncultured Acidobacteriota bacterium | reverse complement strand
TTGGCGGTGAAAGTCCGCTACAGATAAGGCGTAGCCAGCCAGTCTGGCTCCGAGTCATGGGTCGGCGGGAGTAATCCCGCAGATCAAGCGTTGACAGGGGAATGCACAGGCGAGGTATCGAGCCGCGAAATCAAATCTTCGGGGTGCCGACCTTGTTAAGCGAAAGGGAAGGCAACACCGCAGTGGGCGTCATGGCGAGTCCACTGCGGACCCCGCGCGGTCGGAGACCTGTCCTGTCCCCCCTCGGTGTTGACACTTCACACTGAGGTAAACCCCGGGTTGTTGATCAGGCCGCGAGACTCTCGCGGCCCAGGTTCTCCTGTCGTTTCTCGTTCGGTGTCTTCCAGTCGAGCGCCTGGTGCGGGCGCTCGTGGTTGTACGAGGGCAGCCACTCTCGCACGGCCTCGCGCACCTCGTCCAGGCTCTCCCAGTCTCGTGTCCACAGCAGCTCCACCTTCAGCGTCTGGATGAACCGCTCCGCCACCGCGTTCCCCGTCGGACGGCCTACGGGAGCGAATGTGTGCTCGACCTTCCAGGTGCGGCACAGCTTCTCGCAGTCCGAACCGGTGTACTGCGGACCGTGATCGGAGCGGAGCTCGAGACCCTCGGGTACGCCCTGCGTATCCTTGAAGCAGACGAGCAGCGCTCGCTCCACGGGCACCAGCACGTCCCACGCCTGCTGGGACTTCGTGACCTCGATCTCGAAGACGACCCGATCTCCGCAGTCGATCACCGGCACCAGAGCTACCCAGCCGTCGCGTGCCGTCCAGGTCGTCGTGAGATCCGTCGCCCAGCGTCGGTTCGACTCCGGCACCACCACGTGACCCGATCGCAGAGGCACGGCCCGCTCGCGGATCGGCGGCAAGGTCAGATGCAGCGCCTGCATCGTCTTCCACACCCGTCTGCGCGAGGCGCGCTGTCCCGCACGGCGCAGGTACGCCCACACCTTGCGCACTCCCCACGCCGGGAACTTCGCGACGACCCGCCGAATCGCAGCGATCAGAGCCACGGCCGAGAGCCACGGAGAACCCGTCTCGGCCGGATCGGAGAGCTCGCCCCCAGAACCGGCTTCGCAGGATCCTTCAGGTTCGACGATCTCGGCTCGACCCGACTCCTGGGTAGGGTCGGAATCGACCTCCGCTGTCGTCCGCTCCGATTCGATCGTCCGGGTCTTCGCCGCGTAGTACGCCTGCCGTGTGATGCCCAACGCGTCGCACAGCTGCGTGATTGTGGCCGTCCCCCGAGAGGTATCGCAGCTCATCGAGACCACCTCTCGGGCTTGGAAGGGCGCTCGCGCAACGCGCGCTCCACCAACTCGTGCTTGATCGCCAGGTTCGTGAACGCCTTCTCCAGCGTCTGCAGCTGCACCTCCAGCTCACGCTCCCGCGTCGAGATCGTCTGTCCGCTGCGCAGCGCAACCTCGATGCCCGCCAGCGCTTGCTCACGCCAGCGCTCCACCGTCTCGCCCTGCACCCCGAAGCGCAGCGCGATCTGGTCGATCGACGCCTTGCCTCCCAGGAGCTGCAGCACCGCCTGGGTGCGCTCCTCCGTACTGCGCCGCCCCGGTCGACCGCGCGCCGCCGCGTCCGACGACTCCGCCTCGCTCCGCTCGGCTCCGTCGTCGGACGCGGAGATCGTCCGCATCCGGGAGCCCACGCTCTTCTTCTTCCGACTCATCTCTACCCCTCCCACCAGAGGGGTTTACCTACCCGCTACGTGTCAACCCGCGCAAGGGGGACGCGGCAATACTAGGCCGGACCCGGCCGGCGATGGTGAATAAAAACTACTCGCAAACGGATAGGGCGTTTAGTGCGACCAGGCCCTGCTGGTCGAAGGGGAATGGAGGACTGCGATGACTTCATGAAACTTCGTTTGTCGTCCCGCGGGTGCGAAACCCGCCCGGCCAAGGGTGAGCCCGCCCGAGCCGGTAGCGAGCCTGGCGACGGTTTCGGTAACGAGACCGGCGAAGCGTAGGCACGCGAGCGTGTGGGCCGTGGAGTTTGCGGCCTCGAAATCTATGTCATCCCGGATGCCCAGGGTTCTGTATCACCTGAAGGCGACGACGACCTCTCCGTTCCGATGGGCGAGGAGAGGATCGTATCCGGCGGGGTGTAGGGCCACGGCACGCAGGAAGAGGACGGCCCAGGAACCTGGGAGGCCCTCGCTTCTCCTCGACAGCAACTGGTGACGCGGAGAGCCAGTGATCCGTCTCCGACGTGTCGCGCGTCTGCGGGCGCAGGTGCGGCCGGCCAAGAACAAGCGCCCGCATCGAGGTACGCCGTGCGCAAGGGGAACCGAAGCCACGGCCGATGGAGGCGAGGGAGTCGGAGGGCTGCATAGGAGCGTCGACGTCGGGGAACGGGGTGGTGCCCGGACCCGACCGAGCAAAGGCGGCCCGTGTGGAGGTGAACTTCAGGAGGGAACCAAGGCTTCCGCATCGACGTCAGGTGACATGGCACCGCAACTGCTGGAGGGAGTGGAACGAGCGCGGCGCGAGCCCGAAGGACGATTCCACTCGCTGGCACATCTCATCGATGTGTCGGCCCTGGAGCGAGCCTATCACCGCATGCGCAAGGATGCGGCGGTGGGTGTGGATGGAGTCACGAAGGAGCAGTACGGGCAGGACCTGGAGCGAAA
>CAZVOI010000191.1:0-1923 GCA_964628275.1 uncultured Acidobacteriota bacterium | reverse complement strand
CTCGTTGTCGATGTAGTCGAAGTCCTGCTGCAGGGCGAGGGAGTGATGCTTCCCGTCGCCGAGGGGCTTGGTGAAGAGGTCGCCCCGGATCAACAGGCGCCCCTGCCGCGTCTTGTCGCCGAAGTTCGACTGCGAATACATGTCGAACCGGTCGTACGGCCGGTGCCGTTCGCCGTCCCACGGGTCGCCGTAGTTGAGGACCAGCTCGAGGTAGCCGTACTTGTTGGTGTTCTCGGAGATCGACTCGCCCTGGCCCATCACGCGGCCGCCGGCGCGCACCGCGAACTGGAAGTCCGGCCGCCAGTCCCAGCGGTCGCCGGGGTTGCCCTTCACCTCGCTGGCGTCGCCGGCGACGAGCCGGTTGAAGCCGCGGACCGGGTCGAAGAGGAACGCCGCGGCCTCGCGCGCGACGCGCCCCTTGCCGCGCTTGGTGTTGTCCAGAATCAGCGAGGAGACACGGAACACCGACTCGCCGCGCGCGATGCCCCCGATCCCGGTCGAGATCATGTCGTTGAACGACATCGGGTGCGTCTCGCCGCAGCACTCCCAGACGAAGGCCCCGGTGAGCGCCATCGCCGACGAGCCCCAGAAGCCGACGCCGTTCGCGCGCGCCGCATTGAAGTACGTCGCCCCGTTGAAGGGGTGGACCAACTGGTTGGTCTTGAACTTGTTGTCGTCGTAGGTGAAGCCTTCCTCGAGGTTGGCCCAGAAGCTGCGCGGGCTGATCTGGTTGAAGTTCGCGTCGCGGACGTACTCGTTGAACATCGAGGCGCCGAAGTTGATCGCGAGCATCTCGGAAGTCGCCCAGCCCCAGCTCTTCTTCACGCCCCAGGCGTCGCGCGAGGCGTCCGGCGGGGAAAGCGGCAGGAGCTTGCCGGTCGCGGGGTCCACGGGCGGCGCGGCCTTCAGGGGCTCCGCTGGCGACGCGGCGAAGGGCTGCCAGGTGAGGCCCACGCGCGCGCCCCATTCAAAGCCGGAGTCGACGTCCGGCAGGCCGAGCGGAGACATGTCGTAAGACCCGGTCTTGTAGTAGGTCCAGAAGCCGCCGACGTCCAGGGAGAGCGTCTTGCCGAGCGACCGCTCGAACCCCGGCTGGAACGTGAAGCCGACGCCGTTCGTGGCGTAGGTCGGGCTTTCTCCCGGCTCGAGGCCTTCTGCCGGCTTGTTGTAGAAGAGCTCGCTGCGTGGATGGATGCGTTCGATCCCCACGCGGCCCTGGAGATAGGGGCGGAAGCTCGACCTGGGCCTGAAGATGCGGGTGACGCTGAAGGAGGTCTCGAGGCGCGCCCACTCCTTGTCGGGAGCGAGCCATAGCTTCTTCGTTTCAGGAGGGATGTTGGGCTCTTCGGCCGGGTCCATCGACCCGAACTGCAGGCCAGCGCCGAAACGCCACGCGCCGGACGCACTCTGCTTCGCGATCCGGACCTCCCACTGGAGCGGCACCTGGAGGACGTCCCCGTACTTGCCGTCGGCTGCTCCCAAGCCGAAGGCGCCGGAGAGGTGCCACCGGGCGGGCAACTTCTCCGAAGGGACGACCGGGGCGCTCGCGGTCTGCGCAGCGGCGGGAACCGTCAGGCACGTGGCGAGTGCCATGGCCGGCAGCGTCCGAAGATCAATGATGGACATGCCGAATTTTCTCCTCGCAATTCAGTACTCGACCCGCATCATCCCACAACGCGGCCGGGCAACAGCCGGCCGCGCCGGGGTCGTGCCAGCCACTGGCGGGTGTGACCATTTCGACTACCCTCGGCACCCCAGCGCGAAGGCGATCGCGGAGCAGATCTCCTCGAGGCGGTGTTCGTCCAGCTGAGCCACGCGGCGCCCGAGCCCCTGTCTCGGTACCGTGACGATGTTGTGGAGGTTGACCGCACACGGCTGCTTCAAGCCGTCCTCCGTACCGAGCGCCACTTCGGAGGCGATCCC
>CAZVOI010000190.1:0-42042 GCA_964628275.1 uncultured Acidobacteriota bacterium | reverse complement strand
GGACGGACACGCCCTTGCCACGGGTGATGTAGCCGACGATCGGCTCTCCCTGGATCGGGTTGCAGCAGCGCGCGCGATACACCAAAAGGTCGTCCGTGCCTTTGACCTTGATGCGATCCTCGCCCACCCGCAGCAGCCGCTTCACCGCGTCGGCTATCGGGCGTTTGGCCTCGACAGGCGCGGCTACCTTGTCCGGGGGAAGGATCCGCTGCAGCACCTGACGTATCGAGACCTTGCCGTAGCCGAGCGCCGTGAGCAGGTCGTCGACTTTCGACCCCACGCCCAACTCCTGCGCCAGCGCCTCGAGTGGCTGCGGTGCCGCCAGCAGCTTCTTCAGCGACACGTCATAGCGCTTCAGCTCGCGCTCGAAGTGCTTCTTTCCGATGTCGAGCGCCTGTTGTTTCTCGGCGATGTGGAGATAGTGGCGGATCTTGGCGCGCGCCTTGTTGGTCACGACCAGCGACAGCCAGTCGCGGCTCGGGTTGTGACCGGGGGAGGTGAGGATCTCGACGATGTCGCCGTTTCGCAGCTTCGAGCGCAGCGGGACGATCTTGCCGTTGACGCGCGCGCCCACGCAGTGGTGGCCTATCTCGGTGTGGATCGAATAGGCGAAGTCGATCGGCGACGCCTCGCGAGGCAGCGTCTTCACCTCGCCCTTGGGCGTGAAGCAATAGACTTCTTCCGGGTAGAGGTCGAGCTTCAGCGAGGTCAGGAACTCGTGCGGATCCTTCACCTCCTGTTGCCACTCGAGCACCTGGCGCAGCCAGGCGAAGGCCTGATCGTCCTTGTCGAGCACGGTGCGGCCTTCCTTGTACTTCCAATGCGCCGCGATCCCGTCCTCGGCGACGCGGTGCATCTCGCGGGTGCGGATCTGGACCTCGAACGGGTGTCCCTCGTCGCCGATCACCGACGTGTGCAGCGAGCGGTAGCCGTTCGGGCGCGGCATCGCCACGAAGTCCTTGATGCGTCCGGGCACAGGCCGCCACAGGTTGTGAAGCACGCCCAGCGCGGCGTAGCAATCGGGTATCGTCGGCACGATCACGCGTAGCGCCACGAAGTCGTACACCTGGTCGATCTCGATCTTCTGGCGATGCAGCTTCTGATGGATCGAGTAGAGCCGCTTGATGCGGCCTTCGATCTGGGCGTCGAGGCCCGCTGCCTTGAGCTTCTCGCCGACGACGTTTCGCACCTTCTCGATGAAGGCGGTCGCCTGCTTGCGTCGCTCCTCCACCTTGCCCAGAAGTTCTTGGTAGGCGTGAGGCTCCAGGTACTGGAAGGAGAGATCCTCCAGCTCGTTCTTGATCTTGCTCATCCCGAGCCGCCCCGCGAGCGGCGCGTAGATGTCGATCGTCTCGCGGGCGATCCGAACGCGGCGGTCCTCGGGAAGGTGTTGCAGCGTGCGCATGTTGTGGAGACGGTCGGCCAGCTTCACCAGGATCACGCGCACGTCGTCGACCATCGCGAGCAGCAGCTTGCGGAAGTTCTCCGCCTGACGCTCCTCGCTGGTCGAGAATGGGATCTTGCTGATCTTGGTAACCCCCTCGACAATGTGGAGGACGTCGGGTCCGAAGTACTCTTTGAGCCGTTCGGGGTCGGTGAGGGTGTCCTCCAACACGTCGTGCAGCAACCCGACCGTGACGCACGTCGGGTCCATCCGCATCTCGGCGAGGATCGCAGCGACTTCCAGTGGATGCACCAGATACGGCTCTCCTGAGGCACGCGTCTGGCCTTTGTGCTCGACGGCGGAGAACACGTAGGCCCTGCGCAATTGATCGAGATCGGCTCCGGGATGGTTGTGGCGCACCGTCTCGAAGATGTCTTCGAATCGGATCATCGGAGTAGACGCGGATCGCTCCGGGGTCGCCACGGTTTGCAGTGTAACTCGGCCGATTCTTGACGGCCTTTCGGGCTTTGGCTATAGTGCCGCGGTCAACGCGAGGTCTTTGTTTTTCAATTCGTTAGAGGGAGTCGGCTCATGAGAATCAGGCCCGCTGTTCTCCTTTTTTGCACCGCGCCGGCGCTGTTCCTCGGGACGGGTTGCGCGCGCGTGCGGAGCAAGGCGGCTTACCAGGACGGCAACAAGGCTTACCGCGAAGAGAACTTCAGGCGCGCGATCGAGAGGTATCAGGCGGCCGTCAGCGCTGACCCGAACCTGATCGAAGCGTACTTCTACCTGGGGAGTTCGCAGCAGGCCATGTATCGGCCCGGCAAGGACACGCCAGAGAACATGGAGCGCCTCGAAAAGGCGATCGATGCCTACAAGAAGGTCCTTGAGCTTTCCAGCTCGAACCCGGCGATCGACAAGACGGTCAAAGCGAACGCACTCGGCGCCTTGACTGGCATCTTCTCCGAGGATCCCCACAAGGACTACGAACAGTCCCGCGGCTACGCCGAGCGGCTGGTGATGGACAACCCGAACGACGTCAGGAACCTCTATGCGATGGCGAACCTGTACGAGAAGTTCGGCAAGACTGCGGAGGCCGAGGCCGCCTACAAGAAGGCGGCTGAGCTGAACCAGAAGGACACCAAGGCGTGCGGCGCGCTGGCCGGCTTCTACAACAAGCCGAATTGGGATGACAAGGGCGAGGTGTGGCAGGAGGGCAGCGAGCGGCCTCGCCGAGCCAAGTTCGAGGAAGCCGTCAGCACTCTCGAGCGATGCGCGACCCTCGACCCGAACGAGCCCGGCGGCTATCAGAAGGTCGCCGCCTTCTACTGGGACAAGGCCTATCGCGATCCGCTGCTCGACGACAAGAAGAAGGAAGAGTATGCGGAAAAGGGACTGCAGAACGTCGACAAGGCGCTCTCGATCAAGCCCGACTATTTCGAGGCGGTCATCTACAAGGGCCTGCTATATCGCGTGAAGGCCGTGCTCGCGAAGAACCCGGCCCAGCGCATGCAGTTCATGAACGAAGCCGCAGACCTTCAGAAGCAGGGCCTCGAGCTCAAGAAGCAGCAGGAGTTGGCTCAGGCGGCGGCGAAGACGGCGGCTCCGAAGTAGTAGGGCCAAGCTCCCGCTCCCGCCCCCAAGCCGAACGAGCGCGCACAAACACCCGAAGCCCCCGCGGTTTGCCCCGCGGGGCTTCTCAATTGGGGAAGGCTCTGCGCTGCGACGGGGCTACTTGCCCGCCGCTTGCGTCATCGACTCGGAGATGATCCCGATGCGCTCGACGCCGGCACCGCGCGCCGTGTCCATGGCTTCGACGACTTTGCCGTAGAGCACCTCACCCGTCGCCCGCACGAACAGGGTCTTGTCGGAGCGGGTCTGGAAAATGTCCTTCAGCCGGTTGTCCAGCTCCTCGATGCTCCCGATCGCGCTCTTGTTGACGCTGTAGATCGGTCCGGTTGGGGACTGTTCCAGAGACAGCACGACCGTCTGGCTGTCCTGTTGCTGTTGCTTCTGGGCATTCGGGTTCGGCTGTGGCAGGGCGATATCGAGCCCCTTTTGGGCCAACGGGGTCACGACCATGAAGATGATCAGCAGCACCAACATCACGTCGATCAGCGGTGTGATGTTGATGTCGGCCTTGGAGGCGGTCGCCTCCGGGCGTGTGGCGTCGTGCGAGTGGAGAACGTGCTTCGGGTGCTTGCGCAGCTTTGCCATCGCTAGCTCTGTACCTTCGGCTCGGAGATCAAAGCGACTTCTTCGACTCCGCCGGCGCGAACCAAGTCCATGATGCGCATGACCTCGGAGTACGCGATCCCCTCGTCGCCCTTCAGATAGACGACCTTGTCCTGGACGTCCTCCAGCTTCTCCTTGATCTTGCCGGTGAGCTCGGCGTCAGGGTTCTCGACCTTCACGCCGTTCAAGAACGTGGTGCCGTCCTTCTTCAAGGCGACGATGACGTTCTTCGGATCGTCCTTCCGCTCCTTGGTGTTGCCGGCCTGCGGGAGCTTCACGTCCACGCCCTTCTGGAGCATGGGCGTGATCACCATGAAGATGATCAGCAGGACGATCATGATGTCCGCCATCGGCGTGACGTTGATGTCCGCCATCGCCCCGCCCTTGGTGCCACCGACGCTCATGCTCATGTTCTGAAGACTCCTCGTGAAGGGCTGCTTGACGGGTCTAGGCGCCCTTCTTGATGAAGTAGTCGAGCAGCTCGGAGCTGGAGTTGTCCATCTCGACGTTGAAGCCGTCGACCTTGCCGCCGAAGTAGTTGTAGGCCCAGACCGCGGGTACCGCCACGAACAACCCGAAGGCCGTCGTGATCAGCGCCTCGGCGATGCCCCCGGAGATCGCGGCGATGCCGCCCGAGCCGGTGAGCGCCATACCCGAAAAGGCGTTGATGATCCCGAATGTAGTGCCGAAGAGGCCCACGAAGGGCGCGGTCGACCCGATCGTCGCGAGGCCCGACAGGCCGCGCTTCAGGTCGGCCTGGTTGACCGCGGTGGCGCGCTGAATGGCCCGCTTGGCAGCGTCAACGGCGGCCTCCCTGTCCTTTTCGGCTTCGCCCATCTCCTGCTGGTACTGCCACTCTTGCAGTCCCACCACCAAGACCTTGGCGAGGTGCGAGTGCTTCACGCCGACGCCGTGCGAGCTGTCGATCGCTTCCTTGATCTTCCCCTGCTTCAAGAAGCGCGCGACCTCCGGAGCGTACTTGCGCGACTGTTTCGTTGCTTGGTTGTACGTCCAGTAACGCTCGATCATGACGCCGATGGAGTAGATCGACATGATGGCCAGCACGATGACCGTCCCCCACGCGACGCCGCCCATGTGTTCGGCCATCGTTCTCAAATCAAACTGCATGTTCCTGGTCTCCTGGACTCTTGAAGGGCTGCGAGCTTACGAAAGCTTGAAGTTCACCGTCACCGTCATGATGACCGGCACGGGCACGCCGTTCAGCAACGTGGGTGTGTAGACCCATTGCTTGACCGCGTCGACCGCGGCCTGATCGAGCAGCGGTATGCCGCGCAGTATCTTGACGTCGGTCACTTTCCCCTGTGGGCTGATCGTGCACTCGAGAATCACGATTCCCTGCACGCGGGCCTGCTTGGCAATGTCGGGATAGCTCGGATTGACGTTGGTGACTTTCTTCGGCTCCTTGATTTGCCCGCCGACGCGAACGGCTTGCGTGGGAGGCGGGGGGGCGTCCGGAAGGCCTCCTACGACGCCGCCGACGACACCACCCGGCACTCCGCCTTCAACACCGCCCGGCACACCGCCCGCGGTGCCGAAATCGCTCTGCTCGGGCTTGATTTGATCGGGAGTCTCGACGGGCGCCGTGAACTTGTCGGACTGCACGACAGGCTGGACTACGGGGCGCGTGACCACGGCCTTGGGGGCCGGCGGCGGCGGCGGCGGCGGCGCGGCCTGAGGCTCCACGAAGAACGCCTTCACGGCGGCGGCCGGTTCCGGCAGCTCGGCCGAGGTCAGCAGCGGCACCACCACGACGAAGATCAAGACGAGGAAGTGCAGGAAGACCGAAACCGGAAGGGTGTAGCCCTGGGCGGTCTTGTGCCTCACGACATCGGACTCGACCAGGTCCTCGAACAGCCTCCGCTCCATGTGTCGCCTCGCTTTCCCGGATTCCTTATACGGCATTCAGGGAAAAGAAGTTGGTTTCTTAGCACGCGACCCCAGGGGTGTCAAGATCGCGCCCTGCGGTTTTCGACACCCGATCACGCGAGTTGGTTCCCGACTCGACGCATATTCAGAAGATCCGGAACGTAACTGGGGCTCGCGCCACGGTCGCGACGGGTCGTCCGTGCTTCACGGCGGGCGAGAAGATCCACTGGTAGACCGTCTGGAGCGCCGCAGCGTCGAGCAGCGCGATCGACCTCACGACCCGGGCCTGGATCACTCGACCCGTCGAGTCGATCAGGATCTCGACCTCGACGACTCCTTCGATCTTCTTCACGAAAGCGTCCTGGGGGTACTGAGGTTTCGCCATCTTGATGGGACGCGGCGGTTGGTCGTAGTCCATCACGACACCCGAGCCGGTTCCGCCGATGACACCTCCCAGCACCCCGCCTGGAACGCCACCCACCATGCCTCCCTCGACGCCACCCTCCATGCCCTCCGCGACGCCGAGATCGCTCCCCGTCGGGCTGCCCGCCTGTTCGTTTTCCTTGACCCGGGCTTCGGGTTTCAAGTCGGGCTCTCGCGTGGGCGTCTCGGGAGTCACGAACTTGGGCTTTTCGGGATTCGGGTCGGGTGTCGTCGGCCGAGCCGGTTCCTGCTTCTGAACGAGAGCCGAGCCTTTGGGCAGCGGCGGCGGCGGCGGCGGCGGGGGGTCGTAGATGAGCGCACGGATGTAATCGGGCTGCGGCGGCGGGGGCGGCGGCAGCAGCAAGGGAATCAGCACCACGACCGCCACCAGGATCACGTGCCCGACCACCGAGGCGCGCATCGTGATGCGAGCTCGCCGCGACCTCGGTGAGGGGTTTGTGACGACGAGGCTCTTGAAGATCGGCTCGTCGTCTTCGCTCGTGTCCAGAGGCGGGCGAGGCTCTTCCGATCTCGAGGAAAGGAACGTCCCGCTCATGCTGGCCATACTAGCACCCGCGCCACGGAGGCCGCCGGAGGACATCGGCTGTCCTCCACAGGCTGCCCTGGCATCCTCAAATCGCCCCGCCAGCAGAAGGCTGCAAACCCCGCGCCAAGGCGCCGGCCCTCGCTGCTACAGCGCTGCCTTGGCCGCGGTTCCGGCCCCGGCAGGCTTGTTGCGACCCTGCCACCAGACGACGATCGGGCTGGCGATGTAGATCGTCGAATAGGTGCCGACGATGATCCCCACTACCATCGTGAACCCGAAAGAACTCAGCACTTCTCCGCCGAACAGGAACAACCCGAGCACGGCGAGAAAAGTGGTGCCATTCGAGATCAGCGTGCGGGTCAGGGTCTGGTTCACCGAGTCGTTGATGATCTTGGCCAGCGAGTCCTTGCGCCGGTGCCGGATGTTCTCGCGGGCACGGTCGAAGATCACGATCGTGTCGTTGACGCTGTAACCGACCAGCGTGAGCAGCGCCGCGATCACGTTGAGGTTGATCTCGTAGTTGAAGAACGCCAGGAAAACGATCGTGATCAACAGATCGTGGAGCGCCGCGATCGCGGCGGCTGCACCCCAGACCGCACCGCCGAAGCGGATCCCGATGTAGATCAGCTGGAACAGCAAGCCCAGGACGGTGAGCTGAAGCGCCTTCTGACGCAGCTCGGCGCCGACGACCGGCCCGACGATCTCGGATGAAGACTCGATCACGGCGTTCTCGGTGTAGGAGCTCGTGAGCGCTTTCAGCGCCTTTTCTGCCACCGCACCGAGGTTCTTGTCTTCGCCGGTCGCGGCGAGTCGAATCAGCACCTGGTTCCGCGTGGGATCGTCGTAGGTCTGTATCACGGCGCCCGGTGCGTCCTTCTCGACCGCGGCACGAATCCGATCGATCTCCGGCGCTTTCTGAAACTTCACCACCAGCTGGGTTCCGCCGGAAAACTCGACGCCGTAGCGAATGCCGCGCGCCGCGATCAGGCCGACGCCGGCGAGGATCAGCGCCAGGCTCGCGGCCACGAAGTACCGGGTCTTCGAGAGGAAATCGAAATTGGGGTTCTTGAGGAGTTCCATGACCTGCTCTTAGATGCTCAAGGTCTGGACCTGACGCTTGCCCAGGACCCACTCGAAAAGGAACTTGCTGACGAAATAGGACGCGAAGACGTTCGCGATCAGGCCCATCACCAGGGTGACCGCGAAGCCCTTGATCGGGCCGGTCCCGAACTGGAACAGGAAAGCCGCGGCGATCATGGCGGTGGCATGCGTGTCCAGGATCGTGATCCAGACCCTTTCGAAGCCGTTGTTCACTGCAACCTTCACGCCCTTGCCACTCCTCAGCTCCTCACGAATGCGCTCGAACACGAGGACGTTCGTGTCGACGCCGACGCCAATCGTGAGAATGACGCCGGCGATGCCCGGGAGGGTGAGCGTGGCAGACGAGTACGCCATCGCACCCAACAGGATCAGCAGGTTTGCGGTCAGGGCGACGACGGCGTTGACGCCCGCCAGTCGGTAATAGACCAACATGAATATGGTGATGAACGCCATGCCGGCCGCCGAAGCCGTCAACCCTGACCGGATCGAGTCTTTTCCGAGCGATGCGCCGACGCTCAACTCCTGGAGGTACTTGAGCGTGGCGGGCAGCGCGCCAGCGCGGAGCACCTTGGCCAGCTCGTCGGCTTCCTGAGTCGAGTAGCGGCCCATGATTCGACCCTCGGCGCCGATCTGGTTCTGGATCGTCGGGGCTGATTCGACACGGCCGTCCAGGATGATCGCCAGGCGTCGGCCGATGTTGGCTCCGGTGGCGCGCTTGAACCGATCCGCGCCCACGGGGTTGAGCGTGAACTGCACGTCGGGCTGGTTGTTCTCGTCGACCCCGACGCGGGCGTTCTTCAGGTCTCGGCCAGTGATCACGGCTTCTTTCTTCACCAGATAGTGCGCGCGCTGTCCCGCCTGATCGCCGATCCCCTCGAGGATCTCCATGTTGTCGGGCACGCGGCCGCTGTGGGCGGAGAGCAGCGCCTCTCGGGAGGGCGCCTCGTCTTCGACCAGCTTCAGCGCGAGCTGCGCGACGGTGCTGATCACGCGCTTGGCCGCTTCCGGATCCGTCACGCCGGGGAGCTGCACCAGGATCTGGTCGCCGCGGTTGCCGTGCTCGGCGATGATCGGCTCGGCGACGCCGAGCTGATTGACGCGCCGCTCGAGCGTCTTGATCGCCTCCTTTACCGTGCGCTCACGGATGGTGCGCGTGTACAGCTCGGTCATCTTGACCGTGAAGCGCCCTCCGCTCTCGCGCGTCTCCCATTCGCGGAAGAAGTCCTTCAGGATGTCGCGGGCATCCTTGACGCGCGCCGGCTCGACGCCGTCAACCGAGAAGCTCTGGCTGTCGACGCGCTGCGCCCCGGCGAAGACGATACCCTTGCGTTGCAACTGGTCGCGCGTCGTCGAAACCGCGTCATCGATCGTGGCGTTGAGCGCGTCGTCGGTGACGACCTGCAGCACGAGGTGGATGCCACCACGCAGGTCGAGCCCGAGCCGAATCTTGCCGGGTTTGCCGTTCATGTCGTATGGCGGCCAGACCGCCACGGCACACGCGATCAAGAACGATCCGTAGAGCGTCGCGCGCAGCCGCAGCTCCTTGCGGATCGCGGCGTAGGCGATCCCTCCGAGCGCAGCGGTCAGCACGAACCAAAGAACGATTGGGTTGTCGAGCCCGGCTCCCATCACTTCTCCGTTCTTAGAGGTTGGCCCTGGAGCCCCGCGATGGCGCTCTTCAGGACTTTGAGCTTGGTCTTCTCGTCGACGCGAACATGAAACGCATCCTCGTCGACTGCGACGATCGTGGCGAAGATGCCTGGACTGACGATGACCTTGTCGCCGGCCTTCAGCCCTTTGACGGTCTCCTCGAGCTTCTTCTGCTTG
Organism: uncultured Acidobacteriota bacterium; assembly: GCA_964628275.1. Lineage (GTDB taxonomy): Bacteria > Acidobacteriota > Vicinamibacteria > Fen-336 > Fen-336 > CAZVOI01. Next base: position 32,638 of record CAZVOI010000190.1, on the reverse strand, counting down.
GTGCGCATCGGCAGGATCAGCACGAAATAGAAGATCGAGAAGATGATGATCATCAAGCCGAGGCTGGCGAACGGATTCTGCTCGCTCGATTGTGCTTGTCCGGCGAGGGCTAGGGCCATCCTGGAGAGAGTCATCGTCAATCCCTAAAGCAAGCCGTTCGTTTTTCGAGGGAGTGCGGCGTTCAGGAGGCCGCGGGACCCGCGAGCTTCTGGAGCCACTCGCTCCGGAACTCGTCGAAACGGCCCAAGAGTATAGCCCGTCTTGCGCGTTTCAGGGTGTCGAGGTAGAAGCTCAGGTTGTGGAGGGTCATTAGCGTCGCGCCCGTGATCTCGCCCGCCATGTGCAGGTGACGCAGGTAGGCGCGACTGGTCGTCGCGCAAGTCGGGCAAGCGCACTCCGGATCCACGGGTAGCGGGTCTCGCTTGTAGCGGGCGTTGCGAATCGAAATGCGGCCGCGGCTCGTGAAGAGTTGGCCGTTTCGGGCATTGCGAGTCGGCAGCACGCAATCGAACAGGTCCACGCCGCGCGCGACGCCGTCGAGAATGTCTTCGGGCGTCCCGACGCCCATCAGATAACGCGGCTTGGTCTCCGGCAAATGGGCGTGCACTTGGTCCAGCACAGGCAGCATGTCGCTCTTGGGCTCGCCGACCGACAGCCCCCCGATCGCGTAACCCGGGAAGTCGAGGGCGATCAGATCGGCAGCGCTCCGCTCCCTGAGATCGAGGTGAATGCCGCCCTGGACGATCCCGAACAGCCACTGATCGCTGCGCGTGTGAGCGTCGCGGCAGCGGCGGGCCCAGCGCGTCGTGCGCGTCGTGGCCGCTTCAACCGCTTCGCGCGGCGCTGGGAACGGCGGGCATTCGTCGAATGCCATCGCGATGTCGGCGCCGAGGTTCTGCTGGATCGCCATGGACTTCTCGGGGGAGAGCAGGTGGCTGGATCCATCGATGTGACTCTGGAATTGGACACCCTCCTCCGTCAGCGTGCGAAGCCCCGCGAGGCTGAAGACCTGGTATCCGCCGCTGTCGGTCAGGAACGCTCGGCGCCAACCCGTGAAGCCGTGCAGGCCGCCCAGCTCGGCGATCACGTCGTCGCCTGGCCGCAACATCAGATGGTAGGTGTTGGCGAGAATGATGTTGGGATCGAGAGCTTCGAGATCGCGGCGCGTCACCGCCTTCACGGCGGCCGCAGTTCCGACGGGCATGAAGACGGGCGTCTCGATGATCGCGTGCGGCGTGACGAGTCGTCCGGCGCGCGCATGCCCATCGCTTTTCTCGAGCACGAACTGGAACACGGGCGGCGGAGTATACGCCGGCTCGACCCTAACCATTCAAATTGGTATTCCACTGCGGACTGCCGGTGGATTTTTGGTGCTTGCGCGCCGGAGACGGCAGAAGCCCCTGTGGGACAGTCAGTTCGAAGGATGAGTACCACAAAAAGCCGCGACTGGTGCGGCGATTCGTGATATTCCACATCCATCCACAGCCTAACCCGCTCATGCGTCTCGGAATATGCGCGTTCGTGGCGCTAAAAAAAGCCTTGACACTCCCAGGACCGCTCCCTACCCTACCCCTAGTATGTCAAGCGCCTCATCACCCGACATGTTGAAGAGGGGCGCGTACGTTCTCCAAACCTGGAGCGAAAGGGGGGATTACGAAAATGGCTGCGAAGAAGAAGGCTGCGAAGAAGAAGAAGAAGTAGGCGCCCCGGGGACGAGAAGGGAGGGTGGACCGATCACCCTCCCTGGATTCTTTTCCGGTGAGCTGACGGCGGCTCGAAACGACAGTGCCGCCAGTCACTCTGAACCACTGAAACTTTGAGAGGGGGGATGAGGACGATGGCTGCCAAGAAGAAGGCTGCGAAGAAGAAGAAGAAGTAAGCCGCTCGTCGGCCACTTAAGGGGGTGACAGGTTCACCCCCTTTTTTGTTTCACCCGCCAAGCACGTGTCGCTCGATCGCCACGGCCACGCCGTCGTCGTCGTTGGAAGGCAAGACCGGCAACCCGAGCCGCAACATCTCAGGATCGGCATTCCCCATCACGAACCCGCGCCCTGCCCTTTCGAGCATTTCATGGTCGTTCCAGTTGTCGCCGATCGCCAGCGTTTCGTCGGCAGCAATGCTCCAGCGCTCGCAAACGAACGCGAGCGCTTCGGCCTTGTTCACGGTCGGATTCATGACATCGAGGATGCCGACGCCGTCCCTCGGATAGACGGTACGTTCGACTCGCGCTTCGCCAGCGAGGACCTGCGCGAGCGGGCCGGCAAAGGCATCCATCGCGTCGAGGCCACCTCCGAACATCACCTGGATCGGATCCTCGTCGAGGGAATTCGCGAGGTCATCCACCACACGTACGTCGGGATGCGACTTGTCGAGGTAGTAGACGAGCAGCGTGTTCGATGGACGGATGCCCTCGACGACGAGGTGTCCCTCGGCCTGGTGACCGCGATGAAGCACGGGGTCGGCGTGGTGGACGCGGCCTATTTCGATGGCGCGTAGCGCGACTGCGCGAGCCAGTGGGCGACAGCGCAGGACCGAGCCGGATTCGACGATCAGCGCACCGTTGTGGAGAACAAGCGGGAGGTCGGTGCCGACAAGGTCGGCCACGCGCCGTGCGGCAGGGTAGCGCCGCCCAGTGACGAGCAGCAGCCGCACCCCTTGCTCCCGCGCCGCTTGGATCGCGAGGCGAGTGCGCGCCGAGATGGTCTTGTCGCTGCGCAGCAGCGTGCCGTCGATGTCGAGCGCGAGAAGCCTTACCGGCCGTCCCAGATCTCGATCCTGTCGATGACGTCGCCGGGCCGGATCTGGTCGACGACCTCGAGCCCGCTCGCCACCCGCCCGAATGCGGTGTAAGCGCCGTCGAGATGAGGCGCCGGCTTCGTCGTGATGAAGAACTGGCTGCCGCCGGTGTCCGGGCCCGAGAGCGCCATCCCGACCGTGCCGCGGCCGTAGGGCTGTTCGGAAAGCTCGGAGCGCAGCGTGAATCCCGCGCCGCCGGCGCCGTCGCCGCGAGGGCAGCCGCCTTGAATCACGAAGTCCGGAACCACGCGATGGAAGCTCGTCCCGTCGAAGAAACCGCGCCGCGCCAGATTGATGAATGATTCGGTCGTGAGCGGGGTCTCGATGATGTTGAGATGGATCTCGATGCGCCCTCGGGCCGTGTACACGATCGCGCGCGGCGTGTAGAGCGTGCGATCCGGTGGCGGCTCGAACGGCAGCATGGCTTCGCGGTCGTCGAGGAAGGCACGCGTGCTGAGCTCCGCGCCCGGGGCCGGCCCTGGCGCGCCCAGGCCAAGCAGGCCGCTCCCCGCCCGCTCGCGAACGGCGCGAACCGGATCCTGCTGGGCGACCTCCCGGAGCGTGCGCTTCGCTAGCTCATCGCGCTGAGCGACGAGCGCGGCCACGATTTCCAGCCGAGCATCCAGGTCGACGTCGGGTAGCGATTGCCGATAGGCGCTGCCGAGCGCGTCCGAGATACCGGTGGTCTTGAGCGCCACGAGACCCCGGGCGGCGGCGGCCCGAACCGCGAAGTCGGCGTGGGTCAGATGTCGCTTCAGGGTCTCGACGGCGTCTCCGCCCCGGGCCTTGCGGAGGGCCTCCAGAACGGCTGGCAGCACGCGCCCATCGGCGTCTTTCAGCATCCCGAGAAGCAGCGAGACACTGGTTTCGTCGCCCACTTCGCCGAGAGCGGCCGCGAGACCTGCGCGCACCGTCCATTCCGGGTCGGGATCGAGGCCGGACAGCACGAGAGCGAACTCCTCGCGATCGATGCGCGCGAGGGCAGGGAACGCCGCGGCCCGCAGGAACGGCCGCTCGTGGCCCACGTAGGGAACGATGCGCCCGCGCAAGCTGCGATCGAGAGGAAGCTGAGCCAGCGCCTTGAGCGCTTCCCATTTCAGGAGCAGGTTCGGAGAGTTGAGCACGGCCGCAGCCGGGCTGACGCCGCGCGCGTCGCTGATGCTTGCGAGCGCGCGAAGCGCCTGCACCACGACGTCGTCGTCCCGATCCAGCGAGAGCTTGGCGAGCAGCTCCACCGAAGCGACGTCTTTGAGGGCGCCAAGGCCGCGCGCGCCGAGCGCTCGCGAGGCGGGATCGTTGGAGGCAATCGCGGCCAGAAACAGCGGTCGCATGTTCGGCGTCGCGATGCGCATGGCCGTCCACGACGCCGCCCACCAATCGAAACGGGGGCGACCGCCGGGTAGCAGGATCGATTCCGCGACGGCGGCGTCCCTGAAGCGAGCCAGCGCGAACAGGCCCAGGCGCAGCTCGAGCCATGGGTCGTTCGGGTCGGCCGCGTCGTCTCCGCGCACGGTCACGAGCGGTGCGTCCTTCGGGAGCGCCGCTTGGATCATCTCCGCCACGCTCTTGGCGCGCGCCGGGTCACCGATCCGGCCGAGGGCCTCGGCGGAACGCGCCCTCACCACGGCGTCGGTGTCCTTGAGAGCCGCCACTAGACGGTCGCATGCCGACTTGTCTTCGATCAGGCCTAGCGCGAAAGCGGTCATCTGGCGGATCTCGCGGTCGGAGTCGTTCATCAGATCCACGAGCAGCGGAGCCAGGCTGGCGTCGCCAATCCGGCCGGCCGCTAGGATCGCGCGACGGCGCACGCCTTTGTCGAGGTCTCGCAGGTAGCGCTCCAGCGGGTGGCCGGCCGACGCCCGGCGATTCTCGAGCGAGAGGATGGTCGCGAATTTCTGTGCCCTCGTCTCGACGCCCCGAGGCGCCGACGCCGCGAACGCGAGCGTCAGAGCGATCAACAGGGCTGAAGGGCTCACGCCCGACCTCGACTGGGAGGACATGCCACGACAGCGAGGATTATAGCGAGCGTCATGCCACAGCGATATGATCGCGGCACTCGCGCAACCCGAGGTTGGCCGCGACTCGACGAGCCCGCTCGCGAGCCCCCGGCTGACCGAGCGCGATCAGGTGCAACGCCCCCGGGTGGAACGCGGCGCTGTGAACGTCGCCGACGGGCACACCGTGGATGCGTTGGCCCACGCGGCGTGGATGAACGTCGATGAAGGCGCGCAGCGTGACCCCGCGGGCCAACAGCTCTTTCGCCCAGGTCTTGCCGACCGGACCGGCGCCCCAGATCACAGCGGGTCGCTCGGCCTGCAGCGGGCCATCGAGTAGCGCCTCGATCTTGCGTTTGCGAAAACGGTCCGCGTCGTAGCGCGGATCGCGGCGGGTGAGACGGGTCTCCGAGTCGCGCCAATCGAGGAGGATCTGGGGGAGCTTGGCGAAGCGCATGCCGCGGGCGTGTGCGCGCAGCAGCAGGTCGTAGTCTTCTGGGCCAGAGTCGCCTCGATACCCGGCGAGCCGCTCCAGCGACTCGCGGCGCGTCATCAGGCTTGGATGGACGAGCGGAGACTCGACGAGCAGATCGCGCACGATGTCGTGGTGCGAGAGCAGGCGGTTGGACCAGTCGACATAGGCACGCAGGCCAGCGTTGCGGCTGCCGTCGATGACCCGGACAGCGCACCCGAGCAGCTCTACGTCTCGGTCGGCTTCGAGTCGCCGAGCCTGACGCTCGAGCCGCTGCGGATGCGCCACGTCATCCGCGTCCATACGAGCGATCAGCGGCGCGCGCGCATCAGCCAGCGCATGATTCAGCGCGCTGACGATGCCTCGGTGCGGCTGCACGAGGATTCGCAAGCGCCGATCGGCGCGAGCGTGCGCCTCGAGTAACTCGCGGCTGGCATCGCTCGAGCCGTCGTCGACCGCGATCAGCTCGTGGTCGGCTAGCGACTGCGCGGACAGGGAATCGAGGCACTCGCGGAGCGTGGCCGCGGCGTTCCACACCGGGAGTAGCACCGAAACCAGCGGGGTCAAGAGGCGCCGCGGGCTGTCAGGCGACGATGCGCTGCGCGCTGGACCTGAAACGGAACGCCTTCTGAAACACCGCGGGCAGCAGCGACTTCAGCCCGAGCACCGACGGGACGCGCTCGTAGAAGAGCGATAGCCGCACATCCTTGCGGCCGCCGCGGCCCAGCTCGCCGACGACGAACCCATAGCGCCCGATGCGCACGCGATCGCCTGTGACGAGTTCCTTTCGCTCGGCGTCCCTGCCGTAGCCGACGACGCTGACCCGTGGCTGAAAGAGCCGGTGGCGGAGCGCGTCGTTCATCAGGAGATGCGCCTTGGCACGCAGGAAGTCGAGCGCCGGCACTTTTCTCCGTTCGAGCGAGGACGCGGTCAAGATGCGCTCCGCCTCCTTGGAGTCGAAGTTCTTGGCCATGTAGTCGAGATTCAGGACGTAGATCTTCTCTTCCTTGGTGCCCGAGGTGTTGATCTCGTGGATCTTCTTCTTGAGCTCGTCCACGGACAGCGGCAGGAGCTTCAGGGATTCGCTGTCGAGCCCGCTCGTGTCGAGGCCCGCGCCCGATGCGTCGAAGGGAGACGACTGATACGCAAGGGTGGCGCTGGCTTCTTTGGCATCGGCCACCAGCGACAAGCCGGTGGTTCCCCAACCGCCGGCTTGCACCTTGTGCATGCGGTCGACCGCGATCTGAACCGGATTGCCCAGTCCGAGCTCGATGATCTCGACGTCTCCGGGGCCCGGAAAGGAACGGACCAGGATTCCGAGCAGCAGACACAGGAACAGCGAGAGCGGCAGGATCAGCGCGCCCAGAAACTGCACTTCGACTCCGGGCCGCGGGGCGGCGACGATCCGCTTCACGACCGGCTGCAGGCGCTTCAGGCCCTCGTTGGGAGCCACGCGAAACACGAACTTCTTCAGCATCAGGCCATCGTCCTTGAAGAACGCGGCCATTGACTGAGCGCTCGGCGATGCTTTCGCGCCGTTGGCGGCGTGAACCAGGTCCAATACGAGCTGCGGAGACTGCTCGCGGTCGCCGGCGGCGAGGCCGTCCTTCGGAGGCTCGCCGACCAGGATCACGTAGAGCGCCACTTTCATCTCGGCAACTAGCGCCTTCAGACGCTCGATCGAGTGCACTCGGAGGTCGGCGCCCTTTGGCACCTCCATGTCGGACCAGTCCTTGGGATCGGGGTCGTTGATGGCGTCGGTGAGCAGGATGATCCGGAACTCGGTGCCCTTCGGATAGCCGTCCATCAGCTCCCGCGTCTTGACGAACGCGAAATAGATGTCCGTCCACTGCCCGTTGTTCCGGTAGTGCTTCGTGTCGTCGACGAAGATCTCTTTGCGGCCGCCGAACAAGATCAGCCGGTAGGGCTGGCCCTCCAGGAACGTGAAGACCCGCTCCAGCGCGTCGACTCGCTTCTCGTCGGGATCGAGCGGCGGCAAGGAAGCCGAGTTGTCGACCAGGAACAACACCACGGGGCCGGTTGTCGACCGTGTGGAAGCGGGCGCAGGCGAGGGCGTCGGCGAAGCGGCCGCCACCAGGAGCGCGGTGAGAAAGGAAGGGAGAACGCTCATCTGCCGCCGTCTTTCGGGGTGATCTTACTACCATCGCTATAATCCGGCCCGTATGAAAACCGGCATCATCGGTCTCACGGGCGTGGGCAAGAGCGCGCTCTTCCAACTTCTGACGGGTCAGAGCGACGTGCCGCCGGGCGGACGGCCGGCGGCCCGCGTGGGCATCGCCCGGGTACCGGACCCGCGGCTCGAGCGGCTCGCCGAGATGTATCAGCCGAAGAAGAAGACACCGGCCACCGTCGAGTACGTGGAGGTACCGGGCGTCGCCAAAGGCGAGGGGTCGGCGCTCGTGGACTTGCCGGCACTGCGCGGTGTGGACGCCCTGGTTCACGTCGTGCGGGCGTTCGAATCGGATCTGGTGCCGCACCCCGACGGTTCGGTCGATCCCCTGCGCGACGCCAGAATGCTCGAGCTGGAGCTGATCCTGGCCGACCTGGGCGCGATCGACAAACGCATCGAGAAAGTCGATGCCAACATCAAGAAAGCGAATCGGCCGGAAGACGTCGCCGAGCGGGCGCTGTTTCAGAAGCTGAAGGCGGCTCTCGAAAACGAACAGGCGCTGCGCGGGGTCGACTTCACCGAGGAAGAGCGGCGCCGGCTTCGGAACTACTCCTTCCTCTCCGAGAAGCCGCTGCTGATCGTGGTGAACCTCGGCGAGGGCCAGGTCCAAGAGGCGACCGCTACGCTCGATCGGCTCGGCCTTCTGGCGCTGGGCCACGGCAAGAATGTGGCGGTCTGTTCCGTTTCGGCGACGATCGAGGCGGAGATCGCTCAGCTTGGAGCCGAAGACGCGCGGGCGTTCATGGACGACCTTGGGCTCAAGCAGCCGGGGCTGGATCGAGTCATCCAGTCCTCCTATGCGCTCCTGGGCCTCGTCTCGTTCCTGACGGCGGGCGAGGATGAATGCCGGGCGTGGACGATTCGCAACGGCACCAAGGCCCAGCAAGCCGCCGGCGCGATCCATTCCGACATCGAGCGCGGTTTCATCCGCGCCGAGGTCGTCTCGTTCGAGGATCTCGTCGCGGCAGGCTCGCTGGCGGCGTGCCGCGAGAAAGCCACGTTGCGCCTCGAGGGCAAGGACTACCTGGTGCGCGACGGCGACGTGATCAACTTTCGTTTCAACGTGTAGCGAGGCAGCGGCGGGATGGATTGTCCGCATTGCGGGCGCCCGGTGGCGATCGTTCGATCGACATGTTTCTACTGTGGCAAGCCGCTGCCGAAGGACGTCGTCGCCGCAACGCGAGCCACCGCGGACAAGGCCCTTCGCGACCTCGATCCGGCGCTGCCCGCTGCACTGGATGCGAGCACGCCGGCACCGGCGGCAGCGCCTGACGAAGATCGATCGCTGCTGGTTGTCGATCTGCGCGAGGCAACCGTGGACGCCGTCGCGTCAGCTCTCCGCACCTCGGCTTTCGAGGCAGGTCAGCGCCTGAAGCGTGGCGGCTATCAGCTACTCCGCATCGCACGCCCTGCCGTGGCGGCGGCTGAAGCCGAGAGCATCGCGGAGCACGGTGTGCGCGTCTTCACGATCAGCGAGGCCCTGTTGCTACGCCACGCGCCACTTCCCGCGGAGCGGGGTCGCCTCGAGTCGCAACGCTTCGTCGTCCGGGCGGCGGGACGTACGCTCGAGTGCGCGGTGGACGAGCTGTTGCTCGTAGTTCGTGGACCGATCCGGCGCGAGTTCCAGGCGCAAGACAAGAACCTGAAGCTGATCAAGTCGGCGACGCCCAGCGAGGGCTATCGCTTTCACCTGCACCGCGTCTCGGATCCGAAACCCCTCGAGATCGATCCGCACGGCTTCGAGTTCGAGGACCGCCAGCCGTCGTCGCCATCGTCGTTCCTGCGCGTGACGCAGTGGATCGACTCGCTCACGCCGCCCGCGCCGATCGATGACGGCTTTCGATTGTTACCGCCGGCCTTGGGCGAATCGGCGCGCGACGAGGCCACGGCGCGCGCGCTGGGCCGCGCGCCGCAGAAGGGCAGCGAGCGGCCGCTGCTCGACAACCTGAGGCAATTCCGGCTGTATTCGGGCTGGCGAGGTGCTGTCGAGCGGATCGCCCGCGGAACCGGCTAACCGCCAACAAAACCCCTGTGCTACCTTGCTCGTGCACATGAAGGTGGTCGTCCAGATCCCCTGCCTCAACGAGGCGGCGACGCTCCCCGACACCCTGCGCGGCATCCCCCGTGTGATCCCCGGAGTGGACGCGCTGGAGATCCTCGTGATCGATGACGGCTCGACCGACCAGACTTCGCAGGTGGCGCGCGCTCACGGGGCGGATCACGTGGTCCGCTTCAGGAAGCGCAAGGGTCTCGCGTATGGGTTCATGGCGGGCCTCGACGCCGCGCTGAAGCTGGGCGCCGACATCATCGTGAACACCGACGCGGACAATCAGTACAACGGAGCCGACATCCCGCGCCTGATCGCGCCGATCCTCGAGGGCAAGGCGGAAATGGTGGTGGGCGACCGGGGCGTCGCCGAGGTGGCCCACTTCTCGTGGACGAAGCGCCACCTGCAGACCGCGGGGTCGTGGGTGGTGCGCAAGGTGTCTGGAACCAACGTGCCCGACGTCACCAGCGGCTTCCGCGCCTTGACGCGAGAGGCGGCGCTGCGCATCAACATCGTCAGTGAGTTCACCTACACGCTCGAGTCGATCAACCAGGCTGGCAAGAAACAGCTCGCGATCGCGCACCTGCCGATCGTGGCGAAGGAGACTCGCCCTTCGCGCCTTTTCGGCTCGACGTGGGAGTACGTGAAGCGGAGTGGCGCCACCATCCTGCGCATCTACGCGATGTATGAGCCGTTCAAGGTCTTCATCCTGCTCGGTTCGGCCCTGTTCACGGGCGGCGCTCTTCTGGGTCTGCGCTACGCGTACTTCTGGTGGATGGGGGACATCCGCGGCCACATCCAGTCGGCGATCCTGTCGGTGTTGCTGCTGATCCTCGGTTTCCAGACCTTGCAGTGGGGCCTCATGGCCGATCTGATCGCGAGCAACCGCAAGCTGCTCGAAGATCTCCTGTACCGCGTGCGCAAGATGGAGATCGAGGGGCATCGCTAGAGCCGTGGCGAGGCCGCAGGACACGTCGGTCGTCGTTCCCGCTTTCAACGAGGAGGCCGGCATCGCCGCCGTGATCGGCGGACTCCTGGCCGCGGGGGCATGGCTCGAGATTCTCGTCATTGACGACGCATCCAGTGATCGCACCGCGGCCTGGGCTGAAGCGGCCGGCGCGCGCGTCGTCCGGCACCCGTACAACAAGGGCAACGGCGCTGCGGTCAAGACGGGCGTCCGCGAAGCGCGGGGCGACGTCGTGCTGCTGCTCGATGCAGACGGGCAGCACGATCCCGCCGAGGCGACGAAGCTCGTCGAGGCGATCGGCATTCACGACATGGCGATCGGCGCTCGCGCCTCCCGCGACCAGGGTGCGCTGCGCGCCATCGGAAACGGCGTCTTCAACGCGCTGGCCTCCTGGCTCGCCGAGCGCCGGATCGACGACCTGACCTCGGGCTTCCGGGCCGCCAAGCGCGAAGCGCTTCTCGAGATCGTTCACCTGCTTCCCAACCGTTTCTCCTACCCGACCACCTCGTGCCTGGGGTTCCTGAAGGCCGGCCGGAATGTGGCGTTCGTGCCGGTCGTGGCCCGGCCGCGCGTCGGCACGAGCAAGATCCGGCCGCTCCGCGACGGCGTGCGCTTCCTCTTGATCATCTTCAAGATCGTGACGCTCTACAGCCCGCTCAGGGTCTTCCTCCCGATCGCGACGACGTCGTTCGTTCTGGGCGCGGCCTATGGTCTCTGGAACGTGATCGTCCACGGCAAGATCCCGATGGGTTCGGCGCTCTTGATTCAGCTCGCCGTGGTCGTGTTCCTGTTCGGGTTGATCTCCGAGCAGATCGCCGCGGGCCAGGATCGACAATGACCCCCTTGGCGCGACGCGACTGAAAGGCGCCGACCTGCGGGCGATGCTGCTGCTGGCGATCCTCCCCGCGATCGCCCACGCGCCGGCATGGATGGAGGGGCGCCTGCTGGGCCCAGGCGACGGCTCGGCGCTGCACTATCCGCTGCGCGCCGAGGTTTGGGCCGCGTGGCGGCGCGGCGAGCTGCCGGCGTGGAACCCGTGGATCTTCTCGGGAACACCGCTCCTCGCAGCGTATCGGCCCGGCGCACTGCACCCGATGATGGTGGTGCTGGCGCCCCTGCCGAGTTTCGCCGCCTTCCAGGTGCTGGTGCTGATGTCGCTCGGGGCCACGGCTGTCCTGACGTTCATTTATGTCCGGCGACTCGGCGCGGGCACGCTCGGCGGCTTCGTTTCAGGGCTGGCGTTCGCGCTCGGTCCGTATCTGGTGGGGCACCTCGGCGACACCGCGACAATCGTGGCAGCGCCGTTCCTGCCGCTCCTGTTGTTGGCGTGCGAGAGCACGATCGCGCGCCCCGATCGCCGTGGCAAGCTGGCGCTCGCGGGAGCCCTCGCGCTGTTGCTGCTCGCAGGATCACCGGAAGCCGTTCGTGCCGGTGGCGCGCTATTGCTCGGACGACTGGCCGTCGGTTACGCGATGGGCGGCGGCTTCCCGATCGGCGCGTGCCTCACCGCTCTGGCTTCGGGCGCGCTGCTCGCGGCGCCGCAGCTCGTGCCGACGCTCCTGGCTCTGAGCGAAGCGGGCCGGCAGGTGGCGGGCCTGGCGCCATCGATCGACGTCCCGCTGCCCGGCCTCGCCGGCCTGGCGTTGCGCTACGTCTCACACACCCCGGCGCCGGCCCTGGCGCTGGCGGCGTTGCCGCTGATGGCATCGCTGCCGGCGGCGCGCGCGTTCGGCGTGGCGCTCTGCGTCTGTCTCGGCCTGCAATGGGGCCGGGGCCCGCTCTCCGCCCCGGGCGCTTTGGCGCTCGTCTTCGACTTCTCCCTGGCGAGCCTCGCCGGGTTGTCGTTGCACGCGCAGTGGAACGAGCGGCGGACGCCACGGGGGCGCAAGCTTCGCTCACTCTTCCTGATGGCGTGCCTGCTCTCGGCGGTGGTTCTTTCCGGGTCGGCAGCAGCGCTCGGACCTCTGCCGGAGCCGCTCGCCAGCTCCGTAGGCGTGTTGGCGCTCGCGCTCATCGTGTACTTCGCGATGGCCGAGGATGCTGATCCCGTGAAAGCCGGCGTCTTCGCGCTGCCGCTGACGGTCTCGTTCCTGCTGCAGCCACAGGGCCGTGATGTGTGGGCCGGCGCTCCGACGCGTGCCGCTCTCGAAGAAGGCAGCGCCACACGCCAGGCGGTCGATCGCGCTCTCGCCGGCCGCCGAACCCTCGACCGCATCCTGACGATCGCCCGGGACTGGCCCAAGGAAGCGGCGGATCTCGGCTACGCAAACGCGGGGAGCCTGGTGAGCCGGCGAAGCGTCAACGGCTACGACCCGATGGTGGCGCTTCGCTCGCGCTCGGCTTTCGAGGGGATGGGGCCATCCGGCCTCTTGACCGGGGCATTCCTGCGCTCGGATCCGCGAAGGCTGGAACTGCTCGGCGTGCGCTTCGTTCAGGTAGGAGCTTCGGCTCTGGCGGCTCGCCCCGACCCCGGGGGGCTCGGCGAGAGGCTCGACATGGCGCTCGGTCCCTCCGAATCGCGCTTCTTCCCGCTGCCGAGCGCGCCGGCCACGAGCCTGCGGCTCGCGTCTCATCTGTCCAACGCGTTGGCGGTCCGGGACCGGGCCCTGGTCGCGCGCGTCTTCGCGCGGCTCTCGAGCGGACGGGACCTGCCGCTCGAGCTGCTTGCCGGCCGTGACACCGCCGAATGGTCGATCGAGCGCGACGACGTCAAGAGCGTGGTGGCACATTCCCCGGCCGCCGTGCTCGAGAGCTGGGATGGCGGTGGCTTCCGGGCTCATCGCTATCTGGCATCGCTCGCGCTGCCCGGCCGCTACTTCGTCGACGGGGTGCGCATCGAGACCGCTGCTTTCGGAGGCGTGCTCACGCTCGGCCGTATCGGCTTCCTCGATGAAGCCACCGGCCGCGCGACGCCGGTCGCCCTGCCATCGGCCTTCGTGAGCGACGTGCGCGTGTTTCGCGAAGTATTGGCGACGCCGACGGTTCGCCTCTTCGAGCTGCCGAGGAGCCTGGGCGCGCGCGTGGCGCGGGGTGTGGTCGACGTTCCGAACGACCGCGACGTCCTGGACACGCTGCGCGCGCCGCTCCGCCGGCTCGATCCGGTGCGCGAGGCGGTGGCTGTGGCTGGCGAGACAGCGGAGCTTGCTGTTCAGGACGGCGCTGCTGCCGCACGCGCGGAGTTGGTGCGCGCCCTAGGCGGGCGGCTCGACGTGCGCGCCTCGGGCCCAGGCGTGCTCGTCCTCGCCGAGAGCTTCGATCCCGGGTGGAGAGCCGAAGTCGACGGCCTGGCAACGCCGGTTAGGCGCGTCAACCATGCCCAGATCGGCGTGCCTCTCGCTCCGGGCTTCCACCGCGTGGAGCTACGCTATGCGGCGCGCGGTTTCGGCTTCGGCCTCGGCCTCTCGGCTCTCGGTGCCCTGCTGATAACATTTCCAATTCGGCTCACGAGACCCGCTTGAATCCTCCGACCAAGAAGCCCAGCCTCTCGATCTTCTTTCCCGCCTACAACGACGCGGGGACGATCGCCAGCCTCGCCATCGTGGCGCATATGACTGCCCTGAAGATCACCGACGACCACGAGGTGATCGTGGTGAACGACGGGAGTCCCGACCACACCGGGGAATTGCTGGACGAGATGGCGGGGAGCTTCCCGTGGCTGCGCGTCGTGCACCACGCCAAGAACCGCGGCTACGGAGGCGCGCTGCGCACGGGCTTCGAGACGGCGTCGAAGGACCTCATCTTCTACACCGACGGGGACGCACAATACGACCCGCGCGAGCTGCTGGCGCTGCATGCCGCGCTCCGCGACGACGTCGATTTCGTGAACGGAACGAAGATCGGCCGTTCCGACCCGTTGCATCGGATCGTGATCGGCCGCGTCTACCACCATTTCGTCAGGACTGTCTTCGGATTGAGACTGCGCGACGTGGATTGCGACTTCCGCTTGATGCGCAAGAGCGTGTTCGAGAAGGTGCGTCTCACGCGAGACTCCGGGGTCATCTGCGTCGAGCTGATGAAGAAGGTCCAGGACCACGGCTTCCGGCTGGCCGAGGTACCGGTCCACCATTTCCACCGGACCTACGGCACGAGTCAGTTCTTCAACTTCCGGCGGGTGGCGCGCACCTTGCTCGACCTGATGAGGCTCTGGTTCGAGCTGGTGGTGAAGAAGGAGCACTTGAAGGCGTGACCGACTACCGCGACTTCTACCGCGAGCGGCACGTGCTCGTGACCGGCGGGTTGGGCTTCATCGGTAGCAACCTGTGCCGCCGGTTGGCCGACCTCGGCGCACGCGTGACCGCGGTCGACAGCCTGCTTCCCGACTACGGCGGCAACCTCTTCAACCTCGTCGGCTACGAGGACAAACTGAAGATCAACATCGCCGACGTTCGCGGCCACGGGATGAAGCACCTTGTGAAGGGCCAGGACCTGCTCTTCAACCTGGCGGGCCAGGTCAGTCACGTCGACTCGATGACCGATCCGTTCACCGATCTCGAGATCAACGGAATCAGCCAGCTCTGGATCCTGGAAGCCGTGCGCCAGACGAACCCGGGTGTGAAGATCGTCTACGCTGGTACCCGTCAGATCTACGGCAAGCCGCAGTATCTGCCGGTGGACGAGAAGCATCCGCTGAACCCGACCGATGTGAACGGGATCAACAAGATCTCGGGCGAACTCTACCACCTAGTGTATCACTCGGTCTACGGCATTCGCACGAGCTCGCTGCGTCTGAGTAACACCTACGGGCCACGTCAATTGATCCGGCACAACCGCCAGGGCTTCATCGGCTGGTTCATCCGCTTGGCACTGCTTGGCGAAGAGATCCCGCTCTACGGCGATGGGCTGCAGCAGCGCGACTTCAACCACGTCGACGACGTCGTGGACGCCTTCTTGCGCGCGGGAGCTTCGGACGCCGCGGACGGCCAGGTGTTCAATCTCGGCGACGATTTGCCGATCGCACTCCTCGACTTGGCGCGCCTGCTGATCGAGATCGCGGGGCACGGGTCGACGCGCCTCGTACCGTTTCCGCCGGAGCGGAAGCGCATCGACATCGGTGACTTCTTCGCCGACACTCGCAAGATCCAGAACGCGCTCGGATGGAAGCCTCGCGTCCCGCTGCGCGAAGGTCTCGAGCAGACGCTGGCGTTCTACCGGGCACACCAGGAGCACTACCTGTGAAGGTTCCGTTCCTGGATTTTCGTTCGCACGTCGCCGCCTTGCGCCCCGAGGTCGACGCGGCGCTGGCGTGCGTCCTGGAGTCGGGCTTCTTCATCCTCGGTCCTGAGGGCGAGGCGTTCGAGAAGGAGCTGGCGGCGGCGTTCGGCGCGAAAGATGCGGTGGGGGTGGCCAACGGCACCGAGGCCATCCAGCTCGCGCTCGAAGCGATCGGCGTGGGTGCGGGCGACGAAGTGATCACTTCGCCGATGACCGCGGCCTTCACCGGTCTGGCGGTGATGCGCAGCGGCGCGCGGCCGGTGTTCGCCGACGTCGACGCCCTGACGTTGAACGTCGCGCCCGACGCGGTGGCGCGCGCGATCACGCCACGCACCAAGGCGATTCTTCCGGTTCACCTCTACGGCCACCCGTGTGACCTCGATCCGATCCTCGAGCTGGGGCGCGCGCGCGGAATCCCGGTGATCGAAGACGCGTGCCAGGCGCACGGAGCGCGCTACCGCGGCAAGACGGTCGGCGCGATTTCGGGCCTGGGCGCCCTGTCCTTCTATCCGACCAAGAACCTGGGCGCGTTCGGTGACGGCGGCGCCGTGCTCGTCGACGATCCGGAGACCGCGGCGCGGCTGCGCCAGTTGCGGAACGGCGGACAGACAGACCGCTACCACCACGAGACGCCCGGCCTCAACAGCCGCCTCGACGAGATGCAGGCGGCGATCCTGCGCGTCAAGCTGCGCCATCTCGAGGCGGCCAACGAAAAGCGCCGCGCGCTCGCGACGCGCTACCACGAGGCGCTCGCGGGGGTCGTCGAGATGCCGAAGGAGCAGCACTACGCGCGGGCCGTGTATCACTTGTTCGTGATCCGTCACGCGAAACGCGACGCTTTGATGGCCGCTCTCAAAGAGCGCGGCATCGGGACGCTGATCCACTACCCGATCCCGCTCCACGTTCAGCCGGCTTTCGCGACGCTCGGCGGGCGGCACGGCGATTTTCCGGTGACGGAAACCGCGGCCGAGCGGATCCTGTCGCTCCCGATGTACCCCGAGCTCAGCGACCGGCAGGTGACGGACGTGTGCGAGGCCGTGCACGACGCCGTTCGCTCGCTCTAGGTCTCAGGCCGCGTGGACGCCTCTTGACCGGAGTCGTCCAGCGACGGCCAGAGCAGCGAGATCAACAGCACGAACCGAACCGCCGTCAGAAGGCCGAGCGTGAACGCGAGGCTGGGAGCCGCCGGCCCGAAGCGATGGTAAGCGAGCGGAAAGTAGGCGAAGGCCAGGACGTCCTGCGCGACCAGCAGCGCGAGCTCCCGGCCACCCCTGGCGGCGAGCAGTGCGAGCGGCGTGATCCACACGACCCACTGCGGCGACTGAAAGCGGCTGAAGACCACGAATGCGATCGTCATCGCCGCCATCCAGCGCAGGATCGCGCGGTCGGTCTTCGGCCGAAACGCGACGACCGCCAGACCGAGCAGGCCTTGCAGCGCGCGGAAGGAAGAGGCCAGGCCGACGTCGGCCCTTGCCGGCGCAGCGCGCAGGACGTGATGAAACAAACTCTGGGAGTTGTCCATGCGCCCGCCGAAGTAGAGGTAGGAGGACACGACCCACTCCGGACCCACCCAGAGCGCGAGCTGCAGCGAGAACGCGGCGATCACGCCCAGGAATGCGGCGGCGGCGCGCAGGATGCCGCGAGCACCTGCTCGCGTGGCCGCGACCATCGCGAAGAGCGGCAGGTAGAGGAGCGGGTACGCCTTGGTGAGCACCGCGATTGCCAGAACAGCATGTGCCGCGACGGTTCGGCCGCGCAGCAGCAACAAGAGCGCCGCGCACACGAGAAACGTGGGGGCCGCGTCGAAGCGGTTGAGCGTGAAGTAGAGCGTGCCAGGCAAGAGCAGCAGCAGCACGCGAGAAACCGGCAGAGCGAACCGTTCGAGCACGCGGCGACAGACCGCGGCGATTCCACCGAGTGCGCACGCCATCAGGAATGGGAAGACCTTCATGTGCGCTTCGAGGCTCGACACAAACAGATACGGGAAGCCGAAGAGGTAGGCGGCGAGTTGTGGGTACTCGATTCGAACGTCGACGTACGGTCTCGTTTTCTCCAGGACGAAGCGGCCACGATCCGCGAAATTGGCGCGATCGAAGTCGTCGCGCAGCAGGGGAATCCCCTGGTAGCGGGGGTTCTCGACACGCGCCGCCGGCGCCTTGACGAAGAAGGCCGGCGGAGAGAGCAAGACGGCCACTGCGCCGGCAAGCGCCACGCCGAGTACGACCAGCGGCGGCGTTCTGCCTTTCATGTCTGCCGAGACTACAGAAGCGGTCTCCCCGGCGGCAAGCGCGTCGCATCCGGTCTCCTAGAATGAAGGCCTCCGCGGTGACTTCTTGAACCTCGTTCCGGCCTTGCCCGCCGTTCTTGCCGGATTGTTCGTGTTGCTCGTGCCTGGCCTAGTCCTGCTCGCGGTACTGAGTGAAAAGGATCGTCGCGCGCTCGAGCTCGATGAGGCCCTGTTCCTCGCCGTGGCGACCTCGCTGTGTGTGTCGTCGTGGCTGGGCCTCTTGCTCGCGGAGTTGGGGCGTTTCTCGCTGGTCACGGCGGGCTTAGTGCTCGCGGCCGTCTCCCTGGCCGTCTTCGCACTCGGGCGCCGCCGGATCGGCGTGCCGTTCGCTCGGCCCGTGTCGTGGCGCGCGCTCGTCCCGGCGTTCGTCGTGCTGGCGCTGAGCCTGGCGCTCGATGCGAGACCGAGCCAGTACATCGTGGGCGGACGCGACCCCGGCGCCTACGTCGCCTCGATGGCGCTGATCGGTCGCACCGGTAAGATCCTCCAAGAGGACAAGGCGGTGCTCGCGATCCCGCGGGAGGACCTCGCGGTCTTCTTCCCCAACCGCGAGGCCACGTCCTTCTCGAGATTCATGGGCTTCGATCTGGAGAGCCCGGAGACCGGTCGCGTGGTCCCGCAGTTCTTCCATCTGTTCCCGGCCTTCGGCGCCTTGCTCTTCCAGGCGATGGGCGTGAAGGGGGCTCTCGCCACGCCGCCGATTTTCGGCGTCCTCGGAACGTTGGCATGCTTCTTCGCCGCGCGGCGGATCTTTGGCAACGCGACGGCGCTGCTCGGCGCGGTCTTGCTGTCGATCAACGTGATTCAGGTGTGGTTCGCGCGGTACCCCCTTTCCGAACCGATGTCGCAGTTCCTGCTGTTTCTGGGGATCCTGGCGGTAGCGCACTTCGAGGAACGGCGTTCGCTCGCCTTTGGCGCGCTCGCCGGCTCAGCCTTCGGGCTCAGTCTGCTGGTGCGCATCGACAGCGTGTTGATCGTCGTGCCGCTCGGCGCCTACCTGTTGATCCGCCGCGCCCAGCGCCGGCTCACGATCCCGGAGCTCGTGGCGCTCGCGGGGCCGTTCGTGCTGTTAGCGCTCCACGCAACGCTCCATGCACGGCTCTTCGCCAGCAAGTACGTGCAGGACGTCTTGAGCCGGCCCTACTGGAAGCTGCCGTATTGGGTGTGGGCCGGTCTCCTGGTCTTGGTGGTGCTCGTGATTTCTTCGGCGAGCTCGATCGGAGATCGCCTCGCGCCCCTGCTGCGCGATCGCGAGAAGCTGCTGCGCTCGGCGCTTCTCGTCTCGGTCGCGCTCGTCGCTCTCTACACCTACTTGCTGCGGCCGTGGCTCTCGGCGTGGGCCGGAGGCGACGGCAACACGACGCCAGCGCTCGCCGACCCATTGTTGTTGCACGCCCTGGGTTTCAAGCGTCTCGCCGCCCACGATGCGCAGTCGTTGCTGCGTTTCGGCTGGTTCGTGTCGCCGCTCGGGGTTGGCCTCGGCCTGCTCGGTCTGCTGGTCGCGATCCGCCACTTCCGCTCCCGCTATCTCTTCCTGCTACTGATCTCGGCGGCGTTCGGCTCCTTCTACTTCTACAAGATCCGCGTCTGGAACGACTACTACTTCGCGCTTCGGCGCTACATCCCGGTCGTGCTGCCGGCGCTGCTCTCGTTGGTGGCGTTCTTTCTCACCCGGCTCGGCCGGCGTGGCGGCGCGCCGCGGCTGGTGGCGGCGGTCTTGGCGTTGGCGCTGGCTGCGGCGTATGCCCGGGACACGCGCCGGATCGTGAAGCACGTGGACTGGAATCGCATGGTGGATTTCGTCAGCGACCTGTCGCGCCGCTTCGGTCCGGACGACATCGTGGTCTTCGAGCAGCCGCGCAGCATCCACCTGCTCTCGCTGCCGCTCTGGGCGATTCACGGCGTGAACGTGTTGGAGCTGGGGCGCTTCAACCCGGACCCGGCGCGGCTCGTCCACCTGGTTCGCGAATGGCGCGGCCGTTTCAAGAACATCTACTTCGTCCACACCTACAGCACCGATCTGTGCGGGCTGTTCCTGCAAAGGAGCGAAGACATCGGTTTCGAGACGGTCGAGTGGCAGCGCGGCTATCTGGAGCCGCCGCGGCGCCCGGAGACGCGCGCGTTGTACTTCCGGATCTCGCGCGTCTTGTTGCCGGAAGAGGTCAACGTGCCGGCGCTCGACGACATCGACGTGGGCGGGTCGGACGATTTCCAGGTGTCGGGGTTCTTCGACAAGGAGGGCGGGGGCGACCGGACGTATCGTTGGACGGGCCGCTGCGGCTCCGTCTACGCGCCCGGCGCGCGCGCGGGCGCGAGGCTCGTCTTGACGACTTCCGTCGGACGCCGGCCGGATGCGCCCACGGTCGCGGTTTCCTTGTCGGGAGTCTCGCTCGGCAGCTTCGTGCCCGGCCACGACTGGGGCGAAGCGGAGCTGCGCTTGCCGGATCCGCTTCCTGCCGGTCCCCCGGTCCTGCGCTTCGACGTGAAGGCGTTCCGGCCGAGGAACGTCGACGAACGGCTCGACGACGCGCGCGATCTCGGCGTGATGATCGACCGCGTTCGCTTTCGAGTCGACCGCGAGCCGCGTGCTACCATCGCCAACCACGGGGGTGGGCGATAGCCCGACGCATTCTGGTCGTCGTCCCGACCTACAACGAGAAAGAGAACGTCTCGCCGCTGATCGACGAGTTGCTTCAGCAGTCTGAAGCGCTCGACGTGTGGGTGGTCGACGACGCGAGCCCCGACGGCACGGGCGCCGAGGTCAAAGCGGCGATGGCGCGGCATCCGGGCCGCGTCGACCTGATCGAGCGTGCCGGCAAGGGCGGGCGCGGCGCCGCCGTCCTGGCCGCCTTCAGGCGCGGGCTCGGAGATCCACGCAACTACGAGATCCTGTTCGAGATGGACGCCGATTTCTCCCATCATCCGCGTGAGCTTGGCAAATTCCTGGCGGCGCTCGAGCGCTACGACATGGTGATCGGCTCGCGCTATATCGAGGGCGGCGGCAGCTCCGAATGGGGTGTCGCGCGCCCGCTGCTCTCGTGGCTCGCCAACAAGTACATCGCCCTGGTTGCCGGGATCCCGGTCCGCGACACGACCTCGGGATACCGTGGCTACCGGCGCGTAGTGCTCGAGGAGAGTGACTTCGATCGCATCAAAGTCACTGGCTACGCGGTGCACGGTGAGATGGCGTATCAGGCCTGGATCCATGGCTTTCGACTGGGCGAGGTGCCGATTCACTTCAAGAACCGCGCGCGCGACGCTTCGAAGCTTACCGGCGAAGAGATCTACATGGCGCTCTTGAACTTCGCCGCGCTGCGCTGGCGCTATGGTTTCCGGCCACGAACCCGCTCGCTGCAGGCCCCTCCCTCGGGATGAACGTCTTGATGGTCACGTCGTCCTACCCGAAGTTTCCGGGCGACGTGACCGCACCGTTCCTCGAGTCGATCGCCGAAGCGGTCGCGGCGCGCGGTCACCGGGTCGACGTGGTGCTCCCCCACCATCCGGATCTACGACGCCCCGCGGGGCGCGTTCGCTTCTTTCCCTATCGCTACGCTCCGGTCGAGACCTGGAACCTGTGGGGCTACGCCCAGAGCCTGGAGTCCGACGTGAAACTGCGCCCCCTGGTCCCGGGACTCGCACCGTTGGCCGCCGCCGCGCTGCGCGCGGAAGTGTCGCGACGGCTTCTCGACCAGCGCTACCAGGTCGTCCACGCGCACTGGGTCGTCCCGAATGCGGCGTTCCTGGACGGTGTGCCCCGCGCCCATGGCGTCCCGCTGGTGATCAGCCTCCATGGCAGCGACGTCTTCCTGGCCGAGCGTCAGCCTCTAGCCGGATTCTTCGCGCGCCGGGCGTTCCGCGACGCTGGCGCGGTCTCGGCGTGCAGCAGCGATCTCGCCGAGCGCGCCAAGCCGCTCGGCGCGCGGCCTGAGCGGCTGCGCACGGTGCCCTACGGCGTCGATCTCGCGGCCTTCTCGCCAAGCCACGGCGAGCGCGAGATCCGGGAACGCTTCGGCGTCGGCCCGAGTGACTTGTTCGTCCTCGGCGTCGGCCGGCTCGTCGAGAAGAAGGGCTTCGCCGTGCTGATCGAAAGCGCCGCTAGACTTTCGCGGGTGAAGGTCGTGATCGCGGGCGGCGGCGATCTCAGACAGAGTCTCGAGCAACAGGCGATCCGGCTGGGCTCGCCTGTGGTTTTCGTGGGACCTCTCGAACGCGGGGTGGTGAGCGCTGCCCTGGCGTCTGCCGATGTCGTGGTGGTGCCGTCGCTGGTCGATCGCGCGGGCAACGTGGACGGGCTGCCGAACAGCCTGCTCGAGGCGCTGGCGTCCGGGCGGGCGGTGGTCGCCTCGCGCGTGGCCGGCATTCCCGATGTCGTCGCCGACGGAGAGAACGGCCTGTTGACGCCGGCCGGCGACGCGGCGGGGCTCGCGGCGGCTCTGGTTCGTCTCCAGGGCGATCCGGCGTTGCGCGAGAGGCTCGGTGCGGCGGCACGCGCGCGTGCCGAGCGTGACCTGTCCTGGGGCGAAGTCGCACGCGCGTTCGAAGAGATGTATGTCGAAGCGGCGGCGCTGGACACCCGTTAGGGGAACCCGAAGCCGCATCTATGATCCCGTCGAGCGGGTGGCGCTCGGGGGCGCGGATGCAGTGGGGCGAGGACTGTTCGCCCTGGGCGGCCTCGCCTCGAAGCGCCAGCCGCCCGGCGCGAGCGACCCACCGCGCGACGTGCTGGTGCTGCGGCTCGACCGCATCGGAGACGTCGTGATGAGCCTGGCCGCCTTGGCCGACCTCCGAAACGCCCTGCCGAACGCCCGAATCCGGCTCGCCGTCGGGCGCTGGAGCGCCGCGATCGCAGAGAGCGCTCCGGTGGACGAGATCCTGCTCTGGAGCGCGCCTTGGATTGGGCGGCCGAGCGAGGGCAGCGAGAGCGTCTGGGCGCTCTCGCGTCGGGCGCGTGCGCTGGCCGGATCGCCTCTCGACCTGGCGATCGATCTTCAAGGCGACGTGCGGGCATCCTGGCTCTTGTGGCTCACTGGCGCTCGCGCGCGCGTCGGCTACGCGAACACCGGCGGCGACTATTTGCTGACGGACGTCGTTCCTCTCGACGAGACGGTGTCATGGGTCGAGCAGAACCGGCGGGCCGTCGCGCGAGCCCTCGGACGAGAGGTCGGCGAGGCCAGCGCCGAGATCGTTCGCGAAGCGGACCGAGCGGCGGCGGATCGCATCCTCGCCGAACGCGGGATCATACGCCGGCCGCTGATCGGCATCCATCCGAGCGGCGGCCGACCCATCAAGCAATGGCCGGCGGCGCGCTGGGGCGCGGTCGCCGCGCGACTCCAGAGACAGTTCGGCGCGACGTTGCTGATCACCGGTTCCGCGGCCGACACGCCGCTGGCCACGGAGGTTTCGCAGGACGTCGCGCCGAAGCCCGTCGACCTCACGGGGCGGCTCTCGGTGCGCGAGATGCTCGGCCTGCTCTCGCGCCTGGACCTCTTCCTTTCTCCGGACACCGGCCCGATGCACATGGCAAGCGCCGTCGGCACGCCGTCGCTGAGCGTCTTTGGACCTTCCGACGCGCTGCGCTACTTCTCGGGCGGGAGCGGCGAGAGCGGCACGCGCCACGTCGTCGCGCGGCAGCAGCTCTGGTGCGCTCCCTGCAACCTGATCCGCAAGCCTCCGGCGGAATGCGCCGGATTGCCAGCGCCGGAATGCCTGGATCGGGTGTCCGTCGACGACGTGGTCCGGGAAGCCGCACGCCTGCTGCGCGAAACCGGCGGCTTCGCGGAGGCGGCTTTGTGAAGACGCTCGCCTGGGACACGGAGCTGGCGCGCGCGAAGCTGACGCTCGAAGACCTGGATCGCGCCGACGAAGCCGCGATCGCGTGGACGCGCGCTTTTGGCAAACGTCCGCTTCTGGACGGCAAGAGCTTCCGTGAGCTCTTCCACTGGAAGGACGTCTCTCTCTGGTGGTTCGCCGAGTTGTATCTGCATCACTCGACGGCAGCGACGCGCTACGTTCGTTGGATCGAGATGTTCCACGCGACGCTCGAGCGCGAGACGCCCGACGAGGTCGTGGCGAAGGGTCTCGGCGTCGAAGAGGCCCTGCTGCTGGCGCGCTGCTGCACGGCGCGCGGGGTGCTGTTTCAGGATCCGCCGCGTGCACCCGTCCGCCGGCTCCGCTGGCGTGCAACGCTCCCTGTGCTGCAAGGTCGCTGGAACGAGATCAAGACGGTCGCCAGCGCGCTCAAGGCGACGCTGTCGCGACCCGCGCTTGCCGATCTGCCGGGGCCGGAGCGAGCGCTGTTCCTTTCACACGCGGCTTTCTGGCGGGACCGCGCGACCGAGATCGGCGCGACCGAGGCGTACGAGCACTACTTCGACCGGTTGATCCCGGAGACCGAGAAGCGCGGCGCGCTCCAGCCCTGGGTGGTTGCGGTGGGGCCGCGAGTCGCGTTTCGCCGCCGAGGCCCTGCCGAGCGTCTCGGCGATTGGCTGAGCGTCGATCGCGGCGGCCCTTTCCAGCACATCAACCGATACGTGTCCTGGGGGGTCGCGAGCGCCACACTAGCGGCCGGCAGGGAGATGCGCCGCGCGTGGCAGACGTTGCGCACGAGCCCGGCGCTCGCCGAGCTCTTCTCGCACCGCGGCGTACGCTTCGACGATCTGGCGCTTCCCGACCTCGCGGCAACGCTGCTGCTGCAGCTCCCTTGGGCGGTGCGGAGCTACGAAGAGATGGCCCGGGCGCTCGAAGCGATTCGGCCTGCGATTGCGGTGCTGTATGCGGAGTCGAGCGGCTGGGGTCGAGCCGCTGTAGCGGCCTGCCGCGCGGCGCACGTGCCGACGCTCGGGGTCCAGCACGGCATCCTGTACCCGACGTACTACTCGTATCGGCACGATCCCGACGAGACGGACTGCCCGCGACCCGACCGCACCGCCGTCTTCGGCGAAGCGGCGCGCCGCTTCTTGATCGAAGCCGGCCACTACACGCCCGAGTCGCTCGCGATCACCGGCAGCCCCAAGTTCGACGAGCTGGTCGAAGCGGCTCGCGGTTGGGATCGAGAAGCGAAGCGGAAGCGGCTCGGCGTGTCGCCCGAAGAGCGCCTGGTCGTCGTCGCCAGCCGCCACCGCGGCATTCGCGAGACACATCAGTCGCTGGGCAGCGCCTTTCCGTCGCTGCTCAAGGCCACAGCGACGTTGCCGCGCACGCGGCTCCTGATCAAGCCGCATCCGGCCGAAGCCACCGACGGCTACGCCAACGACATCCGCGAGCGCGGCGCGATGCACGCCACGTTGATCGAAGGGCCAGCCGAGCTGGCCGAGCTCCTGTTCGCCGCCGATCTGCTGGTCACCGTCGAGTCGCTGTCCGCCGTCGAAGCGCTGGTGCTCGGGCGACCGGTCGTGATCCTCAACATGCCGACCAACCTGCGCGAGATGGTCGACGCCGGCGTGGCGCTCGGCGTAGCGGCGGGGGCGGATCCGACCCCGGCGCTCCGCGCAGCTCTCGACGATGCAGCCGTCCGGGAAGGACTGCGCGCGGCCCGCCAGCGTTACCTGGCCGACGTGGCGAGCGGCGTCGATGGCCGTGCCACCGAGCGGATCCTCGATTTGATGCAGCAGACCGCGCAGAAACGGGCCTTTCCGGGGGCGTGATAGGGTCATGCCGATGACGCGCGAACGCGCTTTCGCGGTGGGTCCACGCACGCTCGGCGAGGGCCAACCCTGCTTCGTGCTGGCCGAAGTCGCCTCCGCCCACGGCGGTTCATGCGACGTGGCGCTCAAGATGCTCGAGGCGGCGTTCAAGATGGGCGCCGACGGCATCAAGTTCCAGCTGTTCAAGGCGACCGAGCTGGTCGTCCGGCGTCATCCTGGGCGCAAGGACTTCGATCAGATCGAGCTGTCGGCCAAAGAGTGGAAGAAGGTCCTGAAGGCGGCCAAGGCCTCGGGCCTCGCGGTGCTGGCCGAGGCTTTCGATCGGCCGTCGCTGGAGCTGGCGGCGGAAGCCGCCGTGGATGCGTTCAAGGTCCACTCCACCGACATGGAGAACCCGGGTTTCATCAAAGCCGTAGGCGACGCCGGCCGGCCCGTCATGTTCGCCACGGGGGGCGTTCCCGAGGATGCGGTGCGTGAGGCGATCGGTCTCGTCGGCCGCGTCCCGGTCGTGTTGCTCCACGGCTTCCAGACGTTCCCGACACCGATCGAGGAGATCCGCTTCCGCGATCTAGCCGCCTGGAAAGGGCGCTACAAGGTGCCCGTAGGATTCCTGGATCACACCGACGGTGGCAGCGCGTTCGCTCTGGTGGCCCCGGCGATCGCGGTGGCCTACGGGGCCGATCTCGTCGAGAAGCACTTCACGCTCGATCGCAGTCAGAAGGGCTACGACTATCAAAGCTCGCTCAACCCCGAGGATTTCTATCGGATGGTCGAGCTGCTGCGCCAGGCGGAGCGCGCCGCCAGCGACGATACGGCGGCGTCCGAGAGCGACGGCGCGAAGCGCTACCACCGGGTGATGGCGCGTTCGATCGTGGCGGCCGGCCTGATCTCTCGCGGCCAGGTGCTGACGGCCGAGAAGCTCGCGTTCAAGCGGACCGATCCCAAGCACGAAGCGGGGTTTCCACCGCGTGAAGCGCACCGTGTGATCGGCCGGCGCGCTCGGCACCCGATCCAGGCTGACGAAACGATCGTTGAAGAGATGCTCGACTGATGGCGCTCCTGTCTCCGCTCGTCGTCGTGTCGGCACGGATGGCCTCGTCGCGTGCGCCGGGCAAGGCGTTGGTGCCGCTTGCGGGACGGCCGCTGCTCGAAGTGCTGATCGAGCGGCTGCGCACCACGGGATTCGACGTCGTCCTGGCGACATCGCTGAACCCGGAGAACGACCCGCTCGCCGCGCTGGCCGAGCGGGCCGGCGTTCGCGCGTTTCGGGGGGACGAAGACGACGTGTTGAAGCGTCACGTCGAGTGCGCACACGCCTTCGGCGCGAAGCATGTCGTGCGCGTGACGGGCGACAACCCGCTCACCGACACCGAGACCTTGTTGCGGCTCACGGCCCTTCACCACGCCGAGCAGGCCGACTACAGCTACGTGCCTGGTGACGCGCTCTTGATGGGCATCCTGCCCGAGGTGATCGCGACCTCGGCCCTGGAACGCGCCTGGCAGAAGGGCGACGCGCGGCACCGCTCCGAGCTGGTCACGCTCTACATCAAGGAACATCCGGACGAGTTCCGGATCCGGACGGCTGAGCTTCCGCCGGGCCTGTACCGCCCCGAATATCGGCTGACGGTGGACGAGGCCGACGACGTGCGTTTGATGCAGGCGCTCTTCGAGCGGCTGTCGCGACCCGGCCACGTCGTGTCGACGCGAGAGGCGATCGCGCTGCTCGACGCCGAGCCCGCCCTGGCGACGATCAACGCTCACCTCCGCCACAAGGGGCACAACCTGCGCTCGGTGGCGCTGGACGCGGCTGCCTTGGGCAAGGCATGAAGTCGAGCTTTTCGATCGCCGGCCGCCGCGTCGGGATAGGCGAGCCGTGCTACGTGATCGCCGAAGCCGGCGTCAACCACAACTGCGAGGTGGCGCTCGGCAAGCGCTTGGTCCTTACCGCGAAGGCCGCGGGCGCCGACGCGATCAAGTTCCAAAGCTACACCGCCGGCAAGATCTCGACGCGGATCGCACCGCGCTACTGGGTCGAGCCGAATGATCCGAACGGCAGCCAATGGGATACCTTCGATCGCCTCGACAAGCTCAGCGACTCGGATTTCAGGGCATTGCTCGAACACGCGAGGGCGCTCGGCCTCACCGCCTTCTCGACGCCCTTCGACGACGCGGCCGTGGGCTTCCTGGCGTCCCTCGACGTGCCCGCCTTCAAGATCGCTTCGGCCGACCTCACTTGCCATCCCTTGATCGAGCGTGCCGCGCGGATCGGGAAACCGATGATCCTCTCGACAGGGACATCCACACTGGCGGAGGTCGAAGAGGCGCTCGACGTGTGCGGGCGGGCGGGCAACGACGCCGTGGCGCTGTTGCACTGCACGCTCAAGTATCCGTGCCCGCCCGAGGGCATCAACCTGCGCATGATGGAACACCTGATGCGCGCGTTTCCGGGAGTTCCGGTCGGGCTCTCCGACCACTCGCTCGGCATCAGCGTGCCGCAGGCTGCCGTGGCTCTGGGCGCGTGCATCATCGAGAAGCACTACACGGTGGACAAGACGCTGCCGGGATCGCCTGATCACCACCTTTCCGTCGATCCCGCCGACATGAAAGCCATGGTCGAGGGCATCCGTACGGTCGAGAAGGCGCTCGGCAAGACGCAGAAGGGCCTGGAGCCGCTCGAGAAGGAAGCCTATCTCTACGCCCGGCGCAGCGTCACGGCGGCCATCTCGATCCCGAAGGGCGCCACGATCACGCGGGCGATGCTCACCTACAAACGCCCCGGCACGGGCATCAGCCCCCGCTTCTTCGGTCAGGTCGTCGGCCGCGTGGCGCGCGTCGACATCCCCGAAGACACCACGATGACGTGGGAAATGGTGTGAGTTGAAGCAGGGGCTCCGTGTCATCGCGATCGTTCCCGCGCGCGGCGGCACCGACCGCGTCCCCTACCTCAACATCAAGCGGCTCGGCGACCGGCCACTTCTCGCCCACACGCTAGAGGCCGCGCTCGCGGCCCAGGCGATCGATCGCGTCATCGTTTCTACGGACGATCAGGCGGTCGCCGACGTGGCGCGGGCCCACGGCGCCGAGGCGCCGTTCTTGCGGCCCACGGATCTCTCCGGCGACATCCCGAGCCTGAAGCCGGTGATCGCGCACGCCGTCCAAGAGCTCGAGAAGGGCGGGGAGCGTGCCGACGTGATCGTCGTGCTGCAGGCCACGACCCCATTCCGAGACGCGCACGCGATCGACGGCGCGATCGACCGTTTGCTGGAGGGCGGCTTCGACAGCGTCGTCTCGGTGACCGAGGATCGCACGCTCGCCTGGCGCGAGACCGAGGGGCGGCTGGTGCCCGTCTTCGCGCGCGAAGGCCGCCGAGCCGAGCAGCCGCCGCTCTACAAGGAGAATGGCGCCGTCGTGGCGATGCGCCGCGGTGTGGTCGACGACAAGACGCGCTTCGGTGAACGTGTCGGCTACGTCGTTCTCGACAAGCGCTCCGGCTTCACGGTCCACGACCTCGACGATTTCTGGATGGCCGAACGACTGCTGCGCCAGCCGCGCATCCTGTTCCGGGTGGACGGGGGGCGCGCGATCGGCATGGGCCATGTGTACCGCTCGCTGGCGATCGCCGACGCGCTCCGCGAGGCCTCGCGCGCCGAAGTGGCATTCTTGATGCACGCGGACCACGGCGAGGGAATTGCGACGGTCTCGCGCGCGGGCTACCCAGTGCGCGTGGCGGGCGACGCCTCGATCGCGACCCAAGTCGAGAGCATTCGCGACTTCGCACCGGCGATCCTGATCAACGACTTGAGGACGCTCGACGACGACTACCTGCGCGCCCTTGCGCGGCTCGGCTGCACGACCGTGAACCTCGTCGACACGCTCGACGACCTGGAGATCACCGAGCACTACAAGCACGTGATCGTCTCAGTCATGAACCACGACCGGGAAACGCCCGAAGGCTTCTACGGCGGGCCCGAGTTCGCGATCCTGCGTGGCCACTTCCAGGGCCGCGCCAAGGAACTGCGGCCTAAGGCCAAGCTGGTGCTGCTCAGCTTCGGCGGCAGCGATCCTCTCGGCTTGACGCTGCTCGCGGCCGACGCACTGCGCGATCTGCCGCAGCAGATCGAGCTGGTCGCGGTGACGGGCCCGGCGTTCTCGCGGCGCTCCGGCCTCGAGGAGCTGCGCCGCTCGTCGCCGCGCAAGCTCACCGTGATCCACGAGGCCGGCGGGCACATCGCCGATCTGATGCAGGATGCCGACGTGGTGTGTTGCTCCGGCGGTATGTCGGTCTACGAGATCGCGGCGCTCGGCACGCCCGGAATCGTGCTGGCCCAGAACGCCAAAGAGGACGAGCGGATGCGCGCTTTCGCGCGCAACGGCACGATCGAGTATCTTGGTCTCGGCACCGAGGTGTCGCAGGCGGCGCTGCGGGCGGCTGTGACGGCGCTGCTGACGGACCTGGGGCGGCGGCGAGCGATGAGCGCGCGCGGTCAGGCGCTCGTCGACGGCCTGGGCGCACAGCGCGCCGCCGGGATCGTGCTCGAAAAGGACAGGCAGCGCGAGGTGGAACTGTTGACGGAGGGACCGAAGACATGAAGGCGTTGATCACGGGCGGCGCAGGGTTCCTCGGCAGCCACCTGGCCGAGGCGCTCTTGGCGCGTGGCGACGAGGTCTTCGTGCTCGACAACCTGTCGACGGGTTCGATCGACAACATCGAACACCTGAAACCCCTCGAGCGCTTCCACTACGCCGTCGACAGCGTGATCAACGAGCCGCTCACTGCCGAGCTGATCGATCGGGCCGACGTCGTCTTCCACCTCGCGGCCGCGGTCGGCGTGCGATTGATCGTGGAGAGCCCCGTCAACACGATCGAGACCAACGTTCACGGCACCGAGATGGTGCTGAAGCTCGCGAACAAGAAGAAGAAGAAGGTGATGATTACCTCGACCTCGGAGGTGTACGGCAAGAGCATCGAAGTGCCGTTCCACGAGGACGCCGATCTGGTGATGGGAGCCACCAGCAAGGGGCGCTGGAGCTACGCCTGCAGCAAGGCGATCGACGAGTTCCTGGCGCTCGCCTACTGGAAAGAAAAGCACCTGCCGGTCATTGTGTGCCGGCTGTTCAACACCGTCGGGCCACGCCAGACCGGCCGCTACGGCATGGTGATCCCGAACTTCGTCCGGCAGGCCCAGCTCGGTCAGCCGATCACGGTCTTCGGCGACGGAACCCAGAGCCGCTGCTTCACCTACGTCGGCGACGTGGTGGGGCAGTTGATCGCGCTCGCCGACCACCCAGGCGCCATCGGCCAGGTCTTCAACATCGGCAACGATCGGGAGGAGATCTCGATGCTGGATCTTGCCAAGCGCGTGCTCGAACGCTCGGGTTCGCAGAGCGAGATCGTGCTGGTGCCCTACGCCAAGGCCTACGAGGAGGGTTTCGAAGACATGCCACGGCGGGTGCCAGACCTCCGCAAGCTGCGCGCGCTGACCGGCTACGAGCCGATAGTGCACCTCGACGAGATACTCGACAGGGTCATCGCCTACTTCACCTCGGAGAAAGGCAAGGCCTAGCCGCGCCGCTGCGCGACCACCTCAAGAAGCTCGCCTCCCACTCCGCGCTCTACGGCTCGGCGGATGTCGTCTCGCAGATCGTCAACATGCTGTTGACGCCGCTCTACGTCACCTTCCTGTCGCCCGCCGACCAGGGCGTGCTGGTGCTGCTGCTCTTGTTCGGCAGCGTCGCCAAGATCCTCTTCCGGTTGGGGCTCGACGCCGGCTTTCTGCGCGTCTACTACGAACAGGGGACGGAGTCCGAGAAGCACGGTTTTACGTTCACGGTGGCGGCATTCGCCGCGGTCGCTGGCACGACGCTATTCGCATGCGCGTTCGCGGCGGCTCCGACCCTGGCCGGTCTTCTTTTCGGCGACAACGGCCCGGACGGCGCCCGACTCGTGAGGCTCGCGGCGGCCGATGTCTATCTCGGCACGTTCGCCTTCGTGCCGCTCGCCCTGCTCCGGATCCAGGCCCGGGCGGGGCTCTTCGCGACCCTGACCGGAGGCCGGAACCTGCTCAACACGACCCTGAAGGTCGTCCTTCTGGCGCAGGGGTTCGGCGTGACCGGCGTGCTCTGGAGCGATCTCTTGGCCACCGGCTCCTGGTCGCTCGCGCTCCTGCCGACGCTCGTGCGCGGCGCGCGGCCGGCGTTTTGCGCCCGGCCGCTCGGCGAGGCGCTGCGCTTCGGTCTACCGAAAGCGCCGCACGGCTTCATGATCCAGATCCTGAACCTCGGCGATCGCAAGGTCTTGGAGATGTTCCGCGACGTCGCGAGCGTGGGCGTCTACGACAAGGCCTACGTCCTCGGCGCGGGCGTCAAGTTCGCGCTCAGCGCGTTCGAGCCCGCTTGGCAGCCATTCGTCTACGGCCAGGTCGGCAAACCCGACGCGGCGAACACGCTGGCGCGGGTCGTGACGTACGCGTGGGCGGGCTTCGTATCGCTCGGGCTCGGCGTCGCGGTCTTCGGCGGCGAGCTGCTCAAGGCGCTCACGTTCACCAATCCGGCCTTCTGGGCGGGAGCCCCAATCGTTCCCGTCGTGGTGCTCGCGTACCTGCTGCACGGCGCGTTTCTGCTCACCTCGATCGGCATCGGGGTCTCGAAGGACACCCGGTACTATCCGCTGATCACGTTCGCGGCGGCGGTAACCAGTCTCGTCGCCAACTTCGCCCTGATACCCCCTCTCGGGATGATGGGCGCCGCGTTGGCAACCGTTCTCTCGTATGCCGTAATGGCCACGTTGGGCTGCGTCTTCTCGTCGCGGCTGTATCCGATCCCCTTCGAGATCGGGCGGATCGTGCGCGTGTGTGCGGCGGGGCTGCTGGCATTCCTCGCCTCGCGGATGGCACCGGCGGCGCTGCTCCCCGCAATCGCCTTCAAGGCCGTAACTCTCACCATCTTCCCGATAGCCCTGTGGGCTTCCGGGTTCCTGACCGACGCGGAGCGCGGCTGGCTGGCCGCGCGGCTTCAGGGCAGCGCGGGGCGC
>CAZVOI010000189.1:0-5300 GCA_964628275.1 uncultured Acidobacteriota bacterium | reverse complement strand
GGACAGCGAGCTGCGGGGGATCGCCGTGGACCAGACGGCCGCGGCCCACCCGGCGGCCACGGTCATCGTCGGCGCGCTCGCGCAGGCCGTCGGGATCCCCTTCTACGGCTCGCGCCTCGCGATCATGCCGGACGACCCCGCGCTCGGCAAGTTCCGCGAGACGTTCGCGAACGCGATCGGGACCTTCGACGAGTACCCCGCGCCCGGCTACAAGGGCATCACCGAGATCGTCTCCTCCGGCGACATTTGGAAGAAGTGGCGCGAGGGCGGCCCACAGAACCGCGTCGACAGCCGCGCTTTCCTGAAGGCGCGGCTCTTCGACCTCGTGGTGGGCAACTGGGACCGCCACCAGGGCCAGTGGCGCTGGGCCCGCGTCGATGGCCGGCCTCTCTGGCAGCCCATTCCCGAGGACGCCGACCAGGCCTTCACCCGCTACGAGGGCCGCGCGATGTCCCTGGTGCGCACGGTGGTGCCGCGCTTCATGCGCTACACGGGCGAGTACCCGAAGCGGATCGAGGGTCTGACCGCGAACAACTACGACGTCACCCGCTGGATGCTGGCCGACCTCGAGTGGCCCGTCTACGAGGCAGTCGCGCGCGAGCTCACGGCGCAGATGACGGACGCGGCCATCGATCAGGCCATGCACCAGATGCCACCCCCGTGGTATGCGATCGACGGGGCGCCGATGACCAAGGATCTCCGGCTGCGGCGCGACGGCATCGTGGACTACGCCCGGAAGTTCTACCGCCACCTCGCCGACCGGGTGGACGTGCGGGCCACGGACCAGGCCGACCTCGCGAGCTTGAACCACGGGGACGATGGCTCGCTTCAGCTGACGCTGGCGCCGCTCGCCACCGACGGCGCCGCGGGCACGCCCTACTACCAGCGCACGTTCTCGCCGAAGGACACGGCGGAGATCCGGCTGTACATGCTCGGCGGGAACGACCGCGTGGTGGCCAGCGGCAAGCCCCGGGACGGGATCCAGGTCCGCGTGCTGGGCGCCGCCGGCAGCGACACGGTGGACGACTCGCAGAGCGGGGGCCTCGACGTCGAGGACGGCCTGGGCAACAACGTCATCCGGCGCGGGCCGGGGACGAAGGTCAGCGAGAGCGAGTGGAAGAACCCGGCGCCGCAGGCCGACCGCCCTTGGCTCGAGCCCCGGAACTACGGCCACTGGACGGTGCCGATGATCGAGGCGTGGGTGCAGCCCAACCAGGAGTTCATGGTCGGAGGCGGCTTCACGCGCACCGCGTGGGGGTTCCGCAAGTACCCCTGGGCCAACACGCAGTCGTTCTCACTCCTGTACTCGACCGGATACCAGAACGTCCGGGCCAGCTACCTCGGCCAGTGGCGGCTCAGCGACGTGAAGCTCCTCGGCACCGTGAAGGCGCGCTTCTCCGGGATCGAGAACCTGAACTTCTACGGCTTCGGGAACGAGACGCCGAACGTCGAGGACAAGGCGCTCTACAAGACCGAGACCAACGAGTACATGGTCTTCCCCGCGCTCAGTTATCGGCCGAGCATCAACTTCGAGCTGCACGTCGGGGCCGAGGCAAAGGTCGTGCAGACGAAGGGCGGCGACAGCCTCGTGGAGCAGGAGCAGGCGTACGGCAGCGGGAAGTTCGGCGAGGTGGGCCTGCGCGCCGGGTTCGAGTACGACTCGCGTGGCCGCAGCATCAGCATGACCACGGCGCGCGGCCTGGCGCCGCCGAGGACGAGCGGCGTGCGCGTCCTGGCCGACGGCGTCTTCGTGCCGAAGGGCTGGGACGTGGAGGAGAGCTTCGGTGGCGCCGAGGGTAGCGTGTCGGGTTACCTCGGCAGCGAGAAGCTGATCCTCGCCACGCGCGTGGGCGGCCGCGCGATGTGGGGAAAGTACCCGTGGTTCGAGTCGGCGAGCATCTCGGGCACCGCCGGGAACGTGCGCGGCTATTACGACGGCCGCTACCGCGGCGACTCGTCGCTGTTCGGCAACGCCGAGCTGCGCTGGTGGATCGGCAAGCGCAAGAACGCCGTGCTGCCGCTGCGCTGGGGCCTCGTCGGTTTCGCCGAGTCCGGCCGCGTCTGGTACGAGGGCGAGGAGTCGAAGAAGTGGCACACCGGCTACGGGGGCGGGCTCATGATGCAGCTGGTCGGCACGCCGATGGCCTTCGGGGGCTCGATCGCGAACGGCACGGAGGGCATCCGCTTCTACTTCTCGGGCGGGTACTCGTTCTGACGGGTGAGAAGGTTCTTCGTGTGCTCGATCAAACAGGAGGCGTCTCAATGACCAGGTCGTACGCCAGAAAGCTCCCAGGAAGCACCACCGCCGTGCTGGCGGCGGCGGCCCTACTGCTTCTCTCGTCGCCCGCCCGGGCGCAGGGAAGCGACCCCAAGGCCGTGCTCAAGGCGATGTCCCTCTACGTGAGCAGCCAGAAGACGATCGAGCTCACGTTCGACAGCGACATCGAGGTCATCACGCCGCAGCTCGAGAAGATTCAGTTCACAAGCTCGGGGGAGATGCTGCTGAGCCGGCCCGACAAGATGCGCGCTCACAGGATGAGCGGGCACGCGGACGTGTCGCTCTTCTTCGACGGCAAGACCGCCAGCGTCTTCGGCAAGAGCCACGACAACTGGGCGCAGTTCGAGGCGCCGGGCAACGTGGACCAGCTGGTCGCCGCCCTGCGGGCGGGGCACGGCGTCTCGATGCCGGGCGCGGACCTCCTGCTCTCGAACCCCTACGAGGTGCTCGTCGCCGACGTCGAGGAAGCCAAGTACATCGGCCGCGGCGTCGTCGAGGGCGTCCTGTGCGAGCACCTGGCCTTTCGCAACTTCGACACCGATTGGCAGCTCTGGGTCGAAACGGGCGCGACACCCGTCCCGCGCAAGATGGTGATCACCAGCAAGACGGTGAGCGGCGCGCCGCAGTACACGGTGCGCGTGAAGACGCGGCGGGTCGTGGTGGCCTCGGCGGCGACGACGTCCGCGGCCACGACGTCCGCGGCCACGGCGTCGGCCGCGTCGGCCAACGCCGCGGCGCAGTCGGCGCAGGCCTCTGCCGCGCAGGCCCAGGCCCAGGCGGCCCAGGCCGCCGCCGCGCGCCCGGCCGGAGCGCCGCCCGTCGGCTCCGTCGTACAGGCGCTGCCCTCCGGCTGCGTGTCGGCGCCGAAGGGCGGCGTCGAGTACCAGAACTGTGGCGGCGTGTACTACCGCGCGGCGTTCCAGGGCAACAACCTCGTGTACGTCGTGGAGGCGCCGTGATCGCGTCGTAGGAACGCATCGC
The DNA here is from genome assembly GCA_964628275.1 of uncultured Acidobacteriota bacterium. GTDB lineage: Bacteria > Acidobacteriota > Vicinamibacteria > Fen-336 > Fen-336 > CAZVOI01. The sequence continues at coordinate 2,041 of CAZVOI010000189.1, read as the reverse complement.
ACCGAGCTTCGGGCAAGGCGCGGTCGGCGCCCCCACGTCGCGGCGTCATGAGGTGAGGCGATGAACTGGGAGCTGAACGGAGTGGCGGACGTGCGGCGCGTCGCCGTCGTGGCGACGACGCTCTGCCTCGTGGCGGCATCGTCTCTGGCGCAGTCCGCCGATCCGCCGCCCCCGTCGCTCTCCGAGCTGGCGAGGCTCGTCGGGGAGCAGGCACGGGCGATCGAGGGGCAGCGGCGCGAGATGGAGGAGCAGAAGCGGGAGATCGAGCGGCTGCGCCAGCAGCTCGACGAGACGCAGCAGCTCTCGCTCGCCGCCCACAACCGGCTCGAGGAGCTGGCGAAGGCCGCCCCCGCGCCGACCGTCAGCGCGGCCGTCGAGGAGCGGCTCGCCGAGATCGAGGCATCGGTCCAGCAGGTGCCCGACGTGCCCAAGGACGTGGTGGCCGCCGGCGACTTCCCGGGCTCGATCCGCATTCCCGGCACCGACGTCGGGCTCAAGATCGCCGGCCTCGTGCGCACGACCGGCGTCGCGACGTTCGGCGCGCTGGGCACCGAAGACCGCTTCGTGACCTCGTCGATTCCCGTGGCGGGCAGCGAGGAGGCGGGCAAGGAGCCGCGCTTCCTGCTGACCGCCATCCCGAGCCGGTTCAACCTGGACCTGCGCACGCCCACCGGGGTCGGCGCCATGCGGGCGTTCATCGAGGGCGACTTCGCCGGCGACGGGCGGGTGTTCCGCCTGCGCCACGCCTACGGCCAGTGGAGGGGCCTGGTCTTCGGCCAGACCTGGTCCACCTTCGCGGACCCCGAGGCCGAGCCGGACGGCATCGATTTCGAGGGCTTGAACGCGATCGCGCTCTTCCGCCAGCCGCTCGTGCGCTGGACGAAGCCCCTCGGCGCGCGCTTCAGCCTCGCCGCCGCCGTCGAGAACCCGGCGCCCGCCATCACGAACGCCGAGGGCGTGAGCCAGGTGCCGGACCTCGTGGTGCGGGCGCGCTGGCGGCCCGAGGCGGGGCGCCAGGCGGGGCCGCTCGGCATCAAGGGGCCGTTCGCCCGCATGAACGTGTTCCGGGAGGACGCGCACGTGAACCTCGCGTTCCTGCTCCGGCAGATCCGCGGCGAGCCGCTCGACCAGCCGAACACGACGCTTTCGACGGCCGGCTTCGGGCTCGGCCTGAGCGGCCGGCTGACCGCCCCCTGGCAGGCGGACAAGGGGCAGGTGACGTTCTCAGCCTACGCCGGCAGCGGCATCGGCCGGTACATCACCGACCTCGGCACGCTCGGCGGCCAGGACGCGTACTACGACCCCGAGACGAACACGATCGACGCGCTGTCCGTCTTCGCCTGGTACCTCGGGTACGAGAGGCGCTGGGACGCGAAGCTGCGCTCGACGTTCACCTACGGCACCGTGATCGTCGACAACATCGCGGCCCAGCCCGGCGACGCGTTCCACATGACGAACCGCTGGTCGGCGAACCTCACGTGGTCGCCGATTCCCAGGCTCGACCTCGTGAGCGAGTTCCTCGTCGGCAATCGCATCAATAAGGACGGCCAGAAGGGCAGCTCGAGCCAGCTCCAGCTCGGCACGAACTTCAGGTTCTGACCGTCACATCGGAGGCCAATCGATGAGAGCAACGAGCCTGTGCGGGCCGCGCGCGCGGCCGAGTAACGGCCGATCGGCCGGAGAGATCGCATGAGCGACGGAACCCCGACGCCCGGCGACCCGCGCGTCTCGATGGCCCGATCGCGGACGGGGATGGCGGAGGTGCGGACCCAGCTGGCCCTCGATCGCACGACGCTCGCCTGGATACGAACGAGCCTGACGATGGGGACCTTCGGCTTCGGCATGCTGGGCTTCTTCCGCTCCCTGCGCGCCCAGGCACCCAATGCCGAGACCATCCGGCTGGTGGCGTCCGTGGGGTCAGCGAGGGCAGCCTCCCTACATCATCACATCTTGACATCATGGTGAGGTGAAGATACGCTGGCGAAATGAGGACGACCGTCGATCTGGACGCCGATGTACTTCAGGCGGCGCGCAGCCTCGC
>CAZVOI010000188.1:0-3638 GCA_964628275.1 uncultured Acidobacteriota bacterium | reverse complement strand
CTGGACCATCGTCAGCTCCGATACGCCTGCCGGCCGACGCCCTGGATCGGGATGCCTTGGGCGGCGAGCACTTCGTTCTGGAGCGCGTACATCGCGGCCGCGGCCTCGTCGATCGCCTTCGTGAACGCGAGCGATCCCTTGAGGATCGGCAGCAGTTTTTCTTTCTCCTGAACGCGCGCCGGCCCGTACTCGTGTTCCACGACCTGGTACGTCTTGGCCGGATCGATCGCGAGCAGCTCGCGCGCCGCGAGCTGATGGTCGAGCCAGTCCACGCTGCGATTCTGCAGGTAGGCGAGCGGATCGTGGCGCGCGGTGCCGGGCAGCTCGTGCTCGCACAGCACGACTTGCTTCTTCCAGGCGTTCAAGTGATCCGCGGGCTTGGCCGAAGGCTTGCCGCCAATCCAATCGCCGCGCTCCATCGTCTGCCCGCCGTAGCCCCAGCCCGAGACGCCCTTGGAGTTCACGACCTGCCCCTTGACGTGGAAGCCGGCGATCAGGAAGTTGTAGCCCTCGTCCTTCAGGTACTGGAAGAGCGAACGCGTGTCCTGTCCCATCAAAATCGCGTGCGACGGGTCGTAGTGGATCCGGAAGTTGTCGCCGACGCCGTGCTTCTCGCAGATCCGGTGCAGAGCGATCCAGGGGCCGGGCGCGTAGGCGATGTTGTTGTGCCACTTGTCGGTCACGTTCCAGCCGGGCATCGGACACTGCTCGACGCGGTACACCAGGCCGCGCGCCTTGGCTTCCTTGAGCAGCGGGATGAAGACCTCCTCGAACATCGCCAGGTTCGGGTCCATCTCGATCTCGGGGTTGCGGCCCACGAAGCCGCAGACCGCGTCGGTGCCGAGCAGCACCGCCGCGTCGAAGATGCGCTTCATGAAGTCGTGCTTCTTGGCGCGGATCTTGGCGTCGGGGTGCAGCATGTTGTCGAAGTAGCCGATGTCGGAGAGGCCGACGCCGGTGGACTTCATCGCGGCCTGGACGCGAGCCGCTCGCTGCTTGGTGAACGGTTGGCGCAGGTCGAGCGTGTTGGCGACCGGATCGAGCAGCGCCTCGGCGGGCACGTCGCTCTCGCTGGGGTGGAGCGCCGACGAGAGCTGGATGTACGGGCTGCCGATTTCGCGCGAGAACTGAAGCCACTCCTCGATCGCCAGGTCGGGATCGGGATCACGCTTGGCGCGCGGCGTCAGCTCCTGGAGCGCCGCGGTCAGGACGGACAGCTTCATCGGCTTGGGCTCGAAGGCTTTCACGGGCAAGGGATTCCTCCTACTTCGCCGCCTTCGCGGCGTATTGGATTCCACCAAGAAGGTGCGCCAGGAACAACGGATCGGCGTAGCTCTCGGGCGTGTGGCCGAGCGCGGTGTACCAGGCGCGGCTCGCCCCCGACTCGCGCGCCCAGATCACCGGATGGTCGCCGCTCATCGTGCCGCCGTCGTAGCTCGTCTCGTCGAGGCTGGCCAGCACCCGAACGTTGGGGCGCGGGTTCTTCTTGAAGTTGTACCACTCGTCGACGCGCGTCCAGGCCTTCGGCAATCCCTTCGTCGAGGGATGGTTGGCGTCCTCGACGCGAACGATCGCGGTCGGCGTCCCTTTGGGATGGCTCGCGAAATAGGCGCCGACCGTCTCGCCGTAGAAAGGCCATTCGTATTCGGTGTCGGTCGCGGCGTGGACGCCCACGAAGCCGCCGCCGCCCTTCAAGTAGCCCTCGAAGGCCTTCTGCTGCGCTTCGTCCAGCACGTCGCCGGTCGTCGACATGAAGACGACGACGGCATAGCGCTTCAGGTTATCGTCGCGAAAGACGCTGGCGTCCTCGGTCGCGTCGACCGCGAAGCCGTTCTTTTCGGCGAGAGTCCAGACCCCGGCGATGCCGGCGGGAATCGCCGCGTGGCGATAGCCGGCGGTCTTCGAGAAGACCAGGACGCGGAAGGACGGTTCACTCGCGGCGCTCAACGTCAGCGGCATCGCGAGCAGGAGGCAAGCCAGGAGCTTTTGCATTTTTCCTCGATTGGGAAGAAGCGCCACTCTACCCGAATTCGACGCGACCGCTTTCGGGCATTGGAGACATCGTTCGATACGCTCCCGCTCCGCCTCTACGAACCTCACGATCGCCTCGGGCGCCAATCGAAGCCGGGCTCCCAGCCGCTCGATAGTCCTGGGCGTGAAGGGGCGTACCCGGGCGACTGCAGCGGTCAGATCAGCTTGACACCTGCGCGCGAGAGCGCGGCCTTCAGAGGTCTGTCGCCGCAGGCCACCGGCAATCGTTCCTCCAGTGCCAGGGCCAGGTACAGGGCATCGTAGGCGCTGATCCCGTGCCGGATTGCCAGGCGGCGCAACTCGACGACGCCCAAGCTCGGCTCGTGCACGATCGGGTCAAGGCGTCCGAGCACGCTCGCGGCGGCGTCCGCGCCGTTCGCGCTCAAGATACGCCTTCGCTCCAGCGTCACGAGGACGTTGGTGACCTCGGCGGCGAAGATCGAGGGTACGTGGTACGGTTCGCGCTTCGCGCGCAAGCGCACGCGTCTCGCGTAGTCGCTGGCCTGGCTGGGCACGACCCACGCCACCGCGACAGATGCATCGAGTACGAACGCCACTCAGAGACGGCCGTCGCCGACGAGCGCTGCGAGATCGATCCGCTTCGAGACCTTGATCGACTTGCGCAGACGCTCGGCCTCGTCGAGGACGGCGCCGCGATCCCATGCTCCGGCGCGGGCCGGAACGATCCGGGCCACGACGCGGCCCCGCTTGGTGATGACAGTCGCCCGCCCGCCCTGTGCCCGCTCCACGATCTCGGAGAAGCGCGCCTTGGCATCGTAGATGCTCAGCCGGTCCATGCAGCTCCTGACTAGTCAGGAAGACTGTAGCATGAAGGTGTCCGGCGCCCGACGGCTTCTTTGCTTCGATCTAAACGAAGATCTCGTCGCTCTTGATGCCCTGAAGCGGTCGTCAGCGCTCGACAGAGAGAACCGTCACCGACTTCGGCGGTACTGTCAGTGCGATCCGGCCGGCGCGAATCTCGGCCGAGAGGGCCTTGGGCACGACCGTCTTCGCCGCGTCGAAACTGTTCACGCTGTCGACTCTCGCCGCGGTCAACGTCTGCCCCGCGGCAGATCGCTGCGTGACGCCAGCAACCTCCAGCTCCAAGTCGAGCGGCCGGTTGGGATCGAGATGTGTGATCGCGACCCAAAGCTTGCCCGCCGCGTCCCTCGCGGCAATGGCGTCCACGCGTGGAAGAGCTGGCGCCGCTCACGCGCACGGGAACGGGAACCGACTCGTCGTCGAGACAGTTCGATCCGGAGCGCCCAGGGTCACCGAAACGTTCGAACTCGATAGGGATCGCAGCCAGCTCACGATAGAGATGCGTCTCGAAGGTCGACTGGCGGTCAGCGTGGCAGGCTCTACGAACGGCAGGCGGACGACCGACCGGAGCCCCGTTCCCCTGAATGGACATGGACTCCAAGCCGCCATCGAATCCTCGTTGTCGATGACGATGTTGCGACCGCCGGCCTGCTTGGCCTGGTTCTCGAGGAGGAGGGCTTTAGGCGACACCCCGGGCTTTTGCCCGGGGTGCCCCGAGGTAATGCCTAGAACTCGTAGCGCAGCGCGAACTGCATGCAGCGGCCCGCCTGCGCGTCGCAGGTGGC
>CAZVOI010000187.1:0-1645 GCA_964628275.1 uncultured Acidobacteriota bacterium | reverse complement strand
GTCAGCGCCAATACAGCTATCGAAACGGGCAACGACCCTGACGGTCAGCTCTATCATCTCGGCCGCGACGTGGGTGAACGGCAGAACCTGGCCGCCAGGTTTCCCGAGAGGATGCGGGAGATGGCCGCGAGTCTCGCGAAGATCAAAGAGATGGGCCGGAGCAGGCGCTGAGGGGGCCGTTCTCCTGACTGATGAGCCCCCCTAGAACGCTCGGGCTCGGAACGAGTACCCCGATCTGAAGCCAGCCCTCCAGGACGCTTGGGCTGACATACCGGCCGTCGCCCTGAAGCTCTAGTCGATCTCCATCAGCAGCTCTTCCGCGCGTTTCGGCTCCGCCGCCCGGGTCTCGCGATCGTTGCCGAGGATCTGCAACGCGGTGGCTTCGATTTCAGCGGCGGTGGGTAACCGGCCGCGAGCGTGAAGGCGAACCCAGTGCGCGAGCAGGCCGTCGACGTAGTGATAGCGCTTGCCGACCATCCGGACGGCGTCGACCTCGACCAGCCAGACGAGATAGTCGCGCGTCGCGCCCGGGGAACGGCCCATCTCGCGGTAGAGCGAGGTGAGGTTCTGTCCCGGCTTCTCGGCGATCATGCCGAGGAGCGCCTTCGAGCTTCCGTAGCCGCGGCTGCGCAACAAGAGCGATTCGTACGTCGCGCGTAGCACGACCTCGAGACGCCCGCCGAGCCGGAGTTCGCTGACGAACGCCGACGAGGCATCGTTGCCGTCGCGCGCCAATTCCATCAGCACGCGGGCGTAGCGCGGCCATCCGAACGACAGTCGCACCACGTCCGCGGCGGTTCGGGGCGAGACGTACGGCGCCAAATGGGCGGCCTGCAGCGGTGTGAGGTCCAAGGTCTCGAAGGCGCCGAGCTTTTTCGAGAAAGTTGGAAACGAGGTCGCCAGGATAGTGCCGCGCCGGCGGGCGGTGAGAGCGGCGTAGAAAGGCTTGGCGACCTCGCGCAGGCCCGGAAAATACGCGAGCGATCGGATCTCGGAGGCTTCGTCCAGCAAGAGCGCCACCGGCCGCCCGCCGACCTCGTCGAGCGAGGCCCACAGCGAGAACAGCGCGCGCACGGCGTTCTCGCCGTTCAGGCGTCCAGACGACGCCAGGCGCTGGATCTCGAGCGCGTCGCCCATCCGCGCGGCGAACGGGCCGGCGGGCAGTGCCTCGAGCGCAGCGTGCACGAAACGTTCCGGCGAGGAGGCCGCGCCCATCAGGTCGAGAGCGCACACCACCCAGCCCTGGCGCGCGAGCGCGGCGCCGAGCGAGGTGAGCAGCGTCGTCTTGCCGGCCCCCGGAGGTCCGGTCAGGAGCAGCGGCGCGCCGTCTTTGGCTCGCGCGAGGAGCGGATCGAGGATCTCGGGGCGGGCGAAGCTCAGCTCGTCCATCACGGCTCGCGCATCGGCAGGCGAACACCGCGCTCGTGGGCGACCTCGATGGCTCGTTCGTAGCCGGCGTCGGCATGCCGCATCACACCGGTGCCCGGGTCGGTGGTGAGGACGCGCTCGAGCCGCTGGGCCGCGGCATCGGTGCCGTCGGCGACCACGACCATGCCGGCGTGGATCGAGTTGCCCATGCCGACGCCGCCGCCGTGGTGGACCGAGACCCAGGTCGCGCCCGAGACCGCGTTCAAGAGCGCGTTCA
>CAZVOI010000186.1:0-4147 GCA_964628275.1 uncultured Acidobacteriota bacterium | reverse complement strand
CTGGGCCTGCCCCAGGTGCTGTGCCCGGGGGGCGCGGAGCACGTCGGCCTGCTGGTCAGCCCGCCGAACAGCGTCCCGGACAAATACAAGAATCACAAGTACGTCTTCCACAACCCGGTCATCTTCGTCCCCCGGCTGCAGGCCGCGGAGATACTGGAGGTGGCTCGCGAGATCGGCCGGCGGCTCGAGCACACAAGGAGCAAAGCGGTGCTGATGCTGCCCCTCGCCGGAACCGGCAGCTATGCGAAGCCGGGCGGGCCGCTCAACGACGCGGCGAGCGACGCCGCCTTCTTTGCGGAGCTTCGGGCCCGCGTGCCCGCGGCCTTGGACGTGGTCGAGCGCGACACCCACGCCGAGGACCCCGGCTTCGTGCGCGAGGCTGTCGACCGGTTGATCGCCCTGATCGAGCAGAAGTGACCGCGCCAGGGGCCGCGGGCCGGCCGGGGGCGACCCGTGCTTTGCCACGGATGGACGGCGATCAGCGACGCCGGGCGTTCACGAGTTGGAAGCCCTGCTGCCAGTGCCACAACACGCTCGGCACGTTCCCGGCCAGCGCCGTGCTGGTCAGCACGCCGTAGCCGAGCGCCCGTAGCGCTGGTATGGCCGCGCCCAGCAGCGCGCCGCCGACACCGCGCCGAGCCTCGAACGGGTGCACGAACACCCAGGTCATGTGGGGTCGGCCGAGCCGGCGCTCGACACAATCGGGCGCGGGCGCCTCCTTCCAGTGCCAGGCGTCCCATCGCTCGGGATCCCCGCCTGGCAGGAGCGTGGTCAGCAGCCCTCCACACGGGCTCGCTCCTGCGCGGCCGCCTTCGGCCACGAAGCACGCCGTTGCCACGAGCGGTCCGTCCTCTCCGCGCCGCGTGGCGTCCAGGCTCTCGCGCAGGGCCTCGGCGGCCACGCCGTCGTCGAGCACCTCGAACGGAGGCACGCCGCGGAAGGCGCTCGCGAAGGTCCGCGAGAGGGGTTCCCAGTCCTCGGGTCGCAGGCGGCGTACGACCGTACCGTCAGCAGGCCGGGCGGGCCGCGTGCGATCGAGCGGCAGTTGCGCGTGAATGCATGCGTCGCGCGGCGTCAGCCACGTGACGCCATCGAGGTGCTCGACCTTGTAGGCCGGGTGCCGCGGGAGGGCCTCGTAGGCCTCCCATGCCATCGGCACGCGGCGCATGCGGAACCAACGGTCGATCGGCACTGGTAGCGAGGCTACGCGAAACCCCGCCCAGCGTCGTCTCGACGTAGTCCAATCGGTACGCGCCCGTAGGCGCTAGCGACGCGATCACGTCGACGCAGACTGTTGAAGCGTGTAACGTGACAGGCTACACTGCACGTGGTGCGGATCAGGGGATTCCTCCACAAGGGCCTGAGGCGCCTGTACGCCGAAGACAACCCGAAGGGACTACCCCCTGATGCCGTGGACAAGATTCGAAAGATGCTGGCGTTTCTCCAGGACATGGAGAGCGCCGATGAGCTTCGCACGATCGCGGTATGGAAAGCGCACCGGATGAGCGGGGATCGCAAAGGCGCCTGGAGTCTTCACGTCACTCGCAATTGGCGCCTGACGTTCACGGTGGACACGGCGGAGAACGAGATTCTGGATGTGAACTATGAGGACTACTAGTCGGGCAAACACGATGCGCATGCTGAATCCGCCGCACCCGGGAGCCTTCATCGCCACCGAGGTCATCAAGCCGCTCGGTCTATCCATCGCCGCCGCGGCAAAGGCGCTCGGTGTATCGCGCCCCGCGTTGTCGAACTTGGTCAATGGCAACGCCGACCTCTCCGGCGACATGGCCCTTCGCATCGAAAAGGCCTTCGGCGTGAAGATGGACACGCTGATGCGGATGCAGTCCTCCTACGACATCGCCCGCACCAGGGAACGACAGAACACCATTCCCATCCGCCGTTATCAGCCCTTGGAAACGCGCCGCCCCAGAGCGGCCCGCGCGCAATCGCAGCAGGACACCCTACGAGGTTGAGATGACCTCATAACAAGATCGACCACTGGGCTCGCTCGACGCCGTAGCGTAGCTCTGGGCGCGCCCGTGCCGCGCCCACAGCCAGGCGCGCGCCCTGGGGGCGGGACCGCTTGGCCGCCAGAGCCGGTCGGGATCAAGAGCCACTAGACTGCGGGGACTCTGACCCTCTCGGCCGGCACTCGTCTCTAGATCAATCCGGCAGGCCCAGCAACCCCGCGACAGAGATGTCCTCGTCGAGCTCGGGCCAGTGGATTCCGAAGCCCGGGTCGATCAGCTCCCAGCGGCTACGCTGTGCTTCCGTCGCATCGCGCAGCCACGGAAACCATTCCAGCGGCACCGTCAGAGAGCGGCCGTCCTGAAGGTGTACGACGAACGCATCTGGAACGAATTCGAGGCTGCGCGCCCGTGCCTCGGGCGGACTAACCACCGAAGTACTCATGCCACCTCGCGAGGAAGAAGACTTGGTGCTCAAAGGTCAGCTCCCGGATGCGTCGTAGCTCGGGCGGAGAAAGGCCGTAGGAGTGGGCGACTCGCACCGGCTGCAGCCAGATCTTGGCGGAGCCTCCGCCCTTCCGCACATGCACGTGTGGCGGTTCCTGGCGCTCGTTCGCATAAAAGGAGAAGCGGAAGCCCTCGATTCGAAGCAGCGCCGGCACGCATCACTTCTACCTCACTAAGTGATCGCACGAGGTCCTTTCGGCGTCGATTGTACGCCTGCACACATCTTCCGCGGCGGCGTGGACAGGGGCGAGAATCGCGGTGCTGGTCACGGAAACTCGCTACGCTGAGGTCGCTGGTCGCTCGCCGATGCGATCGTCGGCAAGTGGATCGATTCTTGGTCCGGCTCCGTTTCGATGATGAGACCGAGCAAACCATCGATTTGAAGCCGTTCCCGTCGAATTCGGCTCACCCTGATCTCCCCGCCGGGCCGCTCGGCCGCCAGAGCAGGTCGGGACCGAGGGCCACTAGACTGAAGGGACTCTGACCCTCTCGCCCGGCACTCGGCTCGGCTCGTATGAAATCACCGGCGCGATTGGCGCTGGCGGGATGGGCGAGGTGTTCCGGGCGCGCGACACGAAACTCGGCCGCGACGTCGCGATCAAGGTCCTGCCCGAGGCCTTCGCGCTGGACAATGAACGCGTGGGCCGATTTCGCCGAGAGGCGCACATCCTCGCCACGCTGAATCATCCCAACATCGCCGCCATCTACGGCCTCGAGGAGGGCCCTGCGACAGGCTCTGGGCAAGCTCTCCCGGGAGGCCCAGGGCAGTCGGTGGTTGTGGCGCTGGTGATGGAGCTCGTCACCGGCGAGGATCTCGCGGAAAGACTGCGGCGCGGCGCGATTCCCGTTGCTGAAGCGATCGGCATCGCGAAGCAGATCGCCGAAGCCCTCGAAGAGGCCCACGAGCACGGCCTCGTCCATCGCGACCTCAAGCCGGCGAACGTCAAGGTCACCCCCGACGGCAAGGTGAAGGTCCTCGACTTCGGTCTCGCCAAGGCCCTCGAAGGCGAGGGCGCTGGCGCGGCTGCCAACTCTCAACTCTCACACTCTCCCACGATGTCGCGCCATGCCACGGAGGCGGGGCTCATCTTCGGCACCGCGGCCTACATGTCGCCGGAGCAGGCGCGAGGAAAGCCGGTCGACAAGCGCGCGGACATCTGGTCGTTCGGCGTGGTGCTGTGGGAGATGCTCACGGGCAAGCGGCTCTTCGCCGGCGAGACGGTGAGCGACGTGCTGGCCGCGGTGCTGACTCGCGAACCGGATCTCAGCGCATTGCCAGCGCAGACGCCACCGCCGATTCGCAAGCTGCTGCGCCGCTGCCTGGAGAGGGATCGCAAGCGCCGGCTCGCGGATGCCGCGGATGCGCGGCTGGAGCTCGCGGACGCGCTGGCCGCCCCCGCCGCAGACCCGACGGGCGCGACAGCCGCACGCACGGCCCGCATGCTGCCGTGGGCGCTGGTCGCGACGCTCAGCGTCGCGCTGATTGCGGGCCTTCTCGCGTGGGCGCCGTGGCGGCCCGCGCCTGTACTTCCCGAGACGCGCGTCGACATCGTCACCCCCGCCACCGACGATCCCGGATCGTTTGCCCTCTCGCCCGACGGCCGGCAGATCGTCTTCGAGGCCTCGACTGGTACTGGTTCCCGCCTGTGGCTGCGGTCGCTGGCGACGAC
>CAZVOI010000185.1:0-2310 GCA_964628275.1 uncultured Acidobacteriota bacterium | reverse complement strand
CATCGCTTTGATCTCGACGTGCCTCACCGGCTACATCGCCTTCGGCACGCTGCTCGGCCGCGCCTTCGGCGACACGACGTACGGCCAGCTCGCGGTCTTCAACGAGGTGGTCCGGATCGTGATCGAGGCGTACGTGGAGCCCGTGAACCTGGAGCGCGCCATGGCCGGCGCGGATCTGGGCCTCACCGAGGCGCTGGACGGAGACAGCTCCTACCTCAACCAGGACGAGTTCAAGCTGTACCAGCAGGGCCCGCAGTCGAGCGATGCGGAGATCGGGTTGATGCTGACCCGCCGCTTCGGCTTCCTGATGGTGGTGGGCACCCGGCCGGACTCGCCCGCCGAGAAAGCGGGCCTGCGCCCCGGCGACATCCTGAAGACGATCGACGGCAAGCACTCGCGTCCGCTGGCGGCCGTGACCGGCGAACGGATGCTGCGCGGGGCGCCGGGCTCGGTGGTCAAGCTGAGGATTCTGCGCGCCGGCACCGACCCGATCGACATGAACGTTGTGCGCGAACGGCTGGGCGCGGCTGAGCCGGTTCGCAAGCGGCTCGAGGACGGCACCGGCTATTTGAAGGTGCGCGAGTTTGGTCCGAAGACGGCCGAGGCGGTGCGCGGCGAGATCGACGTGCTGAAGCGCGACGGCGTACAGAAGATCGTGCTCGACGTCCGCGGAGCAGCCTATGGCTCGCCCGCCGACGCGGCCAAGGTCGCCGAGCTATTCTTGAAGGGCGGCGTGGTGGCGAAGCTATCGGGCCGCAAGGTCGCCGAGCAGGTCTTGAACGCCGACGCTACGCGCTCGCTCTGGGACCGGCCGCTGGCGGTGCTCGTCGACACCGGAACCGCCGGCCCGGGCGAGATCGTGGCGGCGGCGATCCTCGACGCCGGCCGCGGCCCGATCGTGGGCGAACGCACTTTCGGACGCGCGCCGGTCCAGAAGCCGGTTCCCCTCCCTGAAGGCGGGCTGGTTCTGACGGTGGCGAAGTACATGACGCCCAAGGGCAACGCGATCCACGGTCGTGGCATCGTCCCCACGATCCCGGTGGATGTGCCCGACGACGAAGCGGTGGCCGGCGCCGGCCCCGACAAGATCCTCGAGAAGGCGCTCGAGGAACTCCGAAAGGCTACTTAATCTCGAACGGCACGTCGCGCGTCAGGTCTTTCTTCGCGACGTGGTCGGCCAGCTTCAGCTTCACCACGTACTTGCCGGGTTCGTATTTGGTGAGCGGCACCGGCCCGATCACCGTGCCACCCACGACCAGATCGAACGTCTGATCGGCCGCCTTGGCGACGGGCCGGCCCTCCCTGTCGATCTGGACCGTCGCCAGGACCGAGGGCTTGCCGGTCGCCTGGTCCACCTTCGCGTCGTAGTACTGGTAGAAGAACGAGAGCGTGTCGTCCTTCGAGAAGCTCGTGCCGAATCGCGGCACGAGCCGCGCGGTGCCCAGCAGGTACGCGGCGAAAGGATGCGCGGGATCGTTCTGGGCCGCCTCCTCGATGTCCTTCACCAGGATCACGCTGGCCAGCGTCAGGTCGCCGGTGTTGAAATCGGGGACTTCGGCGTCCAGGGCCACGGCGCTGCCCTTCTTGGTCGTCTCGTCCAACGCGCCGGCGACGATCTTGTATTTGCCGGGCTTCACGCCGAGCCGATAGCACGCCGTGAACATTCCGTTCTCGATCGGCGCCAGCGTCGCCTGCTCGTAGTTCGCCAGCACGCGGCCCTCGGGATCGATCGCCAGCGCGGCGATCGTCACCTTCGCCGCTCTCTTTCCGGCCGCATCGACGGCGGCGGTCGTCAGGCCCTCGGCCTTGCCGTGCACCAGGCCGATCAGGGCGCTGCCGCCATCGGAGACCTTCAGGTACTGCGGCTGCACGTCGAGCGGAAAGTCGGCGCGCGGTTCCTTGACCAGCGCTTGCGCCAGGGTGGGCTTCGGCAACAGATCGACGAGCTTGACCAGCTTGCCGTCCTTGCCGAACCGGAACTCGACGCTCGGGCGGGAGACCCTGGTCTCCGCCAGGCGCTGGAGCTGCTCGCCGAGATTGGCGCCCTCGGCGAACTGGCATTGCTCGTCGAACATCACCTGCATCTGGCCGTCCTTGATGCGCAGCGACGGCTTGTCCTTGTAGATCCAGGTCTCGGGTTGGCGCTTGCCGAGTGTCGGCTCGGCGCGTTCACTCGATTTCTTGTCGTCCGGCTCGCCGAAGAGGATCCAGGCCTTGCCGCAGTCGGTGGCCGATCCAACGCGGCCGGCGACCTTGAACTTGAGGTCGGCCTCGGCCTTCTTCTTCAGGAACTCGGCACGGAAGTCGTTG
>CAZVOI010000184.1:0-1648 GCA_964628275.1 uncultured Acidobacteriota bacterium | reverse complement strand
CCTTCCGCGCATCCGTCTCGGCGGCGAGCACGGCGGCCAGCCGGTCCGGGATGCTCAAGAGCGCATCGCGCACGATCCGCGCCTTGTTGAACGCCGCCACCTTCACCTCGTCGGCGTCGACGTACTTGCCGGCCTCGACCTTGGCCTTGAGCTCGAGCAGCCGCCCGCGCTCGACCTCGCTCTTGATGCGGGTCCTGAGCAGCAGCGTCGGCAGGTCGCCGCCTTGCGGGAGCGAGAGAGGCTCTACGCGGCGGCTATCCCTCGTCCGATCCGAATTCTCACCCGAAAGCTCGGCTGGCGGCATACCTACCCGCCGCGGCGACCGCGCCGGTTCGCGCATGGCCGCGAGGGCCGCATCGGCCGCCGCGGGGTCGACCTTGCCGTCGACCAGGCGCACCAAGCTGCGCTTGACCAGCCGGCTCACGTACTGGCGCGAGAAGCCGTGGCCCCGCGCCCATTCGGCCTGGGTGATCAGCATCGCGGGCGAGCAACTCCATGATCGAATTGGGCGTGGTTTTGGCAGGCTCCGGTTCTGTACGCTTTGGCTTCCGGTCGCCGCCGGTTGCGCGCACGGCGGCTTTCCCGCCGAGCAGTGGCACCCGCCGCTACCCGGCCGTTACGGCGCGCGTGGCGCGCCCGTGGGCAGCCGTGCGCCCAAACGAACGCCGCCGGAATCGAAGCCCCGGCGGCATCCGTCTCACAAGTTGTCAGTTGGGCTTTTTCCCGTGGTAATCGCGGATCGCGCGCATGACGATGTCGTCGTCGCTCTCGCCGGCGAGGCGCGCCTGTTGGAACAGGTCGTAGGTGTCGTCCTCGACCGGCACCAGCCAGGAACCGTCCGGCTGACGCGCCGCGGTCGAGTGGAACGGCAGAATCGCCTCCTCGGCGATGGCCCGATAGGTGGCGTCGCCGACCCGGATCGTCTTCACGACACGGCCCCGGCGATTCGGTAGATTCGACCACGCCCTTCGGTCTTCTCCGACGTAACGTCGAGGCCGAGCTTCTTCTTCAACGCCCCGGCGATGGCGCCGCGCACCGTGTGCGGCTGCCAGCCGAAGGCCTCGGCGATCTCGGCGATGCTGGCGCCCTTGGCCCGCTTCAGCATCTCGATCAAGCGCGCCTGCTTGCTGTCGCCACGGCCGGTCCTCGACGCGGTTTCGGTCTTCGTGCCGCGCGCCTTCACGGCAACGCGATGCTTCTTGGCGCGCTTGCTCGCTGGACCCGAGGGCCATGACGCCGCGTTGGCCCGTGCTTCGGGTTGTTCCGCCAGCGCGGGGTCGCCGATGCCGACGCTCGGTTCGGCGGGGTCGGCGTCCTTGATGGCGGGGACATCGTCGCGCTCGATGCCGAGCGCCTCGCAGGCGGCGTCGGTGGCGCGCAACGTCAGCGGCCCGTCCTTGCCCTCGCGCCACACGTGATAGGAGATGCTGCCACCCAGTTGGACTGGCCGGCGGGCCGGCATTTCCTCGATCAGCTTCTTCTTCAGCAGGCTCTTGAGAATCTTCGCCGCCGCCTCGCCCTTGGCCTTGGTCGTCAGCGGGTAGACGCAGCGGTCGTCGCGTTGGCACGCGGCGGACAGCACCACCAGTTGCGCATCGGAAAGTTTGGTCATGATTTGGCTCCTTCGCGGTCGAGCCACGCCCATCGC
>CAZVOI010000183.1:0-4430 GCA_964628275.1 uncultured Acidobacteriota bacterium | reverse complement strand
TGGTCCTTCGCGGTCTGGGCGGCCTGACGCACGGCGGTCCGCCCGCTCTCCTTGTCCACGGCGCTGTCCAGGAAGCAGCGGTGCTTGGACCACGGCACGTCCACCAGCACCTTCAGCTGGTGCGCGCCGGCCATGTCCAGGAACCAGCGTGGCGGCGCGTGATAAACCCGCAGCGTGTTGGCTCCGAGCTCGCGGATCTGCCGAAAGTCGGCGTCGATCTGGCGCGTGTCGGGCAGATGCACACCCGAGGCCTGCGGCCGGAACGGGCCGTAGGTCACGCCCTTCACCCAGAATTTGGTCTCGCCGACGCGCAGGAACTTGCCGTCGGCGCGCACGCGCTTCGTCACCTTTTCATTGTCCCCGAAGCGGCGGGGGGTGTCGAGAAAACGTGCTAGCCTCGCGGCCGATGAAGCAGACCCCGGTCGCGCTCGTGACCGGCGGCAATCGGGGCATCGGCAAGGAGCTGGTGCGGCAGCTCGCCAAGCAGGGTGCCGTGGTCTTGCTCGCGGCCCGCGACCTGAAGAAGGCCGAAGACACCGCGGCCGAGCTGTCTTTCGACGGCGCTAAGGCGCTGGCGCGCCAGCTCGACGTGACCAGCGCGAACTCGATCCACGACCTGGCCGACCGCGTCGAGCAGGATCACGGCCGGCTCGACATCCTGATCAACAACGCCGGCGTGTTCCTCGACAAGAAGGACTTCGCCGAGCACGTGTCCGCCGAGCTGGTGCGCGACACCTTCGAGACCAACCTGATCGGTCCGCTGCTGCTGGCGCAGGCGTTCCTGCCGCTGATGCGCCGCCAGAACTACGGCCGGATCGTGAACGTGGTGAGCGCGCTCGGCTCGCTCACCGAGATGGGCGGAAAGTACCCCGCCTATCGCATGTCGAAGACCGCGCTGAACGCGCTCACCCGGATCCTGGCGGCCGAGCTCGACGGCACGAACATCCTGGTCAACTCCTGCTGTCCCGGCTGGGCGCAGACCGAGATGGGCGGTCCGAAGGCCACGCGCAGCTTGGCCGACGCCACCGACACGATCGTGTGGCTCGCCACGCTCACCAACGACGGGCCGCGCGGCGGCTTCTTCCGCGACCGCCAGCCGCTGCCCTGGTAGCAGCGGCCACGGCCCTTCCGTCGCCTGCCCGTCCCCCGATGGAGCTGACCCTCGCCACGTCCTACTCGGAGCACGTGATGGTGACCGACCTCGCGATCGTGCGGGTGGAGCGGCGCTCCGAGGAAGAGCTGCGCCGCGCGGCGACGATCGTGCTGGTGGCGGGCGGCATCGTCGGCCCGCTGGTGGCGGCGGTGGCGCAGCGCCTGGGCGGGCCGGGCGGCCCGTCGCGGCTCTACCTGCGACCGCAGGCGACGCCGGGTCTCGCCGAGATGCGCGACGTCTTCACCTGCTGGGCCGCCGACGCGCCCGAAGAGCTGACCGCGCACCCGAAATGGCCGAAGATCGAGTCGTACCGGCCGGTCACCTTCTATCCGCGGGCCGGCATCGAGGCGGTGGTGGTCTCGCGGCTGAACCGGCTGCGACTGACGCTGCGCCGCGAGGCGTCGCGCCAGGTCGCGCTGGCGCTGCCCTTCTGGGGCCGGCGGCCGGTAGAGGCGCACCTCCGCCGTGCCGGATATCCTGTGGACCTCCCAAGATGAGCGCCCAGCCCGCCGTTCTGGCACCGCCGGCCGAGATGCGCGCCGCCAGTGTCGCGCGCGGCGTGGTGCTGCCGTCGTTGTTCCTGCTCGTCTCGATGCTGAACCTGACGCTGATCGTGGCCGGCCTGAAGGAGCTGGTGATCGACGACCTGGGCGGGACGGCGCGCGACGCGTCGCTCTTCTTCTCGATCGAGATGATCGCGTACATCGTGTTCGCGCCGATCTGGGGCGTGCTCAGCGACCGGATCGGCCGGCGCAAGCCGCTGGTGGTGGCCGGCTTCCTGCTGACGGCGCCGCTGTACGCCGCGTACGCGGCGGTCGGCAGCGTGCAGGCGCTCTTGACGCTGCGCTTCTTCCAGGGCGCGTTCGCGGTGATGGGTTGGTCGACGCTGATGGCGATGGTGCTGGACCAGCCCGACGAGAAGAAGCGCGGCCGCTACATGGGGCTGATGGGCGGCGCCTTGATCCTGGGCGTCTCGCTGGGCGCGCCGATCGGCGGCTACTTGACGCGCCACCTGGGCGCGCGCGCGCCGCTCGAGTGCGCGGCAGCGCTCTTCCTGCTGATCGGGCTGGGCGCCCTGGCGCTGCGCGAGGACCATCGCGTCCGGGCTCAAGCCGGGGTCGGCGAGATCCTGGGCACGCTGCGTCGCAAACCGCGGCTCTTGATCCCGTATCTCTTCCATTTCGTGGACCGCTACACGGTCGGCTTCTTCATCGTGCTGTTCCCGCTCTACCTCGGCTCGCTGGGCGTGAGCGACGCGGCGGTGCGCGGGCGCTACCTCGCCCTCTTCCTGTTCCCGTTCGCGCTCCTCCAGTATTGGACCGGCCGGCTCTCCGAACGCATCGGGACGATGCCGCCGCTCTTCTACGGCTCGCTCGCCTACGGCCTGGTGCTGTGCGCGGTCGGCTACGCCGACTTGCAGCTCCTGTGGTTCGTGATGGTCGCGCTCGGCGTCCTGGCCTCGATCATGTTCCCGCCCGCGATGGTGCTGACCGGCGAGCTGTCGGATCCGCAGACGCGCGGCTCGGCGATGGGCGGCTTCAACCTGGCCGGCTCGCTCGGCTTCGCGATCGGGCCGATCGTGGGCGCCTGGGCGCACGCGGCGAAGGGCTTCGGCTTCGCGTTCGTGGTGGCCGGCGCGATCGAGGTCCTTGCGGTGCTGCTGGCCGCGCTGGTCGTCGGCAAGGACGCCTGGCGGTTCCGGGGGCGAACCTAGATCTTTGGAGGAACGATGCGCAAAGCCCTGTTCGTGGCGCTCGTGGTCGCCACGTCGCTCCACGCGCAAGTCGTGAAGTACCCCGAGACGAAGAAAGCCGACGTGGTGGACGACTACCACGGGACGAAGATCGCCGATCCCTATCGCTGGCTCGAGGACCTGGGCTCGGCCGACACCAAGGCCTGGATCGAGGTCCAGAACAAGGTCAGCTCCGGCGTGCTCTCGAACGCGCCGCTCCGCGAGGGCTTCAAGAAGCGGCTGACCGAGCTCTGGGACTACCCGCGCGTGTCGCTGCCGCTACGCGAGGCCGGCCAGCTCTTCTACCGGAAGAACTCCGGCCTGCAGAAGCAGGCGCCGCTCTACCTGCGCGCATCGCCCACCGCCGAGCCGAAGCTCCTGCTCGACCCCAACACGCTCTCGGCAGACGGGTCGATCTCGCTCGCCGACTGGAGCCCGTCGCCCGACGGCCGCTACCTGGCCTACGGCCTCTCGGAAGGCGGCGCCGACTGGGCCGAAGTCCACGTGCGCGAGATCGCGACCGGCAGGGACCTGCCGGACCTCGTCCGCTGGTTCCGCTTCTCGAACATCTCGTGGACGAAGGACGGCAAGGGCTTCTTCTACGCGCGCTTCCCCGAGCCGCCCAAGTGCAAGGCGCTCGAAGCGGAGCTCAAGGATCACCAGGTCTGGTATCACAGGGTGGCCACGGGTCAGGACCAGGACACGCTCATCTACTGGCGGAGAGACCTGCCTAAGTACTTCGTCGGCGCGGGCGTCACCGACGACGGCAAGACGCTGATCGTCACGCTCAGCAACGGCACCGACCCGAAGAACCGGCTGTTCGTCGCCGACCTGGGCGACCCGATGAACCCGAAGATCGACGCGCCAATCGTCGCGATCGTGGACGAGGACATCGCCGAGCTGAGCGTCCTCGGCAACGTCGGGCCGACGCTGATCGTGCGCACCGATCTCGACGCGCCCAACCGCCGCGTGATCACGATCGACCCGCGCACGAAGACCGGACGCGCGGGCTGGAAGACGCTGGTGCCGGAATCCAAGAACGCGCTGGAGAGCGCGGTGGTGGCCGGCGACCGCCTGTTCGCGCTCTACCTGGTGGACGTGAAGAGCGAGGTGCGCGTCTTCGCTCTGGACGGAAAGGCCGAAGGTACTTTGGCGCTGCCGGGGATCGTGACGGTGGCCGGGATGAGCGGCCGGCAGACCGAGGCCGAGCTCTTCTATTTCGTCACCTCGCCGCTCTTCCCGTCGAGCGTCTTCCGGTACGACCTGAAGGAGAAGCGCTCCGCCGGCTTCGAGTCGGCGCGGCCGCCCTTCGACCCGGACCGCTACGAGACGCGCCAGGTCTTCTACCCCTCGAAAGACGGCACCCGCGTGCCGATGTTCGTCACCGCCAAGAAGGGCCTGGCGCTCGACGGCAGGAACCCGGTCTGGCTCTACGCCTACGGCGGCTTCTCGATCAGCATGACGCCGTACTTCCGGGTGGACCAGCTCGCCTGGCTCGAGAAGGGCGGCGTCTACGCCCAGCCGTCGCTGCGCGGCGGCGCCGAG
>CAZVOI010000182.1:0-2179 GCA_964628275.1 uncultured Acidobacteriota bacterium | reverse complement strand
TGACGTCCGCGCCCCAGGTTCCGCCGCGGTCGTTGACCGCCGGTGCCAAGGTTTGCGGCGCACCGCCGCCGAGATCGAGCCGCTTTAGCGCACTCCCGGCGAAGAACGCGATGGAGCGGCTGTCGGGCGACCAGAAGGGATAGCGTCCGCCCTCGGCGCCCGCCAGCGGCTGCGCTGTCGTCGTCGCCAGCGACCGCAGCCACAGGCGGGAACCGCCCTCTCCCGAGGCCTCGAAGACGATCTGCCGGCCGTCGGGCGAGAGAGCAAACGACATGGGATCGCCGGTGGGGGGGGTGACGATGTCGAGGCGCGTCTCGGGGAGCAAGGGCGCGGGCCGCCAAGGGGCCCACGCGAGAAGGGCCGCGATCAGTGCGACGCTGAGTGTTGCGACCAGCGCCGACAGCAGGCGCACGCGGGCCGCGGGTGCGGCGGTAGCGCTGGTCGGGTCTGCGGCGGGTGCGTTCAGCGCGTCTTCGAGCTCCAGCCGCGCATCCGCGGCATGCGCGAGCCGTCGCTTGCGATCCTTCTCCAGGCAGCGGCGCAGCAGCTTGCGAATCGGCGGTGGCGTCTCCGCCGGCAGCGCGCCGAGATCCGCTTCGCGGGTCAGCACCGCGGCCAGCACGTCGCTCACCGTCTCGCCGACGAAGAGCCGCTTGCCGGTCAGCATCTCCCACAGCACCACGCCGAACGACCAGATGTCCGCGCGCTTGTCTACCGGTTTCCCTCTCGCCTGCTCCGGCGACATGTAGGCCGCGGTGCCGAAGATGAGCCCCGCCTCCGTGGCATGGCGCGACATCGTGGGCGAGTGCGACAACTGAGAGCTGGCCGCCGCTCCAGCGCTCTTGCCTTCGAGGGCCTTGGCCAGGCCGAAGTCGAGGACCTTCACCTTGCCGTCGGGCGTGACCTTGACGTTCGCGGGCTTGAGGTCGCGATGGACGATGCCGTGCTCGTGGGCTTCTTCGAGGGCTTCGGCGATCTGCTTCGCGATGCCGATCGCTTCAGCGGCCGGAATCGCGCCGCGCTTCAGTCTTTGCGCGAGGTCCTCACCTTCGACCAACTCGAGGGCGAGGAACATCCTGCCGTCGGCTTCGTCGAGTCCGTGAATGGCCGCGATGTTCGGATGGTTGAGGGCGGCGAGGAGTTGCGCCTCACGCCGGAACCGCGCCACGCGCTCGGTGTCCAACGCGAAGGCCTCAGGTAGGACCTTGATCGCCACGTCGCGGTTGAGCTTCGTGTCGCGAGCGCGGAACACCTCGCCCATCCCGCCTGCGCCGATCGCGCTGGTGATTTCATAGGGTCCGAGACGCGCACCGGGCGTGAGGGTCAGAGTCCATGCAGTCTAGTGGCTCTTGATCCCGACCTGCTCGGGCGGCCACGCGGTCCGGCCCCTATTGGCGCGCGCCTGGCTGTCGGCGCCGGACCGGCGCCAAGAGCTACGCTACGGCGTCGAGCGAGCCCCGGTGATCGATCTTGTTTCGGTAGAGGTCGATGATAGGGAAGCAGAGTTCGTAGTCACCCCATACCAACTCTCCGTATTCGACGCGGAACTTCGCAAACTGGTTCGGGTCCAGCCAGGCGCGGATGTCAGGGTGGACCGAATTCGACAGGAACGGCTTGAAATCGATGGTTTGCTCGGTGCCGTCATCGAAACGGAGCCGAATGCGAAAGTCTTCGACCAGCTCGGCGCTGAGGATGTTGATGAGAGATGGTGTCACTTCAACCTCGTAGGGTGTCCTCTTGCGATTACGCGCGGGCCGCTCTTAGGGGACGCGCTTCCAAGGGCTGATAACGGCGGACGCGAATGGTGTTCTGTCGCTCCCTCGTGCGGGCGATGTCGTAGGACGACTGCATCCGCATCAGCGTGTCCATCTTCAAGCCGAAGGCCTTTTCGATGCGAAGGGCCATGTCGCCGGAGAGGTCGGCGTTGCCATTGAGCAAGTTCGACAACGCGGGGCGCGACACACCGAGCACTGTCGCCGCCGCGGCGATTGTGAGGCCGAGCGGCTTGATGACCTCGGTGGCGATGAAGGCTCCCGGGTGCGGCGGATTCAGCATGCGCAGTGTGTTTGCCCGACTAGTGGTAGTCCTCATAGTTCACATCCAGAATCTCGTTCTCCGCCGTGTCCACCGTGAACGTCAGGCGCCAATTGCGAGTGACGTGAAGACTCCAGGCGCCTTT
>CAZVOI010000181.1:0-5885 GCA_964628275.1 uncultured Acidobacteriota bacterium | reverse complement strand
TCATCCTCGGCGGCGGGCTGTCCGGCGTCGGCACGGCGCACGCGCTCGCCGAGGCTGGTTGGAAGAACATCACGATCGTCGAGCGCGCACCCAGGCTCGGTGGCCTCGCCGGCAGCTTCGAGCGTGACGGACATTTCTATCCGCTCGGCTATCACCACATCCTGGAGCGCGACCGCACGCTGCTCTACTTCCTGAACCGGATCGGGGCGCTCTCCTCGGTCCGGTGGCGCCGGATCCGCATGTTGTTCCGGCTCGCGGGTGGTCTTCACGATCTCGGCAACCCGCTCGGGTTCCTGCGCTTCCCGATGGCTTTCGGCGACAAGCTGCGCTTCGTTGGCCTGATGCTGCGCGCCTTCGGCAAGAGCGATTGGAGCGACTGGCAGGACACGAGCGCGCGCGATCTGATCGACGGCTGGGGAAGCCCCGCCATTCGGGAGGCGATCTTCGAGAAACTGACGCGCCTAAAGTTCGAGCTGCCGTGCGAGGAGGTCAGCGGGGCCTGGTTGGGGGCGCGGCTGCACTTTCGGGAAGGCTCGACTCCCCTCGGCTACATCCCCAACGCGAACTGGACGAAGGTGCTGTGCGATGGCGTTACGCGGCTCGTCGAGCAGGCCGGCGTGACCGTCCGTTTGCAGGAGTCGGTCACCCGGCTCGTCACCGACGGGGATCGCATCGTGGCCGCGGAGCTCGCGAACGGCGAGCGCTTCGAGGCCGACCTCTTCGTGAGCACCGTGCCCACCGAGGTCTACACGACGCTCGTGCCGCGCGAAACGACGCCGCAGCTTCAGGAGATCCGCTATACCGCACTCCTGTCGGTCGTTTGCGCTACGAAGCAGAAGATCGCGCCCGACTTCTACTGGATGAACCTCGCCTCTCTCGACCGCACGGCGTGCGGCCTGTTCACGCTCAGCTCGCTCAACCCTACGATCGGCGCGCCCGGCGACACCTGCCTAAACTTCGTGACGCATCTGCATGACCGCAACCGGCCGACCTTCGGGCGCTCCGACGAGGCCCTGCTCGCCGCATATCGCGAGGACTTCAAGCAGATCTTCGGCTTCGAGTTGGAGGCGTTCTGGACCAACATCGCGCGCATCCCGATGTACTCGCCCGTCTTCACCAAGGGCTATCGAAACCCACCGCTGCGCAGCGCGACATGGACGAACATGTACTTCGCGGGGAACTACCGCACCTTTCCCTCGATCGTGTCCACGGGCACCGCTCTCGGCTCGGGCCTGGAGACGGCGCGCGCGATCCTGAGCGACCACGGCCTGACCTCTGATCTCGCGTCGCGCGCCGCGGCCTTTCGATGTTAGCCTCGCCTCGCTCACGGGCATGAAGAACTCCCTGCTCCGCGTCTCCCTCGTCGCGACGCTCTTCTCCGCCAGTTGCGAGGGCTTTTGCGGCGCCGCCAAACCCGCGCTGGCGCCCGACCAGCAGGCGCCGATGGTCAAGGGCCCCGACGGCAAGGAATACGTTCTCCTCGCCCGCGGCGCCCACAAGCCGGTCTTCGACGCGCAAGGCCGCCTCGACCGCGTCGAGTACGACCGGAACGGCGACGGCAAGCCCGACCAGGTCGCGCGCCACAACGGCGCGCGCGTGCCCGAGGTCGTCGAGAACGACGACGACTTCGACGGCGCGCCCGATCGCTGGCTCTACTACAACCCCTCCGGCGTCCTCATGAAGATCGGTTCGGCGCGCAAGGGAGCGAAGCCCGACTTCTGGACGTACGCCGGTCCCGATGGAAAACCGACGAAGCAGGAGTTCGACGAAGACGGCGACGGCAACGTTGACCGCACCGAAGCCGTGGGCGCCACGGGCCGGGTCGAGTCGGTCGTCGTCGACAGCGATCGCGACGGCAAACTCGACCGCTGGCAGCACTGGGAGAAAGGGCGCTTGCAGTACGAAGACCTCGACACCAACGGAGACGGGAAGCCCGATCGGCGCCTCCGCTACGGATCGAAGGGCGAGGTCATAGCACTCGAGCCCTTGAAATGACCGCCGCGGGGGCCACCCCGCCGCCGCACGCCCAGCGCAAGTCTCGGCATCGGCCCGCGCGAATCGTCGTTCGCGTTCTAGTTCTGTTGCTCCTGGTCGCGGCCCCGTTGGCGTTCGGATCCGTTCACCGCCAGGCCTACACGGTGCTGCTCGGGCTGATCGCCCTGACCGCGGGACTCTCGCTGCGCCTGGCGCGACAGGAGGGAGGAGCGGCACCACGGCTCCCCGGAGGGAGTTCGATCCTGTTGCTGCACCTGCTGGTGCTGGTCCAGCTCGTACCGCTGCCACCGTTCCTGCTCGACCTGGTGAGCCCAGGATCGCTCATCTTCTATCGGGCGCAGCCGAACGCGATCCGCGACGCGTGGCACGGGATCAGCGTGAGCCCGGTGCACACGGTGCGGGGCTTTGCTTTCCTGCTGGGGCTGAGCCTCTTCTACGGCGTCGTGTTTCGCGATTTCGCCGATCGGCGCTGGGGGCGGCGTCTCGCGTTCAGCATCGTCGCGGTCGCCGCGCTGATGACGATCGTAGGCTTCGTCCAGAAAGGCTCAGGCGATCCCGGCAAGATCTACGGCCTCTACCGGCCCGCCTGGGATTACGCGGTCTTCGGGCCGTACGTCAACCACAACCACTTCGTCGGCCACGTGGTGATGGCGGTGCCGCTCGCGCTGGGCTTCGCGGCCGACGCCTTTCTTCGGATGCGAAAGAGCTGGGGTCGCCGTGCGCGGGGTTGGACGGCGCTTGGAGATTCGTCCGGCGCTGCGATCTTTCGCCATTTGGCGCTCGCGATCTTCACTGCCGCAGGCGTGCTCGCCGCCGGGTCGCGCGCGGGCGTCGTTGCGCTCGGCGTCTCGCTCCTAGCCTTTCCCGTGGCGTTTCGGCGCCGCTTCGGCGCCGCGTTAGCACTCGCCGCGACGGTCGCGGGGATCTCTCTCGCCTGGGTCGATGTCTCGTGGTTCAAGCAGGCTCTGGAGGGTCGTTCCCTGCACGCGAGCCGCGTCGTCTTCTGGGAGGATCAGAGCCGCTTGCTCCCCGACTTCCTGCTGTTCGGCACCGGCTTCAACGCGATGGGTCCCGTGTATCGCTCGCGCCAGTCGATCGACAAGTTCTACACGTACGATCAGACCCACAACGACTATCTCCAGATCTTGATCGAGGGGGGGCTCCTGGGCGGGGCGTGCGCCCTGGCGCTCTTGGTCATGCTCTGGCGCACGGCGCTCCGCAGCTCCGTCGAGAGCGCTCTGGGCGCGGGCCTCTTGGGAGCGTTCGCAGCCACGTGCACGACGGCGCTCGTCGACTTCAACTGGCAGATTCCCGCCAATGCGCTGACGGTCACGTCTCTCGCGGGGTTGATCATGGCACGCGACCGTTTGCCGGGCGGCGATGTTGACCCCGACCTTGGCCCTTCCTAGAATCCCATTGCCCGCCCCCAGAACCATGCCGGATCCCTCCAAACCGAATCTCACCATCCTCAACGGCCCGCAGTCCGGGACCAACTATGAGATGGACACCATCGACAACCTGTTGATCGGCTCGGATTCGTCGTGCCCCTTCTTCATCGACGCGCCGGGCATCAGTCCGATCCACGCGCGGATCTGGCTCGACGCCGAAGGCTGCACTGTCTTCGACACCCACAGCCCGACCGGCATCTACATCAACGACGATCGCGTCGCCGAGAAGGCGCCGCTTCGGAACGGCGACATCCTCTGGCTCGGATCACCCGGCGACGAAGCCTCCGTGATGATCCAGGTCTCGCTCCCAGGTTCGGGAGTCCCGCTCGCCACTCCGGCGATCTCGAGCGAGGAGGGTCCGCCCGCCGAAATGGAGATGGCGCCCGAGGCCGAAACGATCGTGGCTCAACCGCCTGCTTTCGAGGAGCCGCCGGTCGTATCCGGGCCCGTCGAGATGGAGCCTACCGATTTCGGGGAGATGGTAGCGTCGCCGCCGGCGATCGAGGAGTCGGCGGCCGAGCCACCGCTGTTCGCCGAGTCCGAGCCCGCTCCGCCGACTCTCAAATCATTCCGCGCGGAAGAGCCGGCCGAAACGATGGTCGGCGCTGCGCCTCCGCTGGCGGACTCCGGATTCGAGTTCGAGGAGTCCGCGGTAGAGGTCACCCCTGAACCCGCGTCCGCCCCCGCCGAAGCGTTCGAGTTCGCCGAATCCTCCGAACCGCCACCGCTTCCCATCGAGCCGGTGGTCGAGGTGAGCGCCGAGACTCAGGCCGTCGCGTTCATCGACGAACCCGAGCCAGATACCGTTCTCGTGGCGCCGTCCGCTCCCGAGCCGGCTCCGGAAACGATCAGCGAACCGCCCGCCTTCTTCGCCGAAGAGCCGGCGTTCTTCTCCGAGGAACTGGCCACGATCGCCGTGGCTCCGGCTGCGCCGATCGAGCACGAGGTCATCGTCGACGAGACACCCGCCGCGCCGCCGGCCGCGCCGGCGCCGCCTGCGCCAGTCACCGCACCCTCACCGCCGAAGCCAGCCGAAGCCAAACCCCCGGTTCCCAAGCCCGAGGTCAAGAAGGCCGGGATCCCACGCCGACCCACAACTCCGGCTGCTCCGAGGGTGGCTGCCGCGCCACGGCCTGCGCCGCGCCCGGCTCCTCGCGGCGGCGGCGGCTCGTCCCCCGTCGTCTACGGTGCGATCGGTTTCGTCGTCGTCGCCGTTCTCGTTGCTGGCGGTTGGTACTTCATGGGACAGAAGGGGACGCCCCTGCCGTCTCCGCCTGCCACGGTCGCCGCGGTGACGACGCTTCCGCCTCCCGACGTGACCGCGCCGCCCGAGAGCCCAACGCCGGCTCCTCCCGTCGAGGAAGTCGTCAGCCTCCCGACGCCACCGCCCGCGACCGTCGCCGCCGCCATTCCGACAAAGCCCCCGGTGACCTTGGCGGCGAAACCGACGCCGATTCCCAAGCCGACGCCATCGCCGGCCACCACGCCGCCGCCCGCAACGACGCCGGCGCCACCGACGGCGGCGCAGCTCGCGGCCCAAGTCGGGGCGCAGGTGCAGACCGCACTCGGCAAGGCCGACGCCTCCGTCGCCGCCCGCAACTACGCCGAAGCTGTGACGCACTTCGACGAGGCCTTGAAGCTCGAGCCCGGAAACGCCAGGGCGACCTCAGGCAAGGGCGCGGCGAGCGCGGCTCTCGCGTCGTTACGGAAGGCGTTCGTCGCCGGCAAGACCTCGTTCATCGGCAAGGCCAAGAAGGGCCCGGCTGGCTTCGACGACAACGAGCCCGCGGACCCCGACTATCAAGGCCGCGTCGACTTCGAGTTCAGCCCGCCGAACGTGAAGCCAGGCGACCCCTACACGGCCAAGGTCTACCTCGCCAACGACGGCAAGAAGCCGATCAAGATCACCGGTCTCACGGTCGCAACCGTGACCAACGGCCAGCGCACGGGCGGCCCCGCCAACGCCCAGGCCAAAGAAGTCGGCCCCGGCCAGCGCGGCCTACTGGCGGACGTGTCAGGGACGTGGAAAGAGGGCACCAACAACTGGTCCCTCGACGTCGCCGTGACCTCGGGCCGCGGCGAAACCTACACCAGCCGAGCCAACTGGCGCTGATCGGTCAGGCCACGGCTTGATCGTAACAGTCGACTAACGCTCGTCCGCGAGCCGGTGAAGCTGGCCACGAACGTTTTCGTGGCGCCCCTCTAGTCTAGTTTCGGGGCATCTCCGGCGGCGCGGGGCTGAAGGGCGAAACCGGGTTGGTCGTCGTCGGCGGCGCGGGCGGCGGCGGCGTGGTCGTGGTCGTCGTCGGCGTGGTCGTCGTCGTGGTCGTGGTCGTGGCCCCCGTGGAAACCGTCGTCGTCGTCGCGAGCGTCGTCGTATCGTTCGGCGCCGCCACGACGGCCCCTCCGACCACCAGCGCCGCGCCGCCCAGGATCAGGGCA
>CAZVOI010000180.1:0-1844 GCA_964628275.1 uncultured Acidobacteriota bacterium | reverse complement strand
CCTACGCGCGGGCAATCGGCCTCGGCAAGGTTCCCTACGACGTGCGCGTCGTGAACGGCGGCCGGAACGACGCGCGCTACGCCGCGGCGATCGAGCCCGGCGCATTCACGATCTCGGGCGGCTACCAGCGCATCCCGCACCGCTTCACGAACGACGCGCTCTCGATCCTCTCGCCTTCCAGCCCGGGGACCCTGGTCGCCCCGTCGGGCAGCCAGGCTCGCAACCAGGCGGCGCTCGAGCGGCAGTTCGCGTTGCAGCCGGCCCTGGTCGACGGCCGCTTCCTGACGGGACTGGCCAACGCGTCGCTGGCGGGGGCCAACAGTCTCGACGTGAAGCTGCTGCGCGAGCGCGGCCGCTTCGAGGTGAGGCTGGCGCGCAGCGAAGACGTCGACGCCAAGCTCAGCTACTCCTTCGAGAACCGCGACGGCGACCGCGTGGCCGGCGCCTCGTTCGGCTACGGCAACGTGGTCGAGATCGCCGAACCGATCCAGTATCGGACCGACGACGTCACAGCCTCTGCCGAGTGGAAGCCAAGCTTCGGCCTGGTGCGCGGCTCGCTTTCATACAGCCGCTTTGCCAACGACTTGACGAGCGTGACGTTCGCGAACCCGTTTCGCGCGGCCGACTCGACAGCGCTCAACGCGATCTACGGACCGTCGCCCTTCGGCGTGGATGGACCGCGCGACGGCCGCATCGCGCTGCCGCCCGACAACGAAGCCGTGCGCGGTTCGCTCGGCTTCCAGGTGAAGCTCCCCGGCCGGACGCGCTTCAACGCGGACCTGGCCGTCGGCGAGTGGCGCCAGGACGAGGGCTTCCAACCGTACTCGACCAACACCGCGATCACCTCGCCCGTGCGCGCCAGCGACCCGGCTTCGCTGCCGGTGAGCAGCCTGGACGGGTCGATCCAGACGTTTTCCCAGTCGTACAGCTTCAGCTCGCGTCCGCTCGAAGGCCTCGTGTTCAGCGCCCGTTTCCGCTCTTACCAGCTCACCAACGACACGCCGCGTGTGACGGTTCCGGGCGAGGCCTACTACGACGGGGTGTGGAACTACAACGCGCGGATCAGCGTTCCGTACGCCTACACAAAAGACCGCCTGTTCGCGGCGGCGGCCTACGAGTGGGGTCGCGCCACCGTCGAGGCCGGCTTCTCCTACGAGGGCTGGGACCGCGCCTACCGCGAGACCCAGCGCACCACCGAAGGCTTGTTCCACGTCCGCGCCGACCTGCGCCCCAACGACTGGGCGCTGTTGCGGGCTCTGGTGCAATGGGGCTCGCGCGATTACGACCTGTACCTGCCGCGCGCGGGCGAGAGCTCCTCGTATCCGAACGGCAAGCCGCCCACGCTGTTGAGCGAGCTGCGCCGCTTCGATCAATCCAAGCGCGACAGCCGCCGCTACGGCGGCGAGTTGATGCTGACCCCGGGTTCGACCAGCGTGATGCTCTCCTACATGAAGGGCACCCAGGATTACTACGCCACTCAGTACGGCCTCCAGTACGCGAGCACCGAGACGCTCTCGGCCGAGGCCGACTACTCCCCCGCCGAGCGGCTGAACCTCTTCGGTTACGCCAGTCGCGAGCTCCTGGGCTCGGATGCCCGCGGCGCACAGCGCGGCCCGACGGGCGCGCCGTCGGCCGCATCGCTGTGGACCTCGAAGATACAGGACGCGGCGAACACGTTCGGACTCGGGGGCACGCTCAACCTGGTGAAGGATCGCGCCGACCTCACGCTCAACGCCAGCTACCAGAAGGTCGACGGCAACAACGATCTGGAGGCTCCGGGCGGGGCGCAGGACATCGCCGGGTTCGACGACACCCGCATGCGCAGCCTCTCGATCGAGTTCGTG
>CAZVOI010000179.1:0-12658 GCA_964628275.1 uncultured Acidobacteriota bacterium | reverse complement strand
TCCGCGCCCACGATCACCGGCTTGCCGCGCAGCTCCGGGCGGTCGCGCTGCTCGACCGCCGCGTAGAAGGCGTCCATGTCGAGGTGCAGGATCGAGCGCGGGCTCACGGCCGCATCCTAGCCGCGGAGGCCTTCGTTTCAGGTCCGGAGCCGCTCGTACGATTGCCGTATCATCGCCAGCCCGTGTCGCAAGCCGGCCCCAAACTGTTCCTCCTCATCGGCTCGACCGTGTTCGGCCTCGGCCTTGCGGAGGGCTTCGTCCGGCTGGGTCATCTGGCGCCCGAGGTTCACCGGCTTCGCACGGGCGTCGCGAAGAGCGCCTACCGTGCCACCGAGAACCCTCTGCTGGGCTACGAGTTCAAGGCGAACTATCGCGACGATCGGAGCCCCAACCTTCGCGAGAGCTTCCCCTACACGAACGCCGACGGACAGCGGGACGTCGAACGCCGCGTGGAGCGCGTTCCGGGGAAGCGCCGGCTGATTGTGTCGAACGACTACGACGACTACAGCGGGCAGGTGTCTCGCGAGCTGCGCCAACGGCCGCTGGCGGACCGGCTCTTCATCCACTCGTCTTTCTTCCGGTTTCTGAGCCTGCGGACGAACCTGCTCCACTACCGCGACGAGCTCGATCCTGCCTGGGCCGAGCGGCGCAACAAGGAGGCCATCGGAGGCAACAACGTGGAGACCGGGTTCCGCGAGCTCGCGCTACTGAGGCGAGAGCACGGCTTCCAGGTCGCGATCGCGATCTGGCCCATGTTTCTCGAGGATCGGATCGTCGATTCGGGGCATCCGACCGGGCCGCGGTATCGACTCGACGAACGATCGAAGGTGGTTCGGCTGTCGCGGCGGAACGGTTTTCCGACGCGGGCGCTGAGCGCCGCGTTCCAGAGCGACTACGCGGCTCGGTGCGCTGCGCCTGGAGGCTGCGCGAGTCCCTCGGCTCTCTACACGACCGGCGACGGCCTGCACCCGTCCCCGCTGGGCGCGGAGTTGGCGGCGGCGGCGTTGGCCGATTTGGCACGAACGCTCGTCGGACTGCGGCGCGAGCCCTAGTGGCCGAAGCTGCGGCACTGACCCGAGCCGACGCACGGCTTGTCGGGCTCGAGCACGCACGCGCCGCCGCCGCCGCCGCTCGGGCCGAGCAGGCCAAACGCCGGATGCGCCGGCGCCGTTGCCGACACCACGACCAGCGTCGTCGGGGCGGGCGCATCCGTGGCGCCGCCCTGAAGCCGGCGAACCGCGGCCTCCAGCATCGCGACGCGGGCCTCGAGATCCGTGACCTCTTCGCTCTTGCCGTCGCGAAGCTGGGACAGCACTTCCTCGGACAACTGCCGGATCCGGGCTTCGTCCATGGTCACGCGTGAATCTCCACGTGGTCGATCACGCCGATCACCGCGGCATCCACGGCCGCGGTGCCCTTGTCGAGCACCAGTTGCGCCGAGCGGCCGTCCTGAATCAAGAGCACGCGATCGCCCACGCCGGCGTTCGCTCCGTCGATCGCGAGCACCGTCACCCCGCGAGCCGCGCCTTGCAGGTCGAGCGGCTGGACGAGCAGCAGCTTGGCGCCTTCGAGCTTCTCGTTCTTCTGCGACGCCACCAGGTTGCCGACGACCCGCCCGATCAGCATCGTGGCTTCACGCGCTCCACTCGTCCACGATCCCGATGATCGTGGCATCCGACGGGACCTCGCGCGGCATGAACGGGAACGCCGCTTCGCGGCCGCGCACGTAGAAGACCTCCTCGGCGGCGCCGGCGCCAACGGAATCGAGGGCCACCAGCGGCTTTCCTTGGGGCTTGTGATCGTTCGCGAGCGGCTGGATCACGAGCAGCTTGACCCCCTGCAGCCCCGGATCCTTGCGGGATGCCACCACCGTGCCGACCACCTTGGCGAGCAGCACGTCAGCCCGTGGTGTCCACGGCGTCGACCACACCCACGATCGCCGCGTCCACCGGAACGTCCTTGAGGCCCGACGCCATCCGCGCGGAGGAACCGGTGACGATCAGCACCTTGTCGTTCGGCCCGGCGTTGACCGTGTCGACCGCGATCATGTAGCCGGCTTCGTCCTTGCCACGCGGGTCCACGTGGCGCACCACGAGCAGCTTCGTCCCCAAAAGGCGCTCGTCCTTTCGAGTGGCGACCACGGTTCCCACGACGCGGCCCAGGATCATGAAGAGCCGGCGCCAGACAGCCGGCGCCGGTCGCCTTCCGTCGGCTTACTTGCCGGCCTTGCCGATCGGGAGAACGTCTTCCAGGTTCGAGTGCGGTCGCGGGATCACGTGCACCGAAACCAGCTCGCCCACGCGGCGCGCGGCTGCCGCGCCGGCGTCGGTCGCGGCCTTGACCGCGGCCACGTCTCCGCGCACCAGCGCCGTCACGTAACCCGATCCGATCTTCTCGTATCCCACGAGGGTGACCTTCGCGGCCTTCACCATCGCGTCCGACGCCTCGACCATCGCCACGAGGCCCCGCGTCTCGATCATCCCTAGTGCTTCACCCATGCTGCCTCCGTAGAAGGGGCAATCTGCACTGCCCCAGGGGGAGAGTCAAGTCAGCCCTCGCGACAGAAGGGCGGATAGCCGAGAGCCTTCAGCTTCTCGACCTCCTCTGCGGGCAGCTCACGAGGACTGCCGAGCTGTCGCGCGGCGAGCTCGATCCGCGCGAGCTGCTCGAGCGTCTCCATACGCTCCCAGGCCTGCTCCAGTGTGTCGCCGACGGTCAACCCGCCGTGGTTCGCGAGCAACAGGCCGTGGGCCCCGCAGATGGCGTCGCCGATGCGCTTGGCGAACTCCGGCGTGCCGGGCATCGCGTAGCTCACGACCGGCACGCCGCCCAGAACCGCCACCGACTCGGCCAAGAGCGGTCGGTCGAGAGCGATGCCAGCCACAGCGAAGGCCGTCGCGGTGGGTGGATGCGCGTGAACCACGGCGGACACGTCATCCCGCCGCGCGTAGATCGCGGTGTGCACCAGGACCTCGGTCGAGACGCGCTGCATCCCCTCGAGGCGACGGCCCTCGAGGTCGGCGCGCACGATCATCTCGGGCGTCAGGAAGCCCTTGCAGACGCCCGCGGGCGTGATGAACATCTCGTTCCGAGCCCGGGCCGAAATGTTGCCCTCGTGGCCGCTGATCAGGCCGCGCGCGTAGAGGCGGCGGCCGATCTCAACGATCTCGGCGCGGATCTGCCATTCGAGCATCGGCTATCCCGCCTTGGGCAGGGCGCCTGTCGCCTTGTCCCGGCACACTACCGAGCAGAAGGACTCTTCGACCCCGGCCACCATGGCCCGCACCGCGCGGTCCTTCAGGACGAAAGTGTTGCAGACCCGATCGCGGACCATGTCGCCTTGCAGCGACCGAGGCTCGGGCGCGCCGGCGGCCTGCGTTCGGCTCTTGGGGCGCAAGAACGATGCGATCGCCCGCAGCACGAAGCGCACCACCAGCAAGACGACGACGATCCGGATCAGGCCGCTCAGAAACAACATGATGGAGACACCGAAAGGATAGCCCAGCCGCAAGCCACGGCGCTAAGATCGGGGGGCGTGATCAACCTCAAGAAGATCCTGGTGCCGACCGACTTTTCGGAGGGGGCGCGCCACGCGCTCAGCTACGGCATCTCCTTCGCGCGCGAATACGAGGCCGAGCTGCTGGTGGTGCACGTGGTCGAAAACTTCGCGGCTCCTTACGCGAACGACCTGTTCCCGGTGCCGATGGCCGAGGTCTTCGAGGAGCTCTCCGCCTTCGCCAGGAAGGAGCTCGGCAAGCTCGAGCAGGAAGCGCGCGCCAAGGGCGTCACCACCCGCACCGAGGTGGTCCAGGGCAAACCCTCGATCGAGATCATGCGCGTCGCCCGCGAGGAGGCGATCGACATGATCGTGCTGGGCACCCATGGCAAGGGCGTCCTCGACCAGGCGCTGTTCGGC
This sequence comes from uncultured Acidobacteriota bacterium, assembly GCA_964628275.1. Lineage (GTDB taxonomy): Bacteria > Acidobacteriota > Vicinamibacteria > Fen-336 > Fen-336 > CAZVOI01. The sequence goes on along the minus strand of CAZVOI010000179.1, from coordinate 8,742 downwards.
TCGACCACTGAACGCGTCGTGCGCAAGGCCCCGTGTCCGGTTCTCACGGTACGCCTCGCCGAGCACGAATTCGTCGACGACTAATTCCCCCAGTTCACTCCCGACCAGCGAATCAGGGCCGTACCGACGGTGAAGCCGGCGCCGACAGAAGTCATCAGAACGAGGTGTCCGGGCTTCAGGCGACCCTGGTCGAGCGCCGTGCCGAGCGCCAGGGGAATCGTGGCGGCCGTGGTGTTGCCGTACTTGGCGATGTTCTTCACGACCTTGGAGTCGGGCAGGCCCAGCCGTTCCTGGGCCGCATCGATGATGCGCAGGTTGGCCTGGTGCGCGACGAACAGGTCGAGCTGCTCGGGCGCGATGCCGTTCTTGTCCAGGAGGCTCTTCGAGGCCTCCGCCATCTTGCGCACCGCGTACTTGAAGACGTGCCCGCCGTCCTGGTGGACGAAGTGGAGCTGCTTGTCGATGCTTTCGTGGGTGGGCGGAAAGGCGCTGCCGCCCCCGGGCATGTTCAAGAACGGCCCTCCTGAGCCGTCGACCTCATGCGCGAAGTCGAGGAGTCCGCTGCCGTCGTCGCCGGGCTCCAGCAGCACGGCGCCCGCACCGTCGCCGAACAGCACGCAGGTCGAGCGGTCCTCGAAGTTCAGGATCGACGTCATCACGTCGGCGCCGATCACCAGCACCCTCCTGGCGGTGCCGTTCTCCACGAACTGCGCGCCGATCGTCAACGCGTAGACGAAGCCGGAGCACGCCGCCGAGATGTCGAAACCCCAGGCGCGCTTCGCCCCGAGTTTCTCTTGCAGGAGGCAGGCCGTGGCCGGGAAGTGCATGTCGGCGGTGACCGTCGCCACCACGATCATGTCGATGTCATCCGGCCCGATACCGCGCTTCTCGAGCGCCTGGCGCGCGGCCCGGAGCGCCAGGTCACTGGTCGGCGTTCCCGGAGCCGCGAAGCGGCGTTCCTCGATCCCGGTGCGCGTGCGGATCCATTCGTCGGAGGTGTCGACGCGCATCTCGAGATCGGCGTTGGTCACCACCTGCTCGGGCACGTAGACACCCAGCGACGTGATGCGTGCGCGCACGCGGTTCAACGCTCCACTCTCCTACGGGCTCTTGCTATGAATGGCGCCGACCGATCGACCGGCAAACGTATTAGAAGCGCTCTACTTGACTCGCGTCAACAGCGAGTCGTGGTGATCGAGGATCAGCGAGCGCAGATACGGGCCGATCTGTTCCTCGTTCTGGAATCCGGCAGTCCTCGCGGCTTCGGCGGACTTCTCGCGCGGAATGTCGTCGCGCTCGGCGTAGTGCTTCCAGCTCCGATACGCGCCCAGCGTAAACGAGTCCCAGGACGCGCCGGAGCCGCGCACGAAGATGGCGTTGGTGGGCCGGCCGAGAGCGTGCAGGTAGGCGTTTTCCATCTCGCGCTCCTTCAAGAGCTCGGCACGCTTTCCCGGCAGGGAGTGGAACATCTCGGCGTGGAAGAGCGTGGCGCCAGAAAACGCATCCAGTTTCGCGAGATCGGGTCCGCGCACGATCTCGTCCTCTTGCCAAGCGACGAGCGCCTCGTCGGCCACGGGCGCGAGCAGCGCCGCGGGCTCGCTGGGCGCCAGCAGCATCAGGTCCCAGTGATCGCCCTGTGCATGGCGCAGCAGCAACGACTTCGCGGATGGCGCGAGGGCGCTGTTCGAGCGCAGCGCCGCGACCAGGTCGAGCAGCCGGCCCGGCGCGGCGCGCAGCAGCGTCATCCGGTAGACCGTTTCCCCTCTCAGGGATTGCGCGGCAGCACTTGGGGACAGCAGCAGCACCGACAGGCAGATCGCGAGCTTTCGCATCGGCACAGTATAGAAGGCGGATAGACTGTTGGCGCCGGCCATCGTGGACCCCGCCCTTCGCGCTCTCGAGAGCCTCCCGCGCCTGCCCTTCGCCGAAGCGCCTTCGCCGCTCGAGCCCATGGACCGGCTGCGGGCGGCGCTCGGCGCGCGACCTCGGCTGCTGGTCAAGCGCGACGATGCGATCAGCGTGGGATTCGGCGGCAACAAGATCCGCAAGCTGCGCCTGGTCGCCGCGCAGGCGCTCGCCCTAGGCGCCGACACGCTCGTTACCACCGGGGGCGTGCAGAGCAACCACTGCCGCGCCACCGCCGCGGTCGCCGCCAAGCTGGGGCTTCGCTGCGTGATCGTCGCCAACGGCGACCCGCAGCCTCGGCCCACGGCCAACGCGCTCCTCGACCAGCTTCTCGGCGCCGAGCTCGAGTACGTCGCGACGCGCGAGCAACGCGCGCCGCGGCTCCAGGAGGTGGCCACGCGGCTCAGTTCCGAAGGCCGCCGCCCGTTCGTGATCCCGCTGGGCGCATCGACGCCGCTGGGCGCGCTCGGCTTCGTCGACGCGATCGCAGAGCTGCTCCGGCAGTCGGAGCCGCCCGACGTGATCGTCCACGCGACATCGTCCGGCGGCACCCAGGCCGGCCTGGCCGCCGGCTGCGCGCTGCACGGTTTGAACACGCTGGTCGTAGGCATCAGCGCCGACGATCCGGCCGAAGCGCTCGCGACCAAGATCCGCGGCATCATTGCCGGGATGGGGGAACTGCTCCCGCTCGATGCGGCACGTCTGGCGTCATCGATCGCGCTCGAGGTCGACGACGACTTCGTCGGTGAAGGCTACGGCCTCGCGACCGGCGCGTCGCGCGAGGCGCAGCAGCTCGCGGCGCGCACCGAAGCGCTGTTCGTCGATCACACCTACTCGGCGAAGGCGCTGGCAGGCTTGATTGCGTACCTTCGCGCCGGCCGATTCGCCGCGGGTCAGACGGTGCTCTTCTGGCACACCGGCGGTCAGGTGGGGCTGTTCGCGTGAGGCTGTTGCTGAAGCCGGCGGAGGCATTGCGCCATGTCTAGCCCGCGGCTGCGTCGCGCGACGCTGGGCCTGGGTGTGGGCGTCTTCGCGCTCCTGAACGGCATGGCAATCCTGCACGGCCGCTCGATGACGCGTTTCAGCGCCGCCGGCACGCGAACGCCGCGCGCCCAGGATTTGAGCGCCGCGCAGAAGCTCGGCGTGGTGCTGACCGGCGTCAACGTGCCGCGCCGGATCAACGAAGAGGATCCCTCGGCCTGGTCCTTGCCGTTCGAACGTGAGACTTTCGAGACCCGCGATGGGCTCACGCTCGAGGCATGGCGCGTGCCGGCGCCCTCGGCGCGTGGCAGCGTCGTGCTCTTCCACGGCTACGCCGACCGGAAGGCGTCGCTGTTGCGCGAGGCGCAGGCCTTCCACGAGATGGGCTACGAGTGTCTGCTCGTCGACTTTCGCGGCGCCGGCGGCTCGGACGGGAACGTCACCAGCATCGGCTATCACGAGGCCGAGGATGTTCTCGCCGCGGTGGCGCACGCACAGCGCCTCGGCCGACCGCCGCTGATCGTGTTCGGAGTTTCGATGGGAGCCGCGGCCACCCTGCGGGCCGTGACGCTCGGCGCGTCGCCCGACGCGCTCGTCTTGCAGTACCCATTCGCGACGCTCCGCGAAGCCATCACGCACCGCTTCGCGGCGAACGGCGTTCCGGCGGCGATCGTGCCGCTGTTCGTGTTCTGGGGTGGCGTGCAGCAAGGCTTCAACGGCTTTCGCCACAACCCGGCCGAGTACGCGGCTTCGGTTGCTGTGCCGGCGCTGCTGATGCAGGGCGACCGCGACGATCGCGTGTCGATGTCGGAGGCGCGCCTGATCCTGGAGCGACTGGCTGGCCCCAAACGCCTGGACATTTTCGAGGGCGTGGGCCACGTCTCACTGCTGAAGGCGAAGCCGGAGCAGTGGACGAAGACCGTGAGCGAGTTCCTCCTGCCGTTCGGGCCGAGCCCGGCCGTCGAAGCCGGCCACTGATGGCGCTGCTGCGAATCGCGTTCCGCAACCTGCTGCGCGCCGAGCGCCGGAACCTGCTCTCCGGGGTCACGAGCGCTCTCGAGCGCGGTCCGTAGCGCTGGAGAACGGCGAGATTCGCGTCACGGCGTGATGGTATTTGGGAACCCCTGCGCGGGTCATTCGCCAGGACGGCCTTAGGATTCGAGGCGCCCGTGAAACCCTCACCCATCATCTACCTCATCACAGGCGCGAATGGCGTGGGCAAGACGACGTTCGCTCGGGAGTTCCTTCCGAAGGAGGTGAACTGTCTCCGTTTCATGAACGCAGATGAGATGGCCCGCGGGCTGTCGCCATTCGCCCCCGAAGCGGCGGCAATTCGCGCAGGCCGTGTTCTGATCGGCGAGATCCGTGAAGCCTTGAAAACCCGGGATACCTTTGGATGGGAGTCAACGCTCTCGGGACGCGGCCATGCCTCGCTACTCCGCCAGGCGAGGAGCAACGGTTACGAGATCGAGTTGCACTACCTCAGCGTGCCCTCGCCCAGCGTCTGCATCGAGCGCGTCGGCAAAAGAGTACGGGAGGGCGGTCACCACGTGCCCGCCACAGACGTAAGACGCCGCTTCTATCGCAGTCTGGCCAATCTGATCGAAATCTATCTGCCTCTCGCCGATCGCTGGACAATCTGGGATGCCACCCGCACGAAACCCACTCCGCTCTTCGACGCGACGCGCTCGACCGTCGCGAACGTGCGATCTATACTGCCGACGTGACTCGGACCCTCAACTTCCCGCCGCCACTCGCGACGAAGAACCTGCCCGACCATGTCCGGCGCGCCATGCGGGCGTTTGAACGCGTTCACCGGATGCTCGAGGCGAAGGCGGCAGCCGAGCGGATCAAGACCAAGCGCGCTCGCCGCTAGGGGTCGCCTGAGCAGCCTGCCCGAACGAGCGCTGCCCGGACTTCGGGTCCCTTTAGGTCGTGGTCGGGTCGAATTGGGGACGGCTAGCCGGTTGACGTGGCTCCTGGCCGTCTCGGTAATCGCCCTCCCGCTGCTCCCGGCCTCGGCCCGCGCCGATCAGCGCGAGGTCGAGCTGGGCTTCGAGTGCTTCGGCTACCAAACCTCCTCGACCAGGCTCAACCGCGACAACGTGCTGCGGCTCGACTCGACCGAAGGCCTGCTGGGCGCGGCGCTCGGCGTCAAAGAGACGCACGGCGCCCTGAAGCTGGTCGCGCGCGGCTACGTCGAGAGAAGCGTGTTCTCCACACATGATCCGAGAGTGATCGAGCAGGCGCACCGCGTGGTCCGACTCGCCGATGGCCGTCTCGTCCCGTAGCCGGCTCGGGCGATAATCCACGCGTGGCTCCCAAGATCCAGGACCTGCTTCACGTGATCAACGAACAGGTTCCCTTCAACCGCTTGCTGGGCATTCGCGCCGAGTCCGTCGAACCGGGACGGGCCACACTGGTGGTGGCCGTCAAGTCGGAGTACGTTGGCGACACGCGCCGGCCGGCGCTGCACGGCGGAGTGGTGTCGGCGCTGATCGACACTGCAGGCGGCGCCGCGGCCTGGTCGGCGCTCGGGGCCCTCGAATCCGTCTCGACCGTCGACCTGATGGTGGATTTTCTGGAGCCCGCGCGACTCGGGGGTCCGCTGCGCGCCGAGGCGGAGCTGGTGCGGAAGGGCAACAGAGTCTGTCACGTGCGCGTCCGCGTCACGCAGGACGGCCTGCTGGTCGCCGAAGGGCGCGCCGTCTACAACATCCACAAACGGAGCGCGCCATGAACGTCCTCGTCATCGGCGGCAATCGTTTCATGGGGGTCGGCCTGACCTGGCGCCTGCTTGCTTCGGGCCATCGCGTGACGCACTTCAATCGCGGCACGCTCACCGACCCGTTCGGCGACCGCATCGAGCGCCTGCGCGGCGATCGCACGACGCTGGCTTTCCAAAATGCCCTGGCAGCGCGCAGCTTCGACGCGGTGGTGGACTTCGCGGCTTTCAAGGGAAGCGACACGCGCGACTGCGTGTCGCTCTTCGAAGGCCGGGTCGGGCACTACATCCTGATCAGCACCGGCCAGGTCTACCTGGTGCGGCGGGGCTGTCCCTGGCCCGCAGAAGAACGCGACTACGAGGGCGCCGTCATGCCCAAGCCCAGCGACCCCCTGGACGTTCCGGAATGGGAGTACGGCGTCGGCAAGCGCGACTGCGAGGACGTGCTGCAGAGCGCCTGGCAGAAGGATCGCTTTCCAGCGACTCGGCTGCGCATTCCGATGGTGGACGGCGAGCGCGACAACCTGCGTCGTCTCGAAGGATATCTGTGGCGGATCCTCGACGGTGGCCCGGTGATCGTGCCCGATGGCGGAGCCAAACCGGTCCGCCACGTCTACGCCGGCGCCGTGGTGCGGCAGATCGCCGCGATGCTCGGCCGCTCCGACACGTTCGGCCGCGCCTTCAACCTGTCGCAGGACGAAACGCCGACGCTGCCCGAGTTCATCGGCCTGCTCGCCGAGCTGATCGGCGCGCCCAGCCGAGTCGTTGCGATCGCGTCCGACGCGATCCGCGCGGCCGGGCTCGACGCGCGCGGCGTCTCGCCGTTCAGCGTCCGCTGGATGTCGAACCTGGATCCGGGCCTCGCCAAGGCCGAGCTCGGCTTCCACCACGAGCCGCTCCGCGAGTACCTGGGGCGTATCGTCGCGTCCTTCCTCGCGCACGCGCCCTTGTCGCCGCCGCCGAGCTACGCGAAGCGGCGAGAAGAGATCGCACTCGCCGGGTAGCGCTGCGCGGTCTCTTCAGTCGAGCCGGTAGCCGACGAAGATCAAGCGGCCCTGGGCCGAGAGCTGCTTGACCTGGACGCTGGCGGCCGTTTGCGCGCTGGCGCCGTCCTTCAACAGCAGGTTGTAGCTCTGGCCGTCCGACGTCACCCACTCCGCGACGTAGAGAGCGCCGCTCTTGTCGAGCGGCAGCTCGACCCCGGTCGCGTCTTGCGCCAGCTCCACCTCGGCGACGAGCTTCACGTGATCGGACTCGATCCGTTTCAGCTTGATGAAGACGGTGTCGTGCCGGCGCGTCGAATCCACCTCGAGGCGCGGCGCGAACACCGCGACCTTCGCGACGCCGGCGTTGTCGGAGGACGCCGGTGGGCCCGACAAGAATGGTCCGGCCATCGGCTGAGGCGCCGGCGTCTTCAAGGTCGTCATGTCGTCATTGATGCGCTTCAACGCCAGCGTCATCTCGGCGAGCGTCGTTTCGCGGGCGCGCACCAGGCCGTCGACCGCCACGAGGTGCGCGCGCAACCGGCCGATCTCGAGCTGTAGCTCGTCGAGCCTGTCGGGCGGCGCGGCCGAAGCAGGGATCGTGATGGCGAACGCCAGCAGCAGGGCTGTCCTCGAGGGCATGGGCACCTCCAATTCCATTCAAGCAGAACAGATCAGGAGTTGCGCTGCATCTCGCCAGGGTACAAACTTTTGAATGGCGGGCGTTGCTCGGCGGCAGGAATTGTGCCCCTCAAAACGGTCACCGAATGGCCGAGCGAGGCCCATCGGCCGGTGAGTCCACGGAGGCATGTCATGAGAATGAGAACTTGGCTCAGGTCCGGCATCGCGGCAGCGGTGCTCTTGCTCATCGCCGGGTCCGGCTTCGGGCAGGGGACGCTCGGCCGTTTGGCGGGAACGGTCCTCGACAGCTCCAGCGCGGTGCTGCCCGGCGCGACGATCACGATTCTCAACACCCAGACGAACCAGAGTCAGACCTCCGTCAGCAACGAGCGGGGCGCATTCCTGTTTCCCCAGCTCCAGATCGGCACCTACAAGGTGACGATCGAGCTGCCGGGATTCAAGACGGCGACCTACCCAAACGTCCCGGTCAACGTCAACCAGGAGTACTCGCTCACGGCCAAGCTGGAGGTCGGCGCGATCACGGAGACGATCGAGGTCACCGGGGCTAGCACGCTGGTGCGAACGACCACGCCGGAGGTGAGCAAAACGATCGAGCAGAAGCAGATCCTGGATCTGCCGATCGTGAATCGTGACATGACCAACCTGATCCGCCTGCAGCCGGGCGTGCCGGGGGTGTCGACGCGCATGAACACCGGCATCAACGGCGGCCGCCCGACGTGGACGCAGGTGACCCAGGACGGCATCAACATCCAGGACAACTTCATTCGCACCAACTCGCTCGACTTCCTGCCGAACCGGCCGACGTCCGACAACGTGGCGGAGTTCACGATCACGACGTCCGTTCAGGGCGCCGAGGCGGCCGGCGGCGCGTCGGCCGTGCGCATGGTGACGCCGTCCGGCGCGAACCAGTACCAGGGCAGCGCCTGGTGGCAGAACCGCGACAACGCGCTGGCCGCGAACTCGTTCTTCAACAACAAGTCGGGCGTCCCCAAGCCCAAGCTCGAGCAGAACCAGTTCGGCGGGCGACTGGCCGGCCCGATCGTGAAGAACAAGGTCTTCTTCTTTGCAACGTACGACGGGTTCCGGCGCACCCAGGCAGGCGCACAGAACCAGACGATCGCCGCCAACCCCGATCTCTTCCAGGGAGCCTGGCGCTATGTCCGCACCGACGGCCAGGTCGGGTCGGTCAACCTGCTGCAGGCGGTTGGCGGCACGCTCGACCCGAAGCTGCAGACGGACCTGTTCAGCAAGATCCCCGGTTCCTCGAACGTGAACAACTACGATCGCGGCGACTCGCGAGCCGACCGGGTCCTCAACACCGCGGCGTATCGCTGGGACCAGACCCGCCAGACGGCGCGCAATTACTTCATCGGCCGCGTGGACTTCGAGGCGTCGGCGAAGCATCACTTCGAGCTGGTCGGCTCCTACCAGAAGGAGGTCGACGATCGCCCGGACCTGGACTTCATCAGCGGGCCCGGAGAGCGGCCGCTGGCCTTCACCGAATCG
>CAZVOI010000178.1:0-3752 GCA_964628275.1 uncultured Acidobacteriota bacterium | reverse complement strand
CCGACTCCCAGGTCGGCTGGTAGGGCTGTGCGCCGGCGCCGCCCGCGCTGGCCAGGGCAATCGACAGCAACAGTGCGATTCTCATGGTTCCGCTCCTCGTCGCTAGCGCGTTCTCGCCTGAACGGCGGTATTCTGCTTCTCGACCGATCCCGTCGTCTCTTCACATTCGTACTCCACTGAGAGCGAGCGCGCAAATGGACAAACGCGATTTTCTTCGGACCGTTGGCGGCGCGTCGCTGGGGCTGGCGTTCGGAGACGTGGAGGCCCTGTTCGCCGCGGCCGCCGCAAGACCGCCGGCCGATCTAGCGAAGGACGAGCCATTCTGGGCGAGTATCCGCGCGAAGTATCGACTCAAGCCCGACTACATCAACCTGGAGAACGGCTACTACTGCATGCAGCCGCAGCAGGTCCTGGAGGCATTCATCGCCCGCGTGCGCGAGATCAACAGCGAGGCCTCGTACTACATGCGGACCCGGCAGCAAGACGACAAGCTGGCGGTGCGCAAGCGCCTGGCCGCGATGGCCGGCTGTTCGCACGAAGAGCTGATCATCACCCGCAACACCACCGAGTCGCTCGACACGGTGATCGCCGGCTTCGACTGGAAGCCCGGCGACGAGGCGGTGATGGCGGACCAGGACTACGGCGCGATGCTCGACATGTTCGAGTTGCAGGCGCGGCGCTACGGGATGGTCAATCGGCGGGTGTCCCTGCCTCTCGATCCGCAGTCGGACGAAGAGATCGTGCAGCTCTACGCCACTGCCATCACGCCGAAGACCCGCCTGCTGATGCTGGGGCACATGGTCAACATCACCGGCCAGATCCTGCCGGTGAGAAAGATCGCGGACATGGCGCACGCTCGGGGCGTCTTGGTGATGGTCGACGGCGCACACTCCTTCGCTCATCTCGATTTCAAGATTCCCGAGCTCGGCTGTGACTACTTCGGCGCCAGCCTTCACAAGTGGCTCGGCGCCAACCTCGGGGCGGGCATCCTGTACGTGCGAGCCGATCGGATCGCGAAGCTGTGGCCGATCTACGGCGACACCAAGATCGCGGATACCGACATCGCGAAGCTGAATCACACCGGCACCCACCCGGTGCACACCGACCTCGCGATCATGAACGCGATCGACTTCCACGAGAGCATCGGCATCCAACGGATGGAAGCGCGCCTGCGCCATCTGCAGAACCATTGGACGAACCAGCTGCGGACCACAGCCAACATAATGCTCAACACGCCTCGCGACCCGCGTCGCTCCTGCGCCATCGCCAACGTCGGTGTCGCCGGAATCAAGCCCGAGAATCTGGCCAAGACTCTTCTCGAGAAGTACCGGGTGTGGACGGTGGCGATCGACCGGGGGAATGTCCAAGGCGTGCGCATCACGCCGCACCTCTACACGACGCCGGCGGAGCTGGATACGTTCGTTCGAGCGATGAAGCAGATCGCGGCAGCCTAGGTCGGAGGTTCGAGATGAGACCGTCGCTTCGACGTAGCTGCGTCGCCCTTGCGAGCGCGGTAGTCCTGGCGCTGCCGGCTCACACCGAGGAAGAGCGCGTCCCGATTCTGGTCTCCGCCGAGTGGCTGGCGGCTCAGCTCCACGATCCGAAGCTCGTGATCCTCCACGTGGCGATGCTCAACGCGGGAGAGCCCAAACGGTTCGTGCCGGGGGCCCGCGTCCTCGACTACAACGCGCTCGTCGAAGACAAGGCCGACCTGCCCGTCGAGCTGCCGGCTCTCGGTAAGCTCGCCGAGACCCTGCGAGCCGCGGGCGTCTCCAACGACACACGAGTCGTTCTGTACGGCGAGGGTCGGCCTCACATCACGGCGCGGGCGTTCGTCACGCTCGACTATCTGGGTCACGACCGCACGTCGGTCCTCGACGGCGGAATCGAGGCGTGGCTCGCGGAGAAGCGCCCGGTCGTCGAGAAACCGGCCGCCGGAGCAGCCGGCACGTTCGTCGCGCATCCACGCGAGGATCGTTTCGTATCCGCGGACTGGATCAAGGCTCGCCTGGACGACCCGAAGACGACCTTGATCGACGCTCGGCCGATCGACGAGTACACCGGACAGCGCGAGCAGCGCGGCCTGCGCGGCGGCCACATCCCTGGCGCCTACAACCTCTTCTTCATGGATCTGGTGACGTCCTCCGAAATGCCGCGCCTGAAGGACCTCGCGTACGTGAAGGGCCGTTTCGCCGAAGCCGGCGCGACGCCGGGCGGCACCCTCGTCAACTACTGCTTCATCGGGATGCGCGCCAGCTACACCTACCTGGTCGCGCGCCACTTGGGATACGACGCGCGCTTCTACGATCCCTCATGGGCGGAGTGGGGCCGGCGCGCGGACCTGCCGGTGGTGCCGGGAGAGAAGCGGCGCTAGCGCTCCGGACCGTCTTCAAGCATCGAGCAGCGGCTCCTGGACTCGCGGGCGTCCGTACTCCGCAGCCCCGGTCAGCACGCGCAAGTTGGGAAGCGCCTGGTACTCGCCTCCGGAGTGCGTATGGCCGCAGAGAACGGTCATGCGTCGAGTGGCATGACGCGCGGCTTCCTCGAGCAGCACGTCGCCGACGGCTCTGCACGTGAAGTACGGAAGCCAGTCCTCGCCCGAGATGCGCCCTTCGTGCCAGCAGGCTTCGCGAAATGGCGGGACGTGCGTGAGGACCAGCACGTGCTCGAAGCGCTCGAGGGCGGGCGGAAGCACGCGCCGCAAATGGGCGGCCGCCTCGTCACCCAATCGGCCTAGCCGGCGGGCTAGCTCGGCTTTGTCGGTCCGCTGCAGATCCTCGATCCGGAAGAAGTCGTTGAGTAGCACCGTGGATCCTGCGTGGTCGCCTACTCGGGCGTCCCCCCAGCCGTCGTGGCCGACGAGTCCGCTGCGGGGCGACAGCTCCACGACGTCTGCTCCGCCAAGCCAGACGACCTGGCCTGCCTCGGACAGCGCGAGCGCGCGTTCGCGCACGCTGGCCACGCTGCTGCCGTAGAAGTCGTGGTTGCCCAGGACGAACCAGATTGGCTTCCGGATCTGACGTCCCATCCGACGCAGGGCCTGTTCGAAAGTGGCGGCCAGCGCGATGTCGCCGCCCACCAGGACGCCATCGGCCTCGGTGTGAGCGATCTCGTCGCAGAACCGCTCGATCTCAGCCTCGCCGAGGAAGTCGAGGTGAATGTCGGTGACCCAGGCGAGCTTCATGCAGCGCTCCTACTGCCGAGTCTTACTCGGGCGTCCCTTGATCCTTCCGGCCGTCGAGCCGACAATGAGTTCAGGGAGCCTGATGATGAGGAAAGCGTACACCGTGAGCGATGGCCGGCTGGTTTTGAATCTCGAAGCGGCCCAAGAGGGGGGTTACATCGTGACCTCCCCGCTCGATCCCGAGCTCGTCACGGAAGCGGAGACCGTCGAGGAAGCTTTCTCGATGGCCCGGGACGCCCTAAAGGCTCTCGCGCGATCGCGGGTCAAGCTGCTGAGGAGACTGCCGGTGAAGGCGACGGCCTGATCCCAGGCTCGCCTTGAGCCGGCGCGAACTCGAGAGGCATCTCCTCGCGCACGGCTGCTTTCTCCATCACCACGGCGGCCGGCATGACATCTGGGTGAACGGCGGCACGCTCGCGCAGGCTCCGGTGCCGCGGCACAAGCAGATCAAGCGGGGTACTGCGCGCGCCATCTGCAGGCTCTTGCAGATCCCTCCAGTCGACCGCTTCGACTAGCCTCGCGGTCGCTGGTCCTCTGCCGTAATCCGCCGCCGATCATTCCTTCAACG
>CAZVOI010000177.1:0-1634 GCA_964628275.1 uncultured Acidobacteriota bacterium | reverse complement strand
GCTATCGCTCGCTCGACGACCTCGAAGGCGAGATCAAGTCCGTCGAGAAGCAGATGCGCGAAGCCGCCAAGGCCCTCGAGTTCGAGAAGGCCGCCGAGCTGCGCGACCGGCTGAGGAAACTCCGCGCCCGAGAATTCGGGCTGAAGTAAGCCCGGGCAGGCGCTCCCGGCGCTTCCCTGCTCTCCCCGCGCCGACGTCGGACCATGAAGAATCGGCAATCATCGGCGCGTTCTTGCGCGTAACTGTCGAAATATGACAGTATCGAGCAAGTGCAGACGGTCACGGAGCTGGCTCTCGAAAGGGCAGAACGAAGGATCTTCACCAGAGATCAGGCGGCCTTCTGGGCCGGGAGCCGTGGCGCGCGTCTGGACGGCCTGCTCAAGAGGGCCGTGGCCAGTCGTGAGGTTTGGCGCCTACGCCGCGGGCTGTACGGCCTGGCCAACCGATTGGCTCAGGGCAGCGTCGATCCTCTCGAGTTGGCACAGCGCATCCACGGCCCGAGCTATGTCAGTCTCGAGACCGCCTTGTCGCAACATGGCTGGATCCCCGAAGCCGTCCAGGCCATCACCAGTGTGACGCCGGGGCGATCTCGCTCCTTCAACACGCCGATCGGGCTGTTCAGCTTCACTCGCGTTCCCCAGCGCAGGTTCCTCGCGGGGGTGCGCAGAACCTCGGGGGCGGGGGCGGGCGCCTTCTTCCTGGCGACGCCGCTCAAGGCGCTGGCCGACTACGTCTACGTCCAGCGGTGCGACTGGCAGTCGGCCGCTCCGGTGGTGGAGAGCCTGCGCGTCGACGAAGAATCCCTCTCGGAGCTGACCGGAGAGCTGTTCGACGAGGTCCTGTCGGCCTACGAGCCCGGCCGCGTGTCCCGCTTCCTGGCCGGGCTCCGGAAGGACCTGAAGTTGTGAGCGTCGAGATCATTCAGGAGCGACTCGCCACGTATTCTTGCCGCTCCACGCTGGAGGAAGAGCAGGCCCTGCGCGAGATCACCCAGGAGATCATCCTCGCCGGGCTGGCGCGAACGGATCTCTTCGGCCGGGTCGGGTTCCAGGGGGGTAGCTGCCTCCGCATCTTCCACAGTCTGAATCGGTTCTCGGAGGACATGGATTTCGCCCTGGTGGTGCCCGACCCGGCGTTCCGGCTTTCCCCCTATCTCGAAAGCGTGCGGCGGGAGCTGACGGTTTACGGGTACGAGCTGGAGATTGACGACCGCTCCAATGCGGGTGCAGCCGTTCGGCAGGCCTTCTTGAAGGACGATTCGGTGGGTAGGCTGTTGAGCTTGCGCTACCGGCCCCGCACGGGCCCGATGCGGAAGCTGCGCATCAAGCTGGAGGTGGATGCGAACCCCCCGTCGGGGGCGACTTACGAGATGCCCATCCTCGATTTTCCGTTTCCCGCCGCGGTGCGCGTCTTCGACCCTCCAAGCCTGTTCGCTGGCAAGTTTCACGCCCTGCTTTGTCGGACCTACCTCAAGGGTCGTGACTGGTACGACTTCGTCTGGTACACGGCGCGCAGGACCGGAATCAACCACGCGGTGCTCTCCGCCGCCCTGGATCAGCAGGGGCCCTGGAAGGGTCGCGCCCCGAAGACCGACGACGCGTGGTGCGTCGACCAGCTGCGCGCCACGATCGAGA
>CAZVOI010000176.1:0-5968 GCA_964628275.1 uncultured Acidobacteriota bacterium | reverse complement strand
CTCGGCGCGCTCCTGCCACTCGGCCGGATCCACGGTCGCCGGGTCCAGATAGCCGAGGTTGATCTTCTCGCAGCGCGCCTGTGGGATCCCGGTCGCGAGCGTCACGCGGATTCGCGGCGTCTCGACGCCGGTCGCCGCGTCGTAGTGGCCCTGGCCCTTCAGGTGCGTCGAGTGGGCCAGGATGCCGCCTGGAAAGTGCTTGAAGCGGTCCCACTGCTTCAAGAAGTAGTCGCGGCAGTGGTAGCCGATCTCGTCGATCAACCGTCCGTGAACGTAGCTCACCTCGTCGAGCTTGGGCGCGTAGATCACCACCTCGCCGCCGTCGGCGATCGCCGGCTCGGCCTTGTACATGCCCTTGGCTGCCGTCCACAGGTCGTCGTAGAGCGGCGGCATCACCGAAAGCACGCGCCGGTAGGGCCGCTCCACCCAGGTGATGTGCCGGCTCGCCGAGAGGTTGGCGGCCGCGGTCCAGGCCTCCTGCACGTCGCCGCAGTAGAGACCCGCGGTTCCGTCGTGGGTGACGACGAGCGCGAGCAGCGACATCGGCCGATCCACGAATCGCGCGGCGCGATTCACCACCGCGCGCACCGGCGTGTCGCGCGTGCCGATGATCTCGTAACTCGAGATCAAAGCGCCCAGCCAGTGCGTGAAATGGATGATGTCGGGGCCGGCGATCCCGGGAAACAGGTACTTGGTTCCGCCCGAGAAGCCCACCACCTCGTGCGGGAAGACGGGACCGCAGATCAGGATGTGGTCGTAGTCGAGAATCAGCCGGTTCAGAGCCACCGGCACGTCCTGCTTCAGCCGACCGCCGCTCAGCTCCGCGATCTCCTTGGCTGGAATCGTCCCGAGCGTCACGAACGCGGCCGGGTCGTCCCACTTGTGGTTGAAGATCCGGCTCTTGCCCGCGCGGCCGTCGGCCACGTTGCAGCCCACGAGCCGGCTGAGCTGGGCGTCGGACATCGGGATGTGGGTGCCGAGCGCTACCAGGTAGTCGAGTGCCGCGACGCGCGGCAAAAGGTCTCGTTCGAGCGCGTCGAACATCTGCGGCATCGGCATGGTGCGGGTGCCGTCGGGGATCAGCACCAGCACGCGCCGGCCGTCGAGAGGAATCGCGCGGAGCCCGTCGCGGACGACTGCGCCGAATTCCTCGCTGGACAGGAAGCCCTCGCTCTTGCCGCGGCCGACGACGCTCACGCTGCTCATCCTATTCGGTTCGGAGCGAGACGATCGGGTCGATGCGCGCCGCGCGGCGCGCCGGGATGTAGGTCGCGAGGAGCGCCGTGCCCGTCAGCAGCAGCGCGACCGCGGCGAAGGTCAGAGGATCGGCGCCCTGCACGCCGAACAACAGGCTGGCCATCAGTCGCTGCAGCGCGAACGCGCCCGCGAGACCGATCGCGGCTCCGGCGAGCGCCACGCTCAGCCCCTGGCGCAGCACCAGCCCCAGCACCGCGCGGTCGGTCGCGCCGAGCGCCATCCGGATCCCGATCTCGCGCGTCGTCTGGCCGACGAGATACGCCATCACGCCGTAGATGCCGATCGTCGCGAGAGCCAGCGCGAGCGCCGCGAAGCCCGAGAACAGCAGCATCGCGAAGCGCGGCCGCGCCAGCGAGAACTCCAGCCACTCGGTCATCGTGCGCAGCCGGTACACCGGCAGCTCCGGGTCGAGCGCGCGGATCTCGCGCTTGATCGCGGCCCCGAGCGCCGCCGGATCGCCGCCGCCCCGGACCGTGACGTAGAGCGAGCGCGACTCGGCCTGCGTCTGCGCGTTATAGAAGGCGATCCGCGGGTCGCTGTCGAGGCCGTACTGCTTCACGCGGCCGACGACCCCCACCACCTCGCGCCAGGGCGCCGTGGACTTCAGGTCGCCGAAGCGGACCCGCTTGCCGATCGGGTCCTGGCCCGGCCACAGCTCCTGGGCCATCCGCTCGTCCACCAGGATCACGCGCGGCTTGTCGGGCGTGTCCGTCTCGTCGAAGAACCGCCCGCGCCGGAGCGGGATCCCCATCGCCTGGAAATAGCGGCCGCCCACGGTGCGGATGTCGGCGTTGATGAAGTTCTCGCCGGGCGGCGGGACGCGGCCTTCGACGGTGATCGGGCCCCACGCGAAGAAGCCGGAGAGCGGCAGCGCCGTCACGCCGCCCGCGGCGGTCACGCCGGGCAGCCGCTCCAGCCGCTCCCAGAGCTCCTTGTACGTGTTCTGCAGCGTCGCGCGGTCCGCGTAGCGCCCGCCGGCCATCGAGAGCTGGAACGTCTGCACGCCCTTCGGCTCGAAGCCGGGCGGCACGTCCTGGAGACGCGCGAAGCTTCGGATCAGGAGCCCGGCGCCGATCAGCAGCACCACCGACAGCGCCAGCTCGGCCACCACCAGGCCGCGCCGCAGGCCGTTGCCGCGTCCCCAGGCCGCGCCGGTCGTGCTGGCGCCGCGCGCCGCCGCGCCGAGCGCACCGAAGACGTCGAGCCGCCGCAGGCCGAGCGCCGGCGCGAGGCCGAACAGGATGCCGGCGCACGTGCTGAGCACGAGGGTGAAGACCAGCACCGGGCCGTCCACGGCGATCGCGCCGAGCCGCGGCACGTCTTTCGGCTGGAGCGCCTGCATCCACTCGATCGCGGCGAGCGAGCCGATCACGCCGAGAACGCCGCCCATCACCGAGAGCAGCACGCTCTCGGTCAAGAGCTGGCGCAGGATCTGCCGGCGCGTGCCGCCGAGCGCCACGCGCACCGCGATCTCTTTCTCCCGCGCGAGCGCCCGCGCCAAGAGCAGGTTCGCGACGTTGGCGCAGGCGATCAGCAGCACGAAGCCGACCGAGCCGGCGAGAACCAGCAGCGTCCGGCGAACGTTGCCCACCACCTGGTCGAGCAGCGGCACGATGCTGAAGGTGAGGCCGCCGTTCGGCGGGTAGACGTTCGGGTGGTCCTTCCGGAGCCGAGCTGTGATCGTGTCGATCTCCGCCTGCGCTTCCTTCACCGACACGCCGCGCCGCAGCTTGCCGACCACGTTGTAGTCCTCGTGGTCGCGGTCGGTGACGTGAGCCGCGGTCAGCGGCAGCGGCAGCACGATCTCGCCGTCCTCGGCGACGCCGAGAGTCGGCAGCACTTCGCGCGGCAGCGAGAAGCTCTCCGGCAGCACGCCGACGATCTCGTACGAGGTCGCGTTCAGCGTGAGCGAGCGGCCGATCGCTTTCGGGTCGGCGCCGAAGCGGCGCGTCCAAAGTCCATGGCTCAAGAGCGCCGTCGTCGCGCGCGTGCCCGAGTCCTCCTCGGGCAGGAACAGCCGGCCGAGCGCCGCGCGCGTGCCGAGCATCGGCAACAGGTTCGACGAGACGCGCAGCACGCCGACGCGCTCCGGCTCGCCGTCGCCGATCAGGTTCATGTTGGCGCCGATCGCGATCGCGACCTGCTCGAAGCCGCGCTGGCCGTTCTTGATGTCGAAGTACTGCGCGGTCGAGAACCAGTCCTCGGCGATGTTCAGCCCGGGCGAGCGGTTCCACAGGATCGCCAGCCGGTCCGAGTCCGCGTAGGGCAACGGATGCAGCAAGAGCGCGCTCACGACGCTGAAGATGGCGGTGTTCGCGCCGATCCCGATCGCGAGCGAGAGAACGGCGGCGACGGTGAAGCCCGGGCTCTTCGCGAAACCGCGGAGCGCGTAGCGGAGGTCTTGGAGGAGTCGCATCCTTATCTATACCTACGGCCGGCTGGGCGGCGGCGCCGTGGCCGAAGGCGTCGGCGTGCCGTCCACGGTCCGCGGCTCCATCAACTCGGCCCGCGTTCCATCGGGGTCGTAGAGATTCAGCTGCCGTTTGCGGTTGACGCCGGTCCGGATCTCGAGCGCCTGCGCGTACCCGCTCCGCGTGGCGCGCTCCGCGAGCGTCGCCTTCGCCGCCTCGATGTCGGAGACCTCCAGGCACATGTGGTGCGCGGTGCCGCGCTTGGTCGGCTCGGGCAGGTCTCTGTAGAGCATGAACTCGACGTAGTCGGTGCCGTCCGGCACCTTCATGTTGACCCAGTTCAGGACCACGCCGTCGCGGCTGCCGCGCCAGGTCTCGCTGAAGCCGAGCACGTCCCGGTAGAAAACCAGCGCGGGCTCGAGCGCGCCGACCAGAACTCCGACGTGTTTCATGGTCGTCGAGATGGCCTCGGCGGGTTTACCCGCTTCACGCTTGCTCCCGTGCTCCGACGGATACTGCAGGAACTCCAAGACGTGTCCGTCCGGGTCATTGATGGTGAAACTGCGTTCGCCGACGCGCGACCAGCCGAGAGTCGCGGGCACGGCCACGCCACGCGCCTTTAGCGCGCGCAACAGTCCCTCAACGTCGTCCGTCTCGAAAGCGACGTGGTTCAGGCGGTCGCTCCCGGGCTCACGCTCGGGCATCACCTCGACGTACTGCCGGTCGTTGATCTGGAAGCGCGTCCCCGCGAGATACCCACCCGTGGCTACCCCGAAGGGCTCGTTGAGGCCCAGGAACTGCTTGTAGAAAGTGCTGGCCCGCTGAAGGTCACGCGCGTACACAGACAGGTGCGCGATGCCGGTGATCCGCGGCCTCGACTGCGCCGCAGAGGACGCAGCCAGCAGCGACGCAACGGCAATCAGAGCAAGACGAGACAACGCTCGGGCTCGGAAGACTGGACTCAACAGGCCGACTCTAAACCGAGCCATCGTTGCTATCATTGATATCAGGAGGTGGTCTTGGCGCAACTGATCGTTCGGAACCTGGAGTCGGATGTCGTGGCCGAGCTCCGTCGCCGGGCGGCGCGCAGCGGCCGGTCGATGGAAGCCGAGCATCGCGAGATCCTGCGTTCGACGCTCCGCCCGGGGCGAGGCGTCACGTCGCTGAAAGACCTCCTGCTCCAGATGCCGCCCCTGGGCAAGGACGCGGACTTCGCGCGCCAGAAACAAAAAGCTCGGCGGATTCGGTTGTGAGCCTGCTGCTCGATACCAACGTGCTCTCGGAGCTCCGCAAGGGCGAGCGTGCAAACGCGCGGGTGCGGGCCTGGTTCGAGAGCGTGGTGACCGGAGACGTTCACCTGAGCGTCCTGGCCCTGGGCGAGCTGCGTCGCGGCGTCGAGCAGGTACGCAAGCGGGACGAGAAACAGGCAGCCGCGCTCGAGCGCTGGCTCTCACGCGTCGCCAGCGAGCACGCGGACCGCATCTTGCCGATCGACGGCCGCGTCGCGGAACAGTGGGGACGGCTGACCGCCCTGCGCAACGGCTCGATGGTGGACACGCTGATGGCGGCCACGGCGCTGGTCCACGGGCTCGTGCTGGTGACGCGCAACGTCAGGGATGTCGCATGGACCGGCGCCACATGCCTGGACCCTTTCGAAGCGTGAGCACACCCAAGGACGAGAGGTCAGGCAGCCTGGCCGAAGCCGCCCTCGACCTCGAGGACGTGCGGCGCTGCACCGCGCTGCTCGAAGCAATCGTGGCCGATCGCGCTCTGCTCGCGGAGGTGCCGCTCGAGATGCGCCAGGCGCTGTTGATCGCGGCCGGGCGCGCAGCGCGGCCGGAGTCCTTCCAGGAGAAGCGGCTGGTGAAGGCGCTGCGGCGGGGCCGCAGGCAGCGCAACGAGGCCGCGGATCGGCAGACGCGGAACGCGACCGGGATTCGCGTGGCGCGCGAGGCGCCGATCTTCCTGGCGCCGGCCGCACTGCCTGCTCGCACCCCAGAAGCACCCCCGCGCGAGCTGAAGAAGCCGAAGAGCTGCTACGTCTGCAAGACCGAGTTCACGCGGCTCCATCATTTCTACGACGCGCTGTGTCCCGAGTGTGGCGACTTCAACTACGCCAAGCGCTTCCAGGCGGCGCCTCTCACCGGACGCGTGGGGCTGGTGACCGGCGCGCGCGTGAAGATCGGCTTCCAGACCGCGCTCAAGATGCTGCGCGCCGGCGCGGGCGTGATCGCGACCACGCGCTTCCCGCACGATGCCGCGCTTCGCTACGCGGGCGAGCCCGACTTCGCCGAATGGAA
>CAZVOI010000175.1:0-5320 GCA_964628275.1 uncultured Acidobacteriota bacterium | reverse complement strand
GCGGACGACACGACCAGGGATATCTGGAATGGGGTCAACAGCAAAGCCGCTCGACGCATTCCACGGGAGATCTGGCCCGTCGTTCAGCGCAGACTGGATCAGATTGATTCAGTGTTGAACCTCGAACAACTCCGCGTGCCTCCCGGAAACCGGCTCCACGCGCTCGTCGAGGAGCTGACCGGTTTCCACGCGATTCGCGTCAACGACCAGTACCGGATCGTCTTCCGGTTCGAGGGGGAACACGCCTTCGACGTTCGCTGTGCGGACTACCACTGAGGAGCATCCCCATGCTACCGGCGCATCGCCCCCCCACCCACCCCGGCGAGATGCTGTTGCGGGAGTTTCTCGAGCCGCTCGGCGTCTCGCAGGCCGAGGCCGCACGTCGGATGAACATCCCGTTTCAGCGTCTTAACGCCATCATCAAGGGGCGCCGGGCGGTCAGCGCGGAGACGGCCCTGCTCCTGGAGGCCCTGACCCGCTGGGACGCCCAGATCTGGCTGACCCTGCAGGCGAAGTGGGATCTTTGGCGGGCGCTGCACGCGCGGGGGCGGCGACCGCGCGTCAAGGCCCTGCCAAGGCTGGTGGAGGCCGCCAGCTAAACGCAGGCCCGAGGGGAGAGGTTCCGGCCCCCGAAGTGGTGTAGCACGTGTGCTACACTCGGTTGGTGGCCAAGACCGTCAGCCAGCGCGAGCTCCGGAACAGCAGCGGCAAGATCATGCGCGCGCTCGATCGCGGGGAGACGTTCATCGTGACGCGCAACAGCGTCCCCGTCGGCGAGCTGCGGCCACTGCCCCGGCAGTTCGTGGCCGCCGCTGCCGTCGTCGCCGCCTTTGCTTCCGCTCCGCGGCTCGATCGCGAGCGCTTCCGCCGCGACCTGGACACGCTCGTCGATCAGGATCCCTCCCCCCGTGCCTGAGGGTCGCCGCGGCCGAGGTCTGCTGGACACGTCTGTCGTCATCGACCTCGAACGCATCGACGCGAGTTCCCTGCCGGCCGAGGTGGCCGTATCGGCGCTGACGCTCGCCGAGCTTGCCGCCGGCCCTCACGCCACCACCGATCCGGAAGAGCGCGCGCGACGGCAGGACCGCCTGCAGCGTGCCGAAGCGCTCTTCTCGCCGCTGCCGTTCGACGCAAAGGCCGCCCGCGCCTATGGCCGGATCTACGCCGCCGTCGCCGCTCAGGGCCGCAAGGCCAGGGGACGTCGCGCGGTCGATCTGCTGATCGCCGCGACCGCCTTGGCCGAGGGGCTGCCCCTCTATACGCGCAACCCCGACGACTTCCGCGGCCTCGCTTTCCTCCTGGACCTGCACGCGCTCGACGCGGCCGAGTAGCGTTCCGCTCCTTCTTCCTGGTCGCTCGGCCCGCGCTCGCGGGCGGCAACGATACGTTTTCCGGCTTCGCTCATTCCCGCCGCCGAGCCGGCCGACCCACGGGCTGACCTCAGCCCCTGACGCCGCCGACGGCCCGACGATTGCGGGCCGGATCCCCCGACGGGCCGCCCTGACGGAAGAAAGCGAACGCGTTTCGGATAAACGGCCCTGCGGGCCAGGGCCTGGGCATCCGGATCGGTAGCCGGCACCCGTCTTGCTTCCTCATGGAGGGGCGGGGTCGCCTGACGCGATTCCGGCCGCGGTGGGAAGTGAATGGCGACCGGGCGGTCGTTGGCCTGACGGGATTTCGGCCAGATCCCGCGCGGGCCCGCGGCGGGCTCTTGGAGGAGGCGGTCATGGGGCGCACGGTGAGATGGGTCGCGGGAGCGGTCGCAGCCCTAGCAGCCATGGTGGCGGGGCCTACCGCCGCGCACGCGCAGGATTTCTTGCTCCAGCAGGACTACCGGGTGGTCGAGGGCACGCCCGGGTTCGTAACGGTCACCATCACCCGCACCCTTGCTTACCTCGACACGGACGTGTTCTGGAGAACGGTCGATGGCTCCGCAATTGGGGGATCGGACTTCACAGCCGTAGCCAGCGGTTCCGTCCACTTCTCTCCCTCTGATTCCAGCAAGACCGTGAGCGTGACAATCCTGAACGACGGCACGCCCGAGCAGGCCACGACTCTGCAGGACGAGGTCTTCTTCGTCGAGCTGACGGGTGTCGCTGGCGTCGGCGTGATCCAGAAGGGCCGCGCGAGCGTCACGATTGTCGACGACGACCGGAGTCTGCCCGGTGCACAGTTCCTGTCGGTCGTGTCGGACGGCACGGCGACCACCGGCAGGAACCGGCTCCAGTGGCGCGTCCCGGCCGGGCAGCCGAACGCGCCGGCTCAGTTCCAGATCCGCTGGGACAAGGGCCCAACCAGCTGCATCTTCCCGGCCAACACGACCGCCGGCATCGGAGGCACCATCATCGCGGCGAACCTGCCCGGCGCGGTGCAGTCCTTCCCCCACAGCGTGGTGGCCCCTCCGCACGAGGTCTGGTGCTACTCGATCTTCACGCTGTTCCCTGCGCAGTCGAGCGAGATCGCCAAGGTCAAGACGAAGACCTTCGACTCGAATGCGGAACGGGTGAAGTGGACCTACACCGACTCCGCAGCGCTGCCGAACGTGGCTCCTCCGACAGTCGGCCAGGACGCGATCTATTCGGCCGACAACGACGGGGTGCTGCACGCCATGCAGCGAGGCACCGGCGCCACGGCCGGACAGTGGCCGAGCACCTGGAACCCGGTGGCCCTGGGGCGCATCGCGCACAACCGATCGCCAGTCGTACCGCTGACGGGGGGCTCGCGGCTCTTCGTCGGCACCGAGATCGGCGAGGTGCACTCGGTGGACGGCCGGATCGGCACTGTCATGTGGTCGCGCAGCCAGATCTTCGGCGGCAGCCAGCTCATGCCGGGGTCCTCGACCGGGACACAGGCGACGGCTGCGCTCCTGCTCAAGGGCTACGGGGGCTCGAACGACCTGCTGCTGGTCGGGACGGCGACGGGCGCCAGCAACACCAAGTTCTTCGCGCTCAACCCCGCCACCGGCGCCACGATCGATGACTATCCCAACGGCACGACCGACACGTTTCCCGGCAACGTCGAGAACGTCTACGGCATGCCGGTCGTGGACTACACGAGCAACCGCGTCTACTTCGGCACGACGGGAACCAACCCCGGCGGCTACACGCTCTGGAGCCTGGACCTCGGTCCGATGGGATCGCCGGATCTCACGCTCACGCCGCCCGGAGTGCTGCCCTGGAACCCAAAGCCCCTCGGAAGCGGAGTCGGAACCGTGGGCTCTCTAGTCCTGCGCAACGGCCGGCTGTACCTGGGCACCGGGAGCGGCGCGGCCTCCGAGATGCACTCGCTCCGCATCAGCGACGGCGGCCTCTACAGCTACGTCCATGGCGACGGGCAGGCGAACGGCTTCCCCTGGCCGGACCGGAGGAACGGTCGGCTCTACTTCTCCACCGCGACCAAGGTCCACGCGCTCAATGACGACGGTAGCTCACTGGCTCCGGACCTGGGCTGGGTCTCAGGTCCGTTGACAATGACGAACCCGTCGATCGTGCTTCAGAGACCGGGAACCGACGAGCTCTACGTCGGCGACGGCCTCGGCCGGCTTGTACGGATCAACGCGGCCACCGGAATGCAGGTCTCAGCCGTGACGCTCGACGCGGGCGCGATCATCGGCGCGCCCAGCCTCGACAACGTCTACAACCTGCTGCTGGTCGGGTCCGACAAGGGCGTCATCTACGCCGTCCAGGTCGCGTTCTAGTCAGGAGGTATCTCTCATGTCCAAGGTGATGTTGCTGCTCGCGCTCGCCGCGTCCACGCCCGCGCTGGCGGACGACTCTGATGCGGACCGGGTCGCCTGCTCCGTCAGCGTCCAGGGGTTCGACGAGGAGGGCCATACGCGACCCGTGCGCCGCGTCTCTGCGACCGAGGCACCGGCGGTGGTCTTCCGCGGCCGGACCTCGTCGAGGGAAGCCGACGCACCGTCCCTCCTGTTCGACGTCTTCACCCCGCGCGGGCGGCGCTACCAGATCCTGGTCGCCACTCCCCGCGTGGTGACTCGCGAGAGGGACGGACACCGCTTCGAGAAGGCGACCCGGACCCAGGAAGCGACGCTTGCAGTCGCCGGATCCTCGATCGCGTGGACCTCGATGTACGGCAGGTGGCGGGTCGAGCCCAGGATCGAGGGGACCAGCAAGCCCTGTGGGCGGGCGGAGTTTTTCACGATCCGGCCGTAACCCAGCGGCAGCCCAAAGCGCGGGGGCGCGGGAGCGAAGCGTTGAACATTGCCGCAGCGAGCGGCGCTACTCCGCCTTCGGCTGCTGCTGCGTGAGGCAGTGGAGGGTGCCTAAGCCCCACACCAGCTCGACGGCGTGGATGCCGATGACGGGGCGGTCGCGGAAGAGGTCGGCCAGGGTCAGGAGGGCTACGCGGTCGTTCGGGTCGTTGAAGGTGGGGACCAGGACGGCGGCGTTGGCGATGTAGAAGTTCGCGTAGCTGGCGGGGAGCCGGCGGCCGTCGAAGACGAGCGGGGACGGCATCTTCAGCTCCACAACTTCGGGCTTCGAGCCATCGGCCAGGCGCGCGGCCTGGAGGCGCTCGCGGTTCTCCTCGAGCGCGCGGTAGTTGGCGTCCTTCGGATTCGGCTCCCGGCACAGCACGATCGTCTTCGGGCTCACGAAGCGGCACAAGTCGTCGACATGGCCGTGGGTGTCGTCGCCGGCGATTCCCTTCCCGAGCCAGATCGCGTGGGTCGCGCCCAAGTTCTCGAGAAAGACCTGCTCGTAGTCGGCGCGCTTGAGGCCGGGGTTGCGGACCTGGACGAACGGGTCGAGCAGGCACTCTTCCGTCGTCAGGATCGTGCCCCTGCCATCGACGTCGATGGCTCCGCCTTCGAGCACGACGGGGCGGCCCTTGTGGACGGCTCGACGCAGGCGCAGGTCGAGCGGACGAGCTCGCCGTAGACCCACGGGATCGGCGCGAAGCGCCCCGGCCAGTCCGACAGGTTGTGCGGCCAGCCGAGCCAGGTGGCCTCGTGCGGCTCCCACTCGGCTGGCATCCGGAATGCCTGCACGTCGGGATCGAGGGCGGGGCTCGCCACGGGGGCTACTCGCCGTCGAGGAAGCGCTGCTCGATGCCGGCGTAGGCGTCGATGCGGCGGTCGCGCAGGAACGGCCAGTGGGTGCGCACCAGGTCGATCCGCGCGAGGCTCACCTCGCCCACCAGGATCTGCTCGCGGTCGGTCGAGGCCTCGGCCAGCACGACCCCGAACGGATCGACCAGGAAGCTCGAGCCCCAGAACTCGAGCCCGTCGCCGCCTTCGGCCGGACGCTCGTGGCCGACGCGGTTGACGGCCGCGACGTAGACGCCGTTCGCGATCGCGTGC
>CAZVOI010000174.1:0-53021 GCA_964628275.1 uncultured Acidobacteriota bacterium | reverse complement strand
GGACCTCAGGACCGAAGCCGGGCTCGGCCATCCTTATCTATATACGCTCGAGGGCAACGTGACCGACGTCTCGCGCCAGGCGATCGCGGGGCATGCCTCGTTTCGAGTCGATCCCGCGCCCTTCTACATCGGCGTCAAGCTCCCACCCTACTTCGTGGATACTCGATCGGGGCTCGAGACGGCCGTGGTCGCGGTCGATCTCCAGGGACGGCCGCAGGCTGGCGTGAGCGTGAAGGTCCAGCTCGTACAGATCCAATGGAACAGCGTTCGGCGTGCCCAGGGGCTGGGCTTCTTCACCTGGGAGACGGAGAAGAAAGAAGTGCCAGCGGGGGAGTGGAACGTGACCTCCAGCGCCAGCGTCGCGCCGCTCCGGGTTCCGATCGAGCGCGGCGGCTTCTACACGCTGCGGGCCAGCGCCGGCGACGGTCAGGGCCACACCACGACCACCGCCACGAGCTTCTACGCGCTGGGCGCGGGCTACACGGCCTGGGCGCGCAGCGACCACAACCGCATCGACCTGGTCCCGGAGAAGAAGACATACCGGCCCGGCGAGACGGCGCGGATCATGATCAAGTCGCCGTGGGAAACCGCGACCGCGCTTCTCACCACGGAGCGCGAGGGCATTCGCTCACAGCGCTCGTTCCCGCTCACGGCGACGCAGCAGACGGTCGAGGTCGCGCTTCAGGAGCAGGACATCCCGAACCTCTACGTGTCGGTGGTGCTGGTGAAGGGCCGCAGCGGCGCTTTCTCGAAGGACGACACCAGCGACCCCGGCAAGCCGGCGTACCGAGTCGGCTACGTCGAGCTGAAGGTCGAAGATCGCGCCAAGCGCCTGGACGTGACGCTCACGAGCGATCGCGAAGAGTATCGGCCGAGCGCCAAGGCGCGCGTCGACGTGAGTATCGTGGACGCGGGCGGCCGCGGTGGCCCGAGCGAGGTGACGTTGTGGGCCGTCGACTACGGCGTGCTCTCGCTCACGGCCTTCAAGACGCCGGATGTCCTGACGTCCGTCTGGGTCGAGAAGGCGCTGCAGGTGCTCACCCAGGACTCGCGGCAGAACGTCATCAGCCGGCGGGTGCTGGCCTCGAAGGGCGCGAGCGAAGGCGGCGGCGGCGGCGCCGAGGCCGGGGCGGGGACGCTGCGCAAGGACTTCCGGCCGCTCGCCTTCTGGCTCGGCTCAGTCACGACCAACGCGCAGGGCAAGGCCTCGCGCGAGGTCACGCTCCCCGACAGCCTGACGACCTATCGCATCATGGCTGTGGCCGGAGACAAAGAGTCGCGCTTCGGCTGGGGCGAGCGTGAGATCCGCACCAGCAAGCCGGTGTTGCTGACGTCGGCGTTCCCGCGCTTCCTGACGATCGGCGACGACGCGTCCTTCGGATCGGTGGTCCACTCCCAGCTCAAAGAGAAGGGCACCGCGATCGTGACATTCGAAGCGCTCGACCCGGCGCGGCTCGAAATCGAGGGCGATCCGCGGCGCACGCTGGAGATCGCGGCGCAGGGATCGCTCGAGGTGCGCTTCCGGGCCCGCGCCAAGGCGGCGGGCGACGCGCGCGTGCGAATGCGGGTCTCGCTGTTGAACGAATCGGACGCGTTCGAGCAGGTGCTGCCGGTGAAGCTGGTGGCGACGCCCCAGGTCGTGGCCGCGTTTGGCCAGGCGCGCGGCTCGGTCGCCCTGGCGCGCGAGACGCTCGAGCTGCCCGCGAGCGTTCTGCCCAATGTTGGCGGCCTCTCGGTCGAGACCGCATCGACCGCGCTCGTCGGTCTCGGCGAGGGCGCCCGCTATCTGATCGACTACCCCTACCGCTGCGCCGAGCAGCGCGCCTCGGCGGCGCTGGCGCTGGCGCTGGCCGCCGACCTCGGCGGCGCGTTCCGGATCGAAGGCTCGACCGGCGGTCGAATCAAGGAAGCCGTGGCGGCCGCGGTGACGGAGCTCGAGGATTTCCAGTGCGACGGCGGCGGGTTCGGGTATTGGAAGGGTGGCTGTCCGGCGTCATCTCCCTACATGACGTCCTACGCGCTGCACGTCCTGCAACGGCTGCGCGCGCTCGGCTACGACGTGAAGGCGTCGGTGCTGGAGCAGGGCTACGCCCACCTGGAAAACGCGCTCGGCCAGAGGTCACTCGCCAGCGCCAACGCCGTTCCCTTCGATGCCGCATGGCAGAGCTTCGCAGTCAAGGTACTGGTCGAGGCTGGCCGCAACCAGGACAGCTCCCTGACGCGGCTCTATGCCTCCGCCGACCGGATGCCGGTCTTCGGCCTCGCGTATCTCCTCGACGCGCTCCGCGCCAAGGGTGAGACCGGCGCTCGCAACGAAGAGATCCTGCGCCGGCTGCGCAACGCACTGCGCACCGAGGCCGGCGCCGCCCACGTCGAGGAGATGGACGATCCCGCCCTGGTGTGGCTGTGGAACTCGAACGTCCGCTCCACCGGGATCGTGCTGCGCTCGCTGATCGGCGCCAGCTCGAGCGAAGACGCCTCCCTGGCCGGGCTCGTCCGCTACCTGCTCCAGTCACGCGTCAAGGGCCGATGGGGCAACACCCAGGAGAACGCGATCGCGCTGCTCGCGCTCGTCGACTACTACAGGAAGTTCGAGTCCGAGCCGCCCGACTTCACGGCAGTGGTCAGCCTGGGCAAGCAGGTGTTGCTGCAGGCGCCCTTCCAGGGAAGGACGGCCGAGGTCCGCTCCCGCGAGGTCGCGATGGCCGATCTGCTGGCGCGCGCTCGCACGAACGATCGGCTCGAGCTCCAGTTCGAGCGTGACGGCGCTGGGTCGCTCTACTATGGCGCGCGGCTGCGCTATGCGCCGAGCGCGCTCGATCTCACGGCCCAGGACAGCGGGATCAGCGTCACCCGCCGCTACGCCGCCGCGGACGCTGGCGGCGGCGGCACGCGCTTCAAGGCGGGGGACCTGGTCAAGGTCACGCTACGGCTCGAGCTCACCCAGGAACGGCGGTTCGTGGCGGTGCGCGACCCGTTGCCAGCGGGGTTCGAGCCGGTCGAGACGGCGTTCGCGACGACGTCCGCGGAGCTGGCTCGGGAGCAGCGCGAGGGCGAGAGCGCTGAAACGGACGTCTTCGAATTCTGGCGCCGCGGCGGCTTCGACCACATCGAGAGGCACGACGATCGGGTTCAGCTCTTCGCCAGCCGGCTCGCCCTTGGCACGCACGAGTTCAGCTATCTGGCGCGCGCCACGACCTCCGGGACGTTCCGTGCCGCTCCGGCGCAGGCCGAAGAGATGTATGCGCCCGAAGTCTTCGGGCGCACCGCGAGCGCGACGGTCGAGATCCGGCCGTGAATCGCCGGCACGCGCTCCTGGCCACGGCGGCTGTCGCCGTGTCGCTCGGCTGGTGGCTTCGCTGCGGTCCGCTGCCGGCGGGCTTCCTCGATCTGGATCGCTTCGCATCGCTCGAGGTCGTCGACCGAACCGGCAAGCCGCTCTACGAATCGCCATCGCCGGCCGGCGGTCGCGTCCGCTTTCTCACCGCCGACCGCTTGCCCGAGGCGCTGGTGGCAGCGACCCTGGCCGCGGAGGACCGGCGCTTCTTCAGTCACCCGGGCCTCGATCCCGTCGCCATCGTTCGCGCGGGCTGGCGCAACGCGCGGGCGCTACGCGTCGTCGAGGGAGGCTCGACGCTCACACAACAGACCGTCAAGCTGCTGAGCGGCCGGTCGAACCGGGGCCTCGCCGCGAAGCTACGCGAGGCGGTGCTGGCGCTGCGCCTCGAGTATCGACTCTCGAAGCGCGAGATCCTGTCGCTCTACCTGAACCTGGCGCCCTACGCCAACCAGGCGGCGGGGGCCGAGGCCGCGAGCCGCGTCTACTTCGGCTTGTCCGCCGACGCGCTGACCCCGGCCCAGGCGGCATTTCTGGCAGGCCTGCCGCAGCGGCCCTCCAGATTCAACCCGCGGCGTGCGCCCGCTCTGGCGCGTGCGCGTCAACTTGCCGTGCTCGATCGCATGTCGGCGATCGGCAAGCTCGGGGCGCCGGAGCTGGCGCGCGCCCGCGCGGAGCGGCTGTCGCTGCTTCCGGAGCGCCGGCCGTTCGTCGCGCCGCACTTCGTGGAGCGCGCGCTTGCCGCAGTGCACGGCCGGCGGCTGGTGCGCATCGAGACGACGCTCGACGCCGACCTGCAACGCCAGGTGCTCGGCATCCTGCGCATGCATCGCGAGCGGTTGGATGCCGCCGGCGCGCGCAACGTGGCGGTCGCGGTGTTGAAGAACGATGGCGCGGAGTGGCTGGCCTGGGAAGGCTCCGGGGCTTTCGCCGACCTGGACCGCGACGGTTCGATCGACGGTGTGACGGCGCCGCGACAGCCGGGGTCGGCGCTCAAGCCGTTCACCTACGCGCTGGCGTTCGAGCGCGGCCTCAGCCCGGCCAGCGTCCTGCCCGACGTGCCGTCGTCCTTCCCGACCGCCGAGACGGGCGTCGTCTACACGCCGCGCAACTACGACGGCGCCTTCCGCGGCCCGCTGCGCGCGCGTCTGGCGCTGGCCGGTTCGGAGAACGTGCCAGCGGTGGCGCTCCTGGCGCGGCTCGGCGTTCCCGATCTGCTGCGCTTCCTGCGCCGCGCCGGCCTGACCACGCTCGACAAGACGGGAGACCACTACGGCCTCGCTCTCACCATGGGCGACGCCGAGGTTCGGCTCGACGAGCTGGTGGCGGCCTACGCGGCGCTCGCGAACGGCGGGATACGGATCGCGCCGCGCGCGCTGCTGGCCGCGGTCGAGCGCCCGGATCGGCGCAGCTCTTTCGCCGCGCCGGGAGGAACCCGCATCGTCTCCGCGCAGACGGCGCACTGGATCGCCGACATCCTCAACGATGCCGAGGCTCGCGCCTACATCTTCGGCAGCGGCGGCAGCCTCGAGTTTCCTTTTCCGGTGGCCGCCAAGACCGGCACGTCCACCGCCTACCGGGACAACTGGACGCTGGGCTTCACGCGCTCGGTCACCGTCGGCGTCTGGGTCGGCAACTTCGACCGCCAGGAGCTGCGCAACTCCTCCGGCGTGACGGGCGCGGCGCCGATCTTTCACGACGTGATGCTGGCCGCCGAGGCGCGCTACGGCAATCGATCCAGCGCGGCGAGCGACGCGATCGTGCCGCGTCCCGACGGCCTGGCGCCGCGTCAGGTCTGCGCGTTGTCCGGTCAGGCGGCGACCGAAGCCTGCCCGCGCGTGGTCTCGGAATGGCTGCCGCGCGACCGACGGCTCCCGGCCTGCGGCTGGCACCAGGGCGATGGCGTCCGGGTCCGCGTCGCCTGGCCAGCCGAGTATCGCGACTGGGCCAGGGACCGAGGCTTGCTCACACCGGCCGAAGCGGCGCGCCGGGCCAGCCGCGACGAGGCTCCCGCGTTCCGGATCGCCAGCCCGCCGCGAGGCGCAACCTACCTGCTCGACCCCACGTTGCGCGCCGAGTTCCAGATGTTGCCGCTGCGCGTGGTCGCGGATGCGGCGGCGGGCAGCGTTCACTGGAAGATCGACGGCCGCGCCTGGGGAAGTGCGACTCCAGCCGAGGCCTTGCACTGGCCGATGACTCCGGGCTCGCACAGCGTCGTCGCGAGCGACCAGCGCGGGCGCAGCGACCGCGCGACGATCCTGGTGAGATAGCGGCATGTGCGGGATCGCTGGGGTGCTGCGTCTCGACGGCGCGCCGGCCGAGGAGGCGCCGCTCGGCGCGATGCTGGCGGCGCTGACGCATCGTGGCCCGGATGACGAGGGGCGACACGTGGCTGGCCGGCTCGCCTTCGGAGTCCGCCGGCTCTCGATCATCGACGTCGCGGGCGGCCATCAGCCGCTCGCCAACGAAGACGGCAGCGTGTGGGCCGTGCTGAATGGCGAGATCTACAACTACCGCGAGCTGCGCGCCGAGCTGCAGTCGCTCGGGCATCGCTTCGCCACCGGCAGCGACACCGAGACGCTGGTTCATCTGTACGAGGAGCACGGCGACGCGTTCGTGGAGGCGCTCAACGGGATGTTCGGGCTCGCGCTCTGGGACGCCAAGCGTCAGCGGCTGGTGCTGGCGCGGGATCGCCTCGGCATCAAGCCGCTCTACGTATACCGCGACCAGCGCGCGCTCGTCTTCGGGTCGGAGCTGAAGGCGCTGCTCGCGTCCGGCCTGGTCGAGCGCCAGCTCGACCCGCTGGCGGCGCGGGACTACTTCCAGTACCTCTACGTCCCGTCGCCCCGGGCGATCGTGCAGGGGGTTCGCAAGCTCGAGCCCGGGCGACTGATCAGCGTCGAAGCCGGGCGCGTCGACGAACGGCGCTACTGGCAGCCGCCCTTCGAGCCGATCGACCAGGCGCCGATCGAGGACCAGTTGCAGCGCTTCGGCGCGCTGTTCGAGGACGCCGTGGCGCTGCAGATGCGCAGCGACGTTCCGTATGGCGCGTTCCTGTCCGGCGGCATCGATTCGAGCGCCGTCGTCGGCACGATGGCGCGGCTGGCGCGCGAGCCGGTGAAGACTTTCTCGATCGGCTTCGCGGCCAGCGCTCGGTATGACGAGCTGCCGTTCGCGCGGCTGATCGCCAGCCGCTTCAAGACCGAGCACCAGGAGTTCGTGGTCGAACCCAAGGTCTTCGATCTGCTCCACGCGCTGGCGTGCTTCTTCGACGAGCCCTTCGCCGACGCCGCCAGCCTGCCGACGTTCGTGTTGGCGGGTCTCGCGCGCCAGAAGGTGAAGGTGGTGCTCACCGGCGACGGCGCTGACGAGCTGTTCGTCGGTTACGACCGCTATCGCTCCGAGGTTCTGGCGGAGACGGCCGCACGCCTGCCGCGTTGGATACGCCGTGGCGTGCTCACGCCGCTGCTCGGCGCGCTGCCGTTGCCCGCGGACTGGCGGCTGGCGGACGTCGCGCGCCTCGCCCAAAAGAAGCTCGAGCTGCTGGATCTGCCTTCCGATCGGCGTTACGCGCGCCACTTCTCGTCCTGGAGCGATACGGAGTTCTCACGGCTGCTGGGCGAGCCGCTGCGCGGCCTGCCGGGAACGGATTTCGAGGATCGGGCGCTCGTGACGATGCGTGAAGCCGCCGGCGCGGATTTCCTGAATCGCCGGATGGCGATGGACGTCGCCACCTGGCTGCCCGACCAGATGCTCACCAAGGTCGACCGCGCGACCATGGGCCAGAGCTTGGAAGCGCGCGTCCCCTTCCTCGACCACCGTCTGGTCGAGTTCGCCGGCCGGCTTCCGCAACAGAGCAAGTTCGCGCTCTTCGCGCTGAAGCGCTTCCTGAAGCTGGCGTTTCGCGAGCTGCTGCCTGCCCCGATCCTGGGCCGGCGAAAGCACGGCTTCGAGGTGCCCACGGACGAGTGGCTGCGCGGGCCGCTCAAGGACCTGCTCTGCGACGCGCTGTCGCCGGCGCGCCTCGCGCGACACGGTTTCGTCGATCCCGGCTTCGTCGCCGGGATCGTGCGCGAGCACGTCGAGCGGCGCCGCAATCGCAGCCGCGAGCTCTACCTGCTGCTGGTTTTCGAGCTGTGGTACGATCGCAACATCGCTCGATCGTGACGTTTTCGCGAGCGCCCAAACGATGTTACGACGCGCTCTCTGCGCCACGGCGCTGCTGATTCTCGCGAGCGGCTGCGACAAGCTCCCGCCGCTTCCGGGGAAGAAGGAACCTGCGCCCACCGCGGTCCCGGCCGCCGCGCCGCCCAAGCCGATCGCCGATGGCAAGGCGCTCATGGATCAAGGGCAGTTCGATGCCGCGCTGGTCAAGCTCCAGGAGCTGCCGGACGATCCGGTGGGGCTCTACTACCAGGGACTGATCCACGTCCGTCGCGGGGCGGCGACGCCGCTGCCTGGCGTGGGCTTTCGCGACGAAGACAAGCTGGCGGCGCAGTGCTTCGAGAAGGCGCTCGCCTTGAAGCCCGAGTTCGCGGGCGCGCATTTCGGGCTTGCGGAGCTGTTGTTTCCCTACACGCTGAGGCGCCAGGCGGCTCCGCCTCCCGGCAAGCGGCGAGGCCTCCCGAAGCCGCCAACGCCGGCGCCGGATGACCCCGACGTGTCGCCCGAGCGCGTCTCGCGTGCCTATCAGGCCGCGTTGGCGAACGACAAGACCTCCAAGGCATCCCTCGAGGCTCTGCTTCGCTTCGCCAAGGAGATGAAGCGGCCGGAAGCCGCGGAACCCGTGTATCTCGAGATGCTCGCGCGCGACAAGGAGTCCGCGGAGCCGCACATCGCCTACGCCGAGTTTCTCGTCAGCCAGAAGAAGGATCGCCTGAAAGCGATCGAGCAGTATCAGCTCGCCCTGGTCTGGAAGCCGCAGGATCCGCTTCCCAAAGAGAAGATCTGCGACATCTACATCGATTGGGCCAACGAGCACTTCAGCAAGGACGAGAACGCCAACGCCGAGGCGCGGATCAAGGACGCCCAGAAGTTCGTGGCCGGTCCGGACACGCCGCAGGCGCATCGCATCCGCGAGCTTCAGGGCAAGCTGGCCGCCCGAAGGCGCTAGGCCCTACTTCCTGGCCAGGGCCGCGTCCAGGGCTCTCCCGGTCGCGTTCGCGGGCTACTTGATGTTGAGGATCAGCGACACCGGCTGGCCGGCGCGCAGCACCGTGGCTCGAAGCTGCGGAACGCCCGAGAGCTTCGGATACAGAGCGATCAACGTGGCCAGGCTGGTGACCGGGGAGTCGTTGATGTCCGTCAGCACGTCACCGGCGCGAAGCCCCACGTCGCTCAGCAGCGTGCCCTCCGGGATGCGAGTCAACGTGTAGCCCACGACCCGGCCCTCGTCCGTGACCGGGAACAGCGTCGTCTCCGACAGGATGCGAGGAATCTCGGTCTGCAGCCGAGAGTCGACCTCGCGGCGCGACAGCGAACGCACGCCGGGAGCCTCGAAGGGCGCCTCCGGCGGCGCCACCGGCCCGGCGGCGGCCCGCACCGGGGCCGTGCCCGCAAGAACGGTCTCGCCGCGCAGTCGAATCTCCAGAGCCTCCCCGGCGACCTCGATCACCAGCCCGCTCTGCGAGATGGACAGGACGCGCCCGCCGCCGACGCTCTCGCCAACGCCGATGACGCGGGTCCGGCCCGCGGAGCGCACCACCGCGGCGCACAACTCCGGCTTGCGGCTCCAGACGACGCCGATCACGCTCAGCTCGGCGGCCTGGGCGAGCAGAATGGCTAGCACCCACATTCCCATCGACCCTAGTCGCGCGACTCTCGGCTGTCAACGCGTTTCCCTTATAGTCCATGGCGGCCATGGCGCGACCCTACTCGCTGCCCGCCCCCCAGGCCGCGCCGGGCTCGGGCATTCTCCAGCGCCTGCGCGGCTATCTGTTGGACACGTGGCCGGGCCGCGTGTTCCTGGGAGCCGTCGCGGTCCTGGCGCTCGTTCAGTCGGGCCTGCCGCTGCCCGGCTTCATCGAGGGCCTGGCTAGCCTCGTCCTGATCGGGTTCGGGCTTCGCTTCGGTTACCGGTTGGCGCGTTTCCTGGTGCACCGGCTGCTGTGGCGGATCCGCACCAAGCTGCTCGTGTCGTATCTCTTCATCGCCGTGGTGCCGGTCGTGCTGCTGGCCCTCTTCTTCGCGATCGCGGGACTGCTCTCGCTAACGCTGGTGGCGTCGTACATGGTGGCCTCGCAGGTCGAGACCACGGGCACCCAGTTGAAGGCGGTCGCGCACACCGCGGTGTTGGGTATCGCCAGTGATCAAAGGGCCGTCGCCGAGATCGCCGATCGGCTCGCGCCCGCTCGCGCGCTTCATCCGGATCTCGCCTTTTCGCTGGTGCGAGCGAATCAGGTCCTGGCTTCCGCCGGGGTTGCGCCGCGCGCGCTGCCGACATGGCTCGAGGACAAGCCTGGTTTTGCCGGCCTGGTTCGGGACGCTGGCGGCTACACGATTCGCGCGGTCTTCAAGAGCGGCGACGTCTTCCTGCTGCTCCAGGTGCCTCTCGACGACGTGCTGACGCGGCCGATGGAGGCGCGCACCGGCATCAAGATCGTGCCCGGCGTCAGGCTCGAGACCCGGGTCGATCCGGCGGATCGCCGGAAGATGCGGGTCTCGATGCGCGACTTGGAGAAGGAGCCGGGCATGACCTCGTTCGCGCTCGCCGATCGGACCGATTGGGAGAACGGGCGCGCCGAGGTGGAGCCGCTGCAGATCCGCTTTCAGCCGATGACGCTGTTGCGCCAGCTCTCGCCGGCCTCGCGCGACATCGGCAACGTGATCCTGGTCCGCGGTCTCACTTTGGTGGGCGCGCTGTTCCTGGGCTTCTACGCGATCGCGCTGATCATCGGCCTGCTGCTGGCGCGTTCGATCACCGGCAGCGTCCACGAGCTTTCGGTGGGAACCGAACGGCTGCGGGCGGGCGACCTGGACCATCGGATCCGCGCGCGCAGCCGCGACCAGCTCGGCGAGCTGGCCGAGTCGTTCAACACGATGACGCGCGGCATCCAGGACCTGATGCGCGAGTCCGCCGAGAAGGAACGGCTCGAGGAAGAGCTGCGGATTGCCCGCCGGATCCAGATGAGCCTGCTGCCGCAGGGCACCGCCTCGATGCCCGGGCTGCGGATCGCGGCGCTCTGCTTACCCGCGGCCGAGGTGGGCGGCGACTACTACGACCTCCTGCCGCTGTCGGACACGCGCATGGGAGTGCTGGTGGCGGACGTCTCGGGCAAGGGAACGTCGGCCGCCCTCTACATGGCCGAGCTCAAAGGGCTGGTGCTGTCGCTGTCGCGCATCACCGAATCTCCCGCGCGGCTGCTCTCCGAGGCCAACAAGATCCTGTCGGCGAACATGGACTCGCGTTCCTTCGTGACGATGACGTATGCGGTCGTAGACGTCGCATCGCAAACGATGCGCTACGCGCGCGCCGGGCACAATCCGTTGATTCGTCTCGAAGCCGCGACCAAGCAGACCCACGTGCTGGCGCCGCCCGGCCTGGGGCTCGGTATCGACCGCGGCGCGCGCTTCGACGAGATCCTCGAAGAGGCCGTGACGCCGATCGCCAGCGGCGACATCTTCTTGTTCTTCACCGACGGGCTCTCCGAGGCGATGAACCCCGAGTCCGAGCTGTTCGGCGAAGACCGGTTGCGCGCGGTTCTGGAGGCGGGGGAATCGCTGGGCACCGAGGAGCTGAAGGAGAAGATCCTCTCGGAGATCCGCAGCTTCGTCCAGGGCGCCGCCCAGCACGACGACATGACGCTCGTGATCCTGAAGGTGATCTGAGAAGTGAAAGGGCTGCGCGAGCTCCAGGACCGGCTCTCGCACCGCTTCTCCGACCCCGCCCTCCTCGAGCGCGCGCTGACCCACAGCAGCCGCTCGCGCGAGAGCGCCCGGGCAGGCCCCGACAACGAGGCGCTCGAGTTCCTGGGCGACGCGATCCTGGGCTTCCTGATCGCGGAGATTCTGCACCGGCTCGATCCCGACGGCGACGAGGGCGGCAAGAGCAAGCGTCGCGCGGCGCTGATATCGGCGAAGAGCCTGTCACGGCATGCCGAAGCGCTCGGCGTTCCCGAGCTGCTTCGCCTGAGCCGCGGAGAGGAGAAGGCCGGCGGGCGCGAGAAGACCGGGTTGTGGGCCGACGCGTACGAGGCTCTGCTGGCGGCCCTGTATCTGGACGGCGGGTTCGGCGTCGCGCGACGCTTCGTCGAGCGCGACTTCGCGCCCGATTTCTCGGCGGGTGTGGACCGAGCCGCGGTCGATCACAAGAGCGCTCTGCAGGAGCGGCTGCAGGCGCGCGGGCTGCCGGTGCCCGAGTACGTGCTGTTCGAGGAACGCGGTCCGGCCCACCGCAAGACCTACGTCGTCGAGTGTCGCATCGGCGGGGAGGAGACAGCCCGCGGCGAGGGGTTCTCCAAGAAAGTGGCGCAGCAGGACGCTGCGCGAAAGGCGCTGGCCCGGCTCAGCTAGCCGAAGTGGCGGTCTCGATCCAGGCGCCGCCCAGGCAGACCTCGCCGTCGTAGAAGACCGCCGCCTGGCCAGGCGTGACCGCGCGCAGCGGCGCGGCGAAGTCCACGCGAACGCGGCCTTCGGCGAGCGGCGTGATCGTCGCTGCGGCGTCTTCGGCGCGGTACCGGATCTTGACCGTGGCGCGCAGCGCCTGCAGCGGGGGTGCGATCGAGATCCAGTTGACGTCGCGGCCCACGAGCCCGAGGGCGTCGAGAGCGGTTTCGTCTCCGACGACGATCGCCTTCGTCTGCGGCTCGATCTTCAGAACCCGCAGCGGCCGGCGCGACGTGAGCCCGAGGCCCTTGCGTTGCCCGACCGTGAAACGGTGGATGCCCTGGTGGCGCCCGAGGGTCCGGCCCGCCTGATCGAGGATCGGGCCCGAGCGGTCGGCCGAGTCCGAGTTTCGATCCACGAAGGCCGCGTAGTCGCCGTCCGGGACGAAGCAGATCTCCTGGCTCTCAGGCTTGTCGGCGACCGGCAGGCCGTGCTCGGCCGCGAGGCGCCGGACTTGCGTCTTCTCGAGATCGCCGATCGGGAAGAGAGCGGCGGCGAGCTGCTCCGGGGTCAGGCCGAAAAGGAAGTAGGACTGGTCCTTGCGGGTGTCCCTGCCCCGCAGCAGGCGTTCCCTTCCGCTCGCGGGGTCTCGATCCTTCCGGGCGTAGTGGCCAGTCGCGACGTGCTCGGCTCCCAGCGCCCGGGTTCGATCCAGGAGCGAGGCGAACTTGACCTCCGTGTTGCAGCGCGCGCAGGGCAGCGGCGTGCGGCCCTCCAGGTAGTCCTTGACGAACGGCGCGATCACGCCGTCGTGGAACGAACGTTCCAGGTTCACCACGTAGTGGGGGATCGAGAGCCGTCCGGCCACCGCCTTCGCGTCGTGGAGGTCGTCGAGCGCGCAGCAACGCCCGTAGCCGGCCGGCGCCGCCTCGGTCTGGTCGTGGAGCTGCATCGACAGGCCGATCACCTCGTGCCCGGCCTCGCGCAGCAGGGACGCGGCCACCGAGGAATCGACGCCTCCCGACATCGCGGCGACGACACGCATCGAAATGCAGTATAAGTGGCGCGTGCCCGGCGACGCTTCGAGTCCTTTCTGGCAGCAGCTGGACCAGCTGTTCCGTTCCCACCCCTGGCATGGCGTCTCGATCGGTAGCGACGCCCCCGCCGTCGTCACGACCTATGTCGAGATCGTGCCCACCGACACCGTCAAGTACGAGCTGGACAAGGCCACCGGCATCCTGCGCGTCGATCGGCCGCAGCTCTACTCCAACGTCTGTCCGAGCCTCTACGGCTTCATACCGCAGACGCTGTGCGCGGAACAGGTCGGGGCGCTGTGCTCGGAGCGCACCGGCAAGAGCGGGATCGTAGGTGACGGCGATCCGATGGACGTGTGCATCCTGACCGAGAAGGCGATGTCGCACGGCGACATCCTGATCCGCGCCATCCCGATCGGCGGCCTGCGCATGCTCGACGGCGACGAAGCCGACGACAAGATCATCGCGGTGCTCCACGGAGACGCCGTGTACGGCGGGCTGCCGGAGGTCGCCCAGTGCGCCCCGGCATTGATCGACCGGCTGCAGCACTATTTCCTGACCTACAAGCAGGCCCCCGGCCGCGCGTCGCGCGTGGTCGAGATCACCCACGTCTACGGCCGCGAAGAAGCCCACGAGGTGATCCGGCGCAGCCACGCCGACTACCTCACGCATTTTCCCGAGGTGGCGCGGCGCCTGGAGGAGACGATTCGCGGTTAGGACGGCTATTCGACGTCGGTGACGATCAGCATCAGGACGTGGCTGCCGATCCGGAACTCGCCCTGGTTGGTCAGCACGTGCTGCTGGATGCGCTGCGATTCGACGAAGGTCCCGTTGGTCGAGCCCAGGTCCCGAAGGATCGCGTGGTCGCCCAGGATTTCGACGGCCGCATGCTGGCGTGAAGCCTCGGAGTCGTCCAGGTTGATGTCGGCGCCCGCGCGGCCGAGCGTCACGCGCGGCTTGGTGATCGGGAAGATCTGGCCCGTGGACCCGCCCTGCAGCACGGCGAGCGAGTAGCGCTTTCCCGCTGACAGCTCGAGGTTCGCCGACTCCATCAAGTCGTGACTGGTCGACGCGGCGGGATCGGCATTCCGCGGCGGCAAGGTCTTGGTCTTCCGCGTCGATTCCTCGGGGGGCGGTCCGACCGGAACCTGCGCCGGCGTGGGAACGGTCGGCGGCGGCTTGGGGGCAGTGGGTGGCGGTTCCGGCTCCGGCGGCAGGGTCATTGCTCCGAACAGCGGGTTCTCGATTTCGATGGCGCTTCCGCACTTCGCGCACTTCGTCTTGGCGCGCGGGCGCTGCCCGAGCTTGCTCTCGTCGAACTTGTAGCGGGCTTGGCAACTGGGGCAAACGATGATCATGGGTCTTTTGGTGCTCTGAAATCATAATATACATGCGGTCATTCGGCCGTCGGCCCGCTTGTGTTGAAATAACTGGTGACGGCTTTCTCGGGAGGAGCGGGTGAACGACGAGACCCTCTGGCGCTTGAATGAAGACGACGACGATGATGAAGACGACGATGAGGACACTCTCGAGAAGGATGTCGTGCCCGGCTACGAGGGTGATGACACCAAGGATGACGACGACACCAAGGATGACGACGACGAGGAGGATGAGGACGACGACGAGGACGACGAGGACGACGACGAGGACGACGACGACGACGAGGACGACGAGGGCTGGGACGACTACGAGACAGACGACGACGAGGAGGATGAAGACGAGGAAGACGAGGAAGAGTAGGCCGCCCGCTTGAGCTCCCAAGCCGCCGTGCTGCTGCGTCCCGCGTGGATCAAGGCACGCGCCCCGATCGGAGAGCGCGTCGAGAGACTGCACGGCTTGATGCGCGATCTGGGCCTCCACACGGTTTGCGAGGAAGCTCGCTGCCCCAACCTGGGCGAGTGTTGGAACGCTGGCACAGCCACGTTCATGATCCTGGGAGACGTCTGCACTCGCGCTTGCGGCTTCTGCGCGGTGAAGACCGGCCTGCCAGCGCTGCCGCCCGACCCCGATGAGCCGGCCCGCGTGGCGGATGCCGTGCGTCGCATGGGCCTGCGCCACGCGGTGATCACGTCGGTCAACCGGGACGACCAGAAAGACGGTGGCGCAGCCAGCTTCGCGGCCGTGATCGCCCAGATCCGGACCGAAGTGCCGGGATGCGCGGTCGAGGTGCTGATTCCAGACTTCAAGGGCTCCCGGGAAGCCCTGGAGATCGTCATTGCGGCCCGGCCCGACATCCTCAACCACAACACCGAGACGGTCCCTCGGCTGTATCGGACGGTGCGCCCCGGCGCCCGTTTCGAGCGCTCGCTGGAGCTGCTGGCTCGCTCCAAGGCCGCCGGCCTCTTGACCAAGAGCGGAATCATGGTCGGGCTGGGGGAGGAGCCGGCGGAGGTAGAAGCCTGCATTCGCGCGATCCGCGGCTCGGGGACCGACGTGCTGACCGTCGGCCAATACCTGCGCCCCAGCTTCCAGCACCTGCCGGTGCGGCGCTATTACGCTCCCGAGGAGTTCGCCGAGATCAAGACGTTCGCCCTCTCATTGGGCTTCGGGCACGTCGAATCGGGTCCGCTGGTGCGCTCGTCGTATCACGCCGCCGAGCAGGTTCCGGTGTCGCTTCGGGCGAATCTCAGCCCGCGCGTCGTGCCGACGTCGACCGCGACCCCATTGAGCGCTGCCGAGCCAGAGCTTCGCTGATCGCCGTCGCGGCTCGTTCGACCTCGGCTTCGGTCGTGAAGCGGCCCAGCGAGAGCCGGATCGACGACTGGACGCGCTCCGCCGGTAAACCCATCGCCCGGAGCACGTGCGACGGATCGACCGCGCCGGCGGCGCATGCGGCGCCGGTCGACACGGCCACGCCCATCAGATCCAGCGCCATCACCAGGCTCTCGGCTTCCACCCCGGCGAAGGACAGGTTGGTCGTGTTCGAGACGCGCGGGCTGGGAGCGCCGTTCAAGCGCGCTCCGTCGATCGCCAGCAGGCGGCTCTCCAGGCGATCCCGCAGCCCGGAGACGCGCCGCGTGTCTTCGCCGCGAGCGAGCGCCTCGCGCGCCAGGGCCGCCGCGCGGCCGAAGCCGACGATGCCGGCGACGTTCTCGGTGCCCGCCCGGCGGCCGCGCTCCTGCGAGCCGCCGCGCAGGAACGACGTCATGCGCGTGTTGCGCCGGACATAGAGCGCTCCGACACCCTTGGGGCCGTAGAGCTTGTGCGCCGAGAGCGTCAGCAGATCCACGCCCAGCGCCTTGACATCGACCGCCAGTTTGCCGCCCGCCTGCACGCCGTCGCACAGCGTGAGCGCTCCGCGTTGCCCAGCCAGCGCCACGACCTCTCCGATAGGCTGCACGGCGCCGGTTTCGTTGTTCGCGAGCATCACGGCGACGAGCGCCGTCTGATCGTCCAGCTTGCGCGCCAGGTCCTCGAGGTCGATGGCGCCGTGCTCGCGCACCGCGATCGTCTCGACCGGCACACCCTCGGCCGTGAGCGCCTTGGCGGAGTTCAGGATCGCGTGGTGCTCGATCGTGGAATGGACGATCTTGCGGCGCGGCGCCCGCGCAGAGCCCGAAACGCCTCGCAGCGCCGCGTTGTCGGCCTCGGTGCCGCTCCCGGTGAACACGATCTCCTGAGGTGTCGCGCCGATCAGCGCGGCCACCTCGCCGCGCGCCTCGTCGATCGCCGCGCGCGCCTGCTGTCCGAACCAGTGCAGGCTCGAGGCGTTGCCGAAGCCGTCGCGCAGCCAGGGCAGCATCGCGTCCAACACTCGCGGATCGAGCGGCGTCGTGGCGTTGCAGTCGAGGTAAGCGCGTTCCACGTCTCAGATTGTAGGATCGCTGCGGTACAATCCGCGCGCCTATGACGCCGATCGTCGCGCTCCTGACGGACTTCGGGAGCCAGGACTACTACGCCGGCGCGGTCAAGGGCGCGATCCTCTCGGCCTGCCGTGAGGCCACGATCGTCGACATCGCCCACGACCTGCCTCCGCACGACATCCAGGAGGGCGCCTTCTGCCTTTTCGCGGCATACCGCGCCTTTCCGGCCGGTTCGGTCTTCGTCGCCGTCGTGGACCCGGGAGTCGGCTCGGAGCGCCGCGGGCTGGCGCTGGAGGCCGGCGGGTATCGGTTCGTGGGACCCGACAACGGGATCTTCTCGCTGATCCTCGCGGAGCACGCCGACGCCCGCGTCCACCAGCTCAGCAACGCGGGCTTGTTTCGCTTCAAGGTCTCGGCGACCTTTCACGGCCGCGACATCTTTGGTCCGGTCGCAGGGCATCTGGCGGCCGGCAAGGCGCTCGAAGACGTCGGCCCGGTGGCGGCAGATCCGGTTCGTTTCGATTTGCCCAGTTCGAAGCGACGCGACGAGCGCGAATGGGAAGCCACCGTCCTGCACGTCGATCGCTTCGGTAACCTCACCACCAACATATCCGAGCGCGAGCTCGATGCCGTGCTGGCCGAGGTGAACGGTGACCCGACGCAGATCGTCGTCCTCGTCGCGGGCGTGGTGCTGCCGTTCGTGACGTCGTACTTCGATCTCCCCGAGGGCGAGGGTTGCGCGCTGCTGGGCAGCATTGGCCGCCTCGAAGTCGCGGTCAACCGCGGCAGCGCTGCCCGCGTCTTCGGCGCGACGAAGGGCACGCCGGTTCTTGTCCGGATCGTTCCCGCCGAGGGATAGTCAGGGGGTAGAGCATGGCGGAAGAAGTCGAAAGCAGACAAGACGACGACATCTACGCGGCGTCGGCCGACTGGACGCCGCAGTTCATACGATTCGTGGTGGAGAAGGGAATTGCCACGATCACGCTGAATCGGCCGCCGGCCAATGTGCTCTCGATCGAAGCGATGGAGGACGTGAACCGCGCGCTCGAAGCCCTGGAATACCAGCGCGACGTGAAGCTGATCGTGATCCGCGGCGAGGGCAAGTACTTCTCGGCCGGCCTGGAGCTCAACGACCATCTCGGCGACCGTGGCTACATAATGCTCGAGCAATGCCGCCGGATCTTCGAGAATCTGGCCAAGACCGACAAGCCGTCGCTCTCGATCGTCACCGGCCCGGCGCTGGGCGCGGGCTCGCTGCTGGCGGCGGCCTGCGACTTCTGCCTGGCCGGCGCCTCGAACGCCAAGTTCGGCCATCCCGAGATCAAGGGCGGCATCTTCAACGCGATCGCGGCCGCGCTCCTGCCCAAGCTGGTCGGCCGCAAGCGGGCGTGCGAGATGTTGTTCGGCGGGGTGAGAATCGCCGCGGCCGAGGCCGAACGCATCGGCCTGATCACGCGCGCCGTGCCCGACGAGCGGCTCGAGGCCGAGGCCGCGGCGCTGATCCAGCGTTTCCAGGAGATGAGCGCGTCGGTGGCACAGTTCACCCGCGCCGCCATCGCCGGAGCGCTCGACCATCCGTTCCGAGACGCCGTCCAGCACGCCGAAAACGTCTACTTGAACCAGCTGATGGCGAGCGAGGACGCGGCCGAGGGCCTGCGAGCGATCATGGAGAAGCGCAAGCCCGTCTGGAAAGACAGATAGGCGGGTGGAGGACCTGCCGGACCTCGTGACGATCGCCGAGACCCGCGAGATCTTCGAGGCCGAGCTGATCGCCCTGAAGCTGCGCGACGCGGGAATCGACGCGCAGATCCTCGATCAGAGCTTCAAGCAGGAGCCCCTGCCCAACGTCCGCGCCTTCTCGGTTGTCCGGGTGATGGTGAAGTCGTCCGAATACGAGGACGCCGAGCGCGTTCTGTCGCACGGGGAGGCATTGCCCGAGGACGCCGTGTCCGCGGGCGAAGAAGAGGAGACATGATCGGATTCGACCTCTCGGACGAACACAAGGCCGTGGAGTCCACCGTCCGGGACTGGGCGGCGAAAACCGTGGCGCCGAAGATCCATGATCTGGATCGGGAGCACCGTTTCGAACCATCCTTTCTCAAAGGGATGGCGGATCTACAACTGCTAGGCATCTGTATACCCGAAGAGTGGGGCGGCGCGGGAATGGACTATTTGAGCCTCGGCATCGTGTCCGAGGAGCTCGAGTACGTCGACACCCACCTGCGCGTCATCATGTCGGTCCATGTGGGCCTGAACTCGATGACGCTCTGGTGCTGGGGCACCGACGATCAGAAGCGCCGCTACCTGGTTCCCCAAGCCAAGGGCGAAAAGCTCGCGACCTACGGCTTGACCGAGCCCAACGCCGGCTCCGACGCGGTTGGCATCCAGACGACCGCCGTCAAACGCGGCGACCGCTACGTCCTGAACGGTGAGAAGGTCTGGATCAGCCTGGCGGACGTGGCCGACAATTTCCTGGTAATCGCGTGGACCGACCAGGAGAAGAAGAAGAACCGCGACCACAGCGGCCTTTCGGCCTTCATCGTGGAGCGCGCCTTCAAGGGCTTCCACTCCTACACCATCAAGGAGAAGTGGGGCATTCTCGCCGGCAACACCGGCGGCTTCGCGATGCAGGAGG
Source organism: uncultured Acidobacteriota bacterium (assembly GCA_964628275.1). Lineage (GTDB taxonomy): Bacteria > Acidobacteriota > Vicinamibacteria > Fen-336 > Fen-336 > CAZVOI01. Next base: position 33,668 of record CAZVOI010000174.1, on the reverse strand, counting down.
TCGAGGTGCCCGAAGAGAACCGTGTCGGCGCCGAAGGCGAGGGCTTCAAAGTCGCCATGTTCGCCCTCGAGAACGGCCGTTACACGGTGGCGGCAGGCGCGACCGGCCTGATTCGCGCCTGCCTCGACGCCTCGGTGAAGTACGCCCAGGAGCGCAAGACCTTCGGCCAGCCGATCGGCGAGCACCAGCTCGTGAAAGAGATGATCGCGGAGATGATCTCCGACTACGATGCGGCACGGCTCTTGTGGCTGCGCGCGGGCTGGCTCAAGAACGAGGGCCGGCGCAACACCCGCGAGACATCGCTCGCCAAGTGGTTCGCGACCGTGAAGAGCGAGCGCGCCGCCTCGGACTGCGTCCAGATCCATGGCGGCAACGGCTATTCGGACGAGTATCCGGCCGGCCGCTTCTATCGCAACTGCAAGGCCGCGGTCATCTACGAGGGCACGCGCGAGATCCACAAGGTCATGCAGGCCGACTACGCTTTGGGGTATCGTCAGGACAAGCCACGCCGCATCGAGTTGCCTGCATTCAAGAAGAGCTAGGAAAGGACCGACACCCGCATGCAACGTGACGATCTGCCGCTGGAATTCGTGCGCGTCGTCGAGCGCGGTGCGATCGCAGCGGCGCGCACCATGGGCCAGGGAGACCGCAAGTACTCCGATCAAGTCGCTGTCGAGGCGATGCGCAAGGAGATGGAATCCGTCGACATCGACGGCACCATCGTGATCGGTGAGGGGGAACGCGACCAGGCGCCGATGCTGTTCATCGGCGAGAAGGTGGGCCGGGGCGAAGGGGCCGACGCGGTCGACATCGCCGTCGATCCGCTCGAAGGCACCAACCTATGCGCGACGGGCGCCTCGAACGCCATCGCCGTGCTCGCCGCCGCCGAGAAGGGCGGCCTGCTGAATGCGCCGGACATCTACATGGACAAGCTGGTCGTGGGACCGGCCTCGCGAGGCCAGGTCGACATCAACGCGCCGGTCGAGGACAACCTGAAGGCAATCGCGAAAGCGCTCGACCGCGACGTCAGGGATCTGGTCGTGATCGTCCTCGACCGCCCGCGACACGAGGAGCTGATCGCGGAGATTCGCCGCGCCGGCGCGCGGATTCGACTGATCGGCGACGGCGACCTGTCGGCCGGCATTTCGGCGGCTGTGGTCGGGACGGGCGTCCACGCCGTGATGGGGATCGGCGGCGCGCCGGAGGGCGTGCTGACGGCGGCCGCGATGCGTTGCTTGAACGGTGAGATTCAAGCCAAGCTCGTCCTGACGAAGCCGTCGGACACCGAGCGACTGAAGAAGATGGGCATCCCCGACATCGAAAAGATCTACCGCACCGAGGATCTCGCGCCGGGAAAGCATGTGATCTTCGCGGCCGCCGGCGTGACGGATGGGGCTCTCTTGAAGGGCGTCCGTTTCTTCGGCGACGGTATGCGGACCCACTGTCTCGTCATGACGACCCTGCCACGTCAGGTCCGATTTATCGATACGATTCACGCCAAGAACGATCCCGAAGTCAGGATTCGCTTCTGATTCATGCACAAGTTATAGACAGGATCTCCGCCGTCTAGCGCCATATCTTGCGCTTTTCAGGCTCAGTGCGATCCTCGTAAGCCCAGTCACAAGTTAGCCATCGGACCCTCAATTTTTCCTTGACACCTCTAATCCTCTTTGTTACCTTCACGTAGCACTTTAACTCTGTTGCGTAACTTCAGTGCCCATTAACGGTTCCGTTGGAGGACTCGTGAAGCGCGAGTCGATCGTATAGGGACTAAAGGTTAACGAGAGAGGCGCCCCGTGGGCTTGTTCAGTTTCGGAAAGAAGAAAGGCCAACTCGTCGGCGTCGATGTCGGTTCCTCCGCGATCAAGGTCGTGGAGCTGAAGGTCACCGGCAAGCCGGGATCGGAGACCTATCAGCTCCTCAACATCGGGATGGAACCGCTTCCGCCCGAGGCGATCGTCGACGGGGCCATCATGGATTCAGGCGCCGTGATCGACGCGATCCAGCGCCTCTTCACTTCACAGAAGATCAAGACCGTCGACGTGGCCACGAGCGTTTCGGGCAACGCGGTGATCGTGAAGAAGATCAGCCTGCCCCAGATGAGCGCTGAAGAGCTCGCCGAGTCGATCCACTGGGAGGCCGAGCAGTACATCCCATTCGACATCCAGGACGTGGCGCTCGACTACGAAGTAATCGAGGGCGCTGGCGACGGCGGCAACATGGACGTGCTGCTGGTGGCCGTCAAGAAGGACAAGATCGGCGACTTCACCTCCGCCATCAGCCAGGCGGGCAAGACGCCGCAGGTCGTGGACGTCGACGTCTTCGCGTTGCAGAACTGCTTCGAGGTCAACTACGGGATCGATCCCGGGAAGATCGTCGCGTTGTTGAACGTCGGCGCTTCGATCATGAACATCAACATCCTGAAGGGCAGCGGATCGGTCTTCAACCGCGACATCGCGGTCGGCGGCAACCAGTTCACTGACGCCATCCAGAAGGACCTGAACCTCTCCTTCGACCAGGCCGAAGCTCTGAAGCGGGGCGGTCACGTGGACGGCGCGGCGCCTGAGAACCTGCCACCGATCCTTCAGGCCGTGTCGGAAAACATCGCTCTCGAGATCCAGAAGACGTTCGACTTTTTCAAGGCCACGACCAACGAGGACCACATCGATCGGATCTACCTGGCCGGCGGAACCTCGAAGGTCCAGGGACTGCGCGACCTCTTGGCCGAGCGCTTCGAAGCAGGTGTCGAGTTGATGAACCCCTTCAACGCGATCACCTACAACCCCAAGGACTTCGACCCGGACTACATTGGTGAGATCGGGCCGCAAGCCGCGATCGCCGTCGGCCTGGCCGCACGAAGGGTGGGCGACCGATGATCCGCATCAACCTGCTCGCAACCGACCGTAAGCCGGAAGGCAAGAAGGGGAAAGCCTCCTCCGCCGGAGCATCGAGCGGCGGCGGCGGCGGTCTTCAGACAGCCTATCTGTTCCTGGGCCTGTTCAGTGCCCTGGCCGTGGCCCTCTGCGCCGCGGGCTGGTGGATCAAGGACCTGCAGATCAAGGAGCTGGACGCCCAGATCCAGGTCGCGACAAAACGGCAGGCAGAGCTCCAGGTGATCAAGAAGCAGGTCGAAGACTTCCAGGCCAAGGAGCGGCTGCTGACGGAAAAGGTGAACCTGATCGAGCGGCTCCGGGCCGAACAGGCCAACGGAGTCCACATGGTGGACGAGATCTCGAAAGCGCTTCCCGACTTCGTGTGGCTGACCGGAATGGACCAGGCCGGGGCTCAGATCAAGTTCCAGGGGCAGAGCAACAGCCTCGCCTCGGTGGCCGATTTCATCATGAATCTCCAAAAGAGCGGCGGCTGGTTCCCGCGCGTGGAACTGGACAGCAGCACCGAGCAGAACAACGTCGTGACCTTCCAGGTCACCGCCAACTTCGAGAACCCCGAAGTCGCGGCCAAGGCCCGAGCGGCCGCGGCCGCCCCGCCGCCGATCGCTACGGCGGCCCAGCCGCCGAAGAAGTCATAGGGGAAGGGAGAACGAGATGGCAGCCGAAAACCCTCTCACCAAGCTCCCCGTAATGGGGCAGATCGGAGTCTCCGTCCTCGCCGCGGGGCTCATCGTGGGCGCCTTTTGGTACTTCAAGTGGCAGGAACTGGTCGCTCTGGAGCAGAGCAAGCAGGGCACACTCAACACGCTGCGCGAGGACATCCGCAAGCTGGAGGCCGTCGCGGCCAAGCTCGAGGAATTCCGCGCCAAGGTGACCCAACTCGAAGGCCGGCTCGAGACGCTGAAGCGCTACCTGCCTCCGGAGAAGGAGACGCCCGATCTGATGCGGAAGGTCCAGTATCTGGCCTCGCAGTCGAACCTGATCGTGCGGCGCTTCACGCCCAGCGCCACGGTCAACAAGGACTACTACCAGGAATGGCCGATCAACGTGGACGTCGAAGGGAACTACCACAACCTGGGTCTCTTCTTCGACCGCGTCGGCCGGCTGCAGCGTCTGGTCAACGTCGGCAACGTGAAGGTGAGGTCCCAAACGAAGCAGACGGCCAACAACACGATTTTGGCCAGTTGCATCGCGACCACCTACGTCTATGTCGACAAGCCACCGCCGCCGCCGCCTGGACCCCCCAAGCCCGCGGGGGCCAAGTGAGCGCCGCCATGAGCATGAGCAAGAGGATGACGCGTAGCCTCGCCCTGCTCGCCCTCGGCATCGCCCTGGCGCGCGGCGCTGCGGCCCAGCAACCCAGCGCCGGCACGGCGGCCCCGGCAGCCGCGGAGCCCGGAGAGCTCTCCAAGGAGGCTCTCAAGGACATCCTGGAGAAGGAACTTGCGCTCCAGCCAGGGACCTACACGTATCTACCCGCGGGCCGTCGCGATCCCTTCGTCAGCCTTCTAGTCAATGTCGGGCCCTCCGAGGGACAAACCAAGCGCCCGACCGGGATGCCCGGCTTTCTGGTCCAGGAACTGGCGCTCAAGGGAATCGTGAAGGACCGGACCGGGTTCATCGCAATGCTCCAGGCGACGGACGGTAAGTCCTACTTCGCGAAGACCGGTCAGCGCTTTTACGACGGCGTGATCATCGGCATGGACGCTGCCACGGTCACCTTCCGACAAGAAGTCACCGATCCCCTGTCGCCGGTCAAGACCCGGGACCTGAAGAAGAGTCTGTATTCGTCTGAGGAGGCGAGGCAATGAGAGCCAAGCTCGCGAGGACCTTCCTGTTGGCCGCCGTAGCGGCTGGTCTGGGAGCCGCGGCAACCGCACAGGACAAGGGCGTCAGCATCACTGACATCCGCCAGGAGAACACGGAGCGGTCGACACGCATCGTGATCGAGTGCAGCGGACCGCTGGCGTACACCTACTACAGCCCCGATCCGCTGACCCTCGTCGTCGACGTGCCGGAGATGGCGGCGGGGAGCATCCCTTCGCGCATCAACGTCGGCACCCGCGAAGTCGAGTCGCTGCGCGTCACGCAGATGGCGCGAGCTGACGGGCGGAGCCTGGCGCGGATCGAGGTTCGGCTGGCGAGCCTGGTGCCGTATCAGGTCTTCTCGAAGGACCGCAGCTTGAATCTGGTCTTCGAGCGCAGCGCCGTAGCCCAAGCCTCCAGCGAGCCGCAGCGTCCCGAGCCGAGGGCCGAGGCTCCGGTCAAGAGCGAGACGATCACGACTCCAGTGGCGCCGGAACTGAACGCCCCCGTCGAGCCCGCCCCCAGCCCTGCCGCGCAAGCGGGCCATCGGACGACGGAGGCCGCCAAGGCGGCGGCGCCGGGGAAGCCGGTCATCAAGGCGACCCGAATCCTGGGGGTGACCTCGGTCGAGGAGAACGGCCAGTTGTCCGTGACGATTCGTGCCGACGGCGCGCTCAAATACCAGGACTTCTTCCTCGGCAATCCGGATCGCCTGGTGATCGACTTCAAGGACGTGACCAGCCGCGCTCCATATCGGGCAGACGTTCAGCACGACCCCGTTCGCTCGGTACGGCTTGGCCAGTTCAGCGCGGCCAACCCGAAGGTCGCTCGGCTGGTCCTCGACCTCGCGACTCGCAAGCCGTACCGAATCCTCGAGGGCGACGACGGCGTCAAGATCGTATTCGGCGAGGGACGCACTCCCGCGCAGGCTCCACTGGCGGCGCCGAAGGCGGCGCTGGCCCCGATGACGGAGCCGGCGGCGGCCCTCGTCGCGCCGCGCCTGATGGCCCCCGGGGCCGCCCCGGCCGTCCTCGAAGTGCAAGCCCCCGCTGCTGCGCCGCGCGACACGAGCGCCGCGCCGGGCGCGGAACCGCGGAAGTGGAGCGGCCACCCGGTGAGCTTCGACTTCAAGGAGGGCGATCTCCAGGACATCTTCCGGCTGATGGCGGAGATCAGCGGGCTGAACGTGGTCGTCAACCCGGGGATCAGCGGGCGCGTCACGCTGAAGCTCACCGAAGTGCCCTGGGACCAGGCTCTGGATCTGATCCTGAAGATCAACGGTCTCGGCCATGCGATCGAAGACAACGTGCTCCGCATCGCAAAGCTCACCGACATGCAGCGCGAAGAATCGGACCGTCGCAAGCTGGCCGAGGAAAAAGCGCTGGCAGGCGATCTGGCCGACTGGTCCAAACGGATCTACTACGCCAAGGCCCTGGATCTGCAGGACGTCATCAAGAAATCGGGGGCGCTTTCGGCGCGCGGCCAGATCAATATCGACGTCCGCACCAACACCCTGCTGATGAAGGACCTTCCGCAATACATCGACAAGGCCAAGCTCCTGGTCGGGGACCTGGACGTGGCGACGCCCCAGGTCGAGATCGAAGCGCGCATCGTGGTCACCAGCCGGAACTTCACGCGCGACATCGGCATCCAGTGGGGCTTCCTGAACCAGCAGACCTACCAGTTCGGGAACACCACGGACAAGGCGTTTCCGAACGCGATCATCCTGAACGGCCAGGGCGTGCCGGGCGCCGGACTCCCTGCGGGCCAGTCGGGACTCGCGCCGGCCGCCGGAATCGGCACCGCGGCGGGACGCGGCTACGCGGTAAACCTGCCGGCCAGCGGCTTCACGTCAGCACTGGGCGTGTCGATGGGCAACATCCTGGGCAACTTCAACCTGGACCTGGCCCTGACGGCGCTGGAGCGGCAAGGTCGCGGCCGGCTGTTGTCCACGCCGAAGGTCACGACACAGAACAACCAGGAAGCGACCATCAAACAGGGCGTCCAGATCCCGATCCAGACGGTGGCCAACAACACCGTCACGGTCAGCTTCAAGGACGCGGTTCTGACCTTGAAGGTCACGCCCCAGATCAGCGAGGCGGGCACGGTGATCCTGGCTCTGTCGGTCGAAAACAACGCCGCCGACTTCGCGAACCTGGTCAACGGAATTCCGCCCATCAACACGCAATCGGCCACCACCAACGTGCTGGTGCACGACGGCGCCACGGCTGTGATCGGCGGCATCTATCAGAGTCAGGAACAGCAGTCGCAGAGCAACACGCCGGTGCTGGGCAGGATTCCGATCCTGGGCTACCTGTTCAAGCAGAAATTCAACACCTCGCAAAACAACGAGCTGCTGCTCTTCGTAACGCCGCGGATCATCAAGGGGTAGCCGATGAACCTGAACGCCCCCCGCAAGAACGGATTGTCGCAAGGGAGGAATGCCATGAGGCGAGTCAGTCTGGTCATGGTGGCCGCGCTGGGAATCTCGTCGGCGGGCTGCACCGCTGACTGGGCCAAGCAGAACAACTCGACGATCCTGTTCGAGATCGGTCGAATCCAGGGCTTGAGCGCGTCGAACCGGAGCGGCGACACTCTCTACTCCGATGTCAGCGACGGGCTTGCCGACGACGCGACGATGTCGATCAACATCTTCCAGAAGAACCCCAACATCACAGCGGCGAGCCCGAACCAGCACGTCCAACTGGAGAGCTACCGCGTTCGGTACTTCCGCACGGACGGGCGGAACACGGAGGGAGTCGACGTGCCGTTCTCCTTCTCGGGGCCGCTCGCGGCGCGGATCCACACGCCGAGCTCCGGAACCGAGCAGGAGATCGACGTCAATATCACGGTCGTGCGGCCACAGGCCAAGATCGAGCCGCCGTTGCGGAACATGGTCGGGACCACGATCCCGCTCCCAGCGCCGCCCGCGCAGGTGAACATCAACGGCGCGGGGGTTCTGACTGTGGTCGCCGAGATCACCGTGTACGCGAGCGTGCTGAGCGGCGAGCGCCTGAGCGCCATGGGACGCCTCCAAGTCACTTTCGCGGACTTCCAGTAGGGAGCGAGGAAGTTTATGAAGATCGACAACTTCAAACGCAGTGCGTCGGCCGCGGTCATCGGAGCGGCGGTGCTGCTGCACGCTTGCGGGCTCGAGAAGGTGGATGACGCGCCCGCCCTCTCCGGTCCGTCCGAGCTGGCGAACGCGCTGCGGCTCACCGCCAACCCTGACTTCGTGGTGGCTGACAACGAGAGCGTTTCCGTCATCCAGGCGACGCTCCGAAACCAGAACGGCCAGCCGCTGGGAGGCCGGGCGGTCGTGTTTCGGATCACCGACGATTCCGGCAACCCGGTGGGCCTCGGCGAGCTGACGCCGCTTGGCGGCGTCGCGCTTTCGGCTGCGAGCGCTGCGACGGCCGTCACCAACGGCAGCGGCGTCGCTGAGGTGCGCCTGTCGGCGCCCGCGCGCACTGACCTGCTGTCCTCGACATCGGTGATGGTCCAGGCGCGGCCGGTGACCGACGACTTCAACGGCGCCACGATGCGCAGCGTGCGCGTGCAGATCATCCCGGCTGAGCCGGTGCTCTTCCCGCCGAAGGATGGCAACAAGGCGCCCACGTGCGGCTTTGCGGTCCAGCCGGCGATCGGGCCAGGAGCAGGCGGCTCGTATCCGCCGGGCTTCCAGATCCTGTTCCAGTCCTCAGCCAGCGACTCGGACGGCCGGATCGTGCGCTACGAGTGGGACTTCGGAGACGGTGTCGCAGACGACAAGCCGAACGTGAACCACGCCTACGGTCCGACCGGCGTCTACAAAGTCAACCATACGGTCACCGACAACAATGGCGCGCAGTCGATCTGCTTCATCAGCATCACGGTGAAGTAGCGCACCGCACGACGCGTCGGTTCGATGAGTCCCAGGTTCGCGCTAGGTTGCGGGCCTGGGACTTCCTAGTCTTCGAGGAGCTCTTGGCCGATAACCCGCGCATCGACGAGCTTCGCAAGCGACTGGAGCGGGAGCCCGGATCGCGGCTCTTTGCGCAGTTGGCGGAGGAGCTGCGCAAGGACGGCAACCTCGCCGATGCGATTCGGGTGTGCCGCGAGGGTCTTCAAAAGCACTCGCAGTATCCGTCGGCGCGGATGACCCTGGGCCGGGCGCTCTTCGACAATGGCGACCTGGGCGCGGCTCGGGTCGAGTTCCAGGCGGTTCTCAAGGGCGCCCCGGACAATATTCTGGCCGCGCGGCTGCTGGCGGAGTCGCTGGAGGGCCTGGAGGACTGGACGGCGGCGCAGGCGCAGTACAAGAAGGCGCTGCTGATGGCGCCTGGCGACAAGCAGCTCCAGGCGCACCTGGAGGCGGTGGAGGCGCGCCTTCGAGCGCCGGGGCCGGCCGCGGCAGCGCTGCCCGAGGGCGAAGAGCCGGCGCCGATCAAGCTCTCGATCGTCGACGAACCGATGGAACTGGAGCATCCGTTCGAGTCGCGGGCAACGCAAGTCGGAGGAGCGCCCACGCCGGCCGAGATCATGGCCTCGACGATACCGGTCTCGGTGTCGGAGGTCCAAGAGGAGTTCGAGCTGGAGCGGCCGCACGCGGCGCCCAGCGTGTCCCTGAAGCCGCCGCCCACGGAGCCGGACCCGACTGCGACGATTCGGATGCCGCATCCGCCTCCCGACGAGATCGTGGAGTTCGACGAAGCGCCCACGATGCCGGGCACGTTTCCCGGTGCGGTGCTGGAGGTCGAGTTCGAGGAGACCACGCCGTCGCCGCCCAAGCCGGTCGCGGCGGAAGAGCCGGCTGCGGCAGTCGAACCCGAGCCGCCTTCGGAAGAGATCGCCTCGGTCACACTGGCGGACCTCTACTTGCGACAGGGCTTCAAGGACAAGGCTGCGGAGGTCCTCGCTCAGCTCCTGGCCCGAGAGCCCGGCAACGAACGGGCGCAGGCGCGGCTCCAGGAGATCCAGACTTCGGCGGCTGCAAGCCCCTCCTCTCCACCGGAGGATTCCGTCACCGACGCCCGGCGCGTGGTGATCCAGCGCACGATCGACCGGCTCGAGGCGATGCTGGCGGCGATCAGAAAGGCATAGTTCCTTGGCTTTTGGTGACGCGCTCCAACAGATCGCTGACCGGGTGCCGGAGGCGCACGTACTGATGATCATGGGCACCGACGGAATTCCCATCGAGAAGCTGGTCGTTCGGCAAACCCCGAACATGGAAGCCGTGGCTGCCGAGTACACGACGCTGCTCCGGGCCAGTGTGTCAGCGGCCACAGACACGGGCATCGGTGAGCTGCTGGAATTGGCGGTTGTCACCGAGAGAATGACCACCCTCCTCGTCGGCATCACCGGCGAATACTTCCTGTTCGCGGCCCTGGCGCCGGGGGCGCTGATCGGCCGGGCGCGCTTTGTGCTGAGGATGGCTGGGTTGGACCTGCAGAAGGAGTTCGACTGATGGCACGACAAGAGCTCGGACCAGCGAACATCCTGACCCGGATCACGGCATTCTGCCTGGTCGTGGGCTTCTACCTGGCGTGCACCTCCAAGGACGAGGTCACGAGCCCGTCGACCGCGGCCTTGGGCCCCGATGGCCAAGCGCGAATCATGGCCTCGCCCAGCAGCGTCCAGCCTTCGCCCAGCAACATCCGGCCGTCGCCGAGCGACATCCGGTCGTCGCCCAGCGACATCCGGCCGTCGCCCAGCGACATCCGGCCGTCGCCAAGCAACATTCAGCCGTCCCCGTCGCCCATCGGAGGACCGGCCCCCGGTCCTTCCGCAACGCCCTCGGGAACGCCCTCCGGCTCCCCGACACCGGGGCCGACACCGACACCGACTCCGGTGTCGCCGACCAAGCACACCTTCACCAGCAGCACGCCGGTGGTGGTGACTGCTGGCTCGGATACCGTCACTTCTTCGCCGATAAGCGTGACCGGACTCACGGGGTCGATCAGCTGGGCCGTGGTCAGCCTCTATGTGACTACGACCGATGCAAGTCTGATCCGCTATATCTATCTCAACCTGCCTGCCTCACCAGGGGTCGTCGGCGTCACTCCTCACCTGGTGACCCTCTTCTCCGGTGCCGACCTGGGAGTCGGCTGTTCAGTCGGTTCGGCTTCGACTTGGGATCCCTTCTCCACTCGGTCGGTCACGACTGGTGTGAGTCCCTATTCCGGCACGTTCCAGTCGTTCCAGGGCGCCCCCAACCTCCTGTTCGGCCCCATACTCGCCTCGGCACTTGCCGGGAATTGGACCCTCGATGTCACACAGGGGCTCAGCATACCCCTTGCCAACGCCACGACCATCAACTGCTGGCACGTGGACGTCTACACGATCCCCTAGGCCGATCCGGGCGTTTGACAAGTCCGCGTCAGGCAAGAACAATCAGTCTTCCGTGGATCTAAAAGAACTGAAGCAGCTTCTCCAAGTCCTCGAGGAGAAGCAGATCACCGAATTCGAGATCGAGGAAGCCGGAATCAAGCTCCGTATCAAGAAGGCCGGGCCGGCCGCCGCTGTCGCCTTCGCGGCCGGCACACCGGCCATCGCGATGCCCGTCGCGCAGGCCGCACCCGAGTCGCCCGCCGACCCGTCGGGCCCCTATCCCGTCGCCAGTAAGCCGGTCGAGGCCGGACTGGCGATCGTCAAGAGCCCGATCGTGGGCACTTTCTACCGCTCGCCCGACCCGAGCGCCGCGCCTTTCGTCAGTGTCGGCGACACGGTCAAGGTCGGCCAGAAGCTCTGCATCATCGAAGCCATGAAGCTGATGAACGAGATCGAGTCCGAGCAGGCCGGCGAGATCGTCGAGGTATACCCGGAGAGCGGGCAGCCGGTTCAGTACGGCGAGGCGCTCTTCTCGATCCGGCCCAGCCGCTAAGCCGTTGTTCAAGAAGGTCTTGATCGCAAACCGTGGCGAGATCGCCCTCCGCGTGATGTGGGCCTGCCGCGAGCTGGGCATCAAGACAGTGGCGGTCTATTCCGAGAGCGACCGCGATAGTCTCCACGTTCGGTTCGCCGACCAGGCGGTTTGCATCGGGCCGCCGCGCAGCATTGACTCCTACTTGAACATCCCCGCGATCATCAGCGCCGCCGAGATCACCGGAGCTGACGCAGTCCACCCGGGCTACGGCTTCCTGTCCGAGTCGGGCTACATGGCCGAGATCTGCGAGGCCTGCCAGATCACATTCATCGGTCCGAGTCCCCAGGCCATCCGCCTGATGGGGGACAAGAGCCGCGCCAAGAAGGCGATGCTCAAAGCGGGCGTGCCGATCTTGCCGGGTTCGCCCGGGATTCTCGAGGACGAAGACAAGGCGATCCGAACGGCCAAGGACATCGGCTTCCCAGTCATCCTGAAGGCCTCGGCCGGCGGCGGCGGACGAGGCATGCGGATCGTACGTGAGTCGGCCGAGATCGGCGCCCAGCTTCGGGCCGCCCAAGCCGAGGCGGCGGCCGCGTTCGGCGTCCCCGATGTCTACATGGAGAAGTACCTCGAAGCCCCGCGCCACATCGAGATCCAGGTGATGGCCGATCGCACGGGCACGGTGGTCCATCTGGGCGAGCGGGAGTGCTCGATCCAGCGGCGCCATCAGAAGTTGATCGAGGAGGCGCCGTCTTCAGCGCTCAGCGAGCGGTTGCGGCGGCGCATGGGCCGCACCGCCGCCGACGCGGCCGCCGCAGTCCAATACGTGAACGCCGGCACGATCGAGTTCCTGTTGGACAAGGACGGCAACTACTACTTCATGGAAATGAATACCCGCATCCAGGTCGAGCACGGCGTCACCGAGCTGGTCACGGGTTTCGATCTCGTCAAAGAGCAGGTCCTGGTGGCCGCCGGCGAGCGACTGTCCTTCTCGCAGAAAGACGTCGTGATGCGCGGGCACGCGATCGAGTGCCGGATCAACGCCGAAGACCCGGTGACGTTCACGCCGTCGCCCGGCACGATCCGGTATTTTCACGTTCCGGGCGGACCGGGCGTGCGCGTCGACACCTTCGCCCACGACGGCTGCACGATCTCGCCCTACTACGACAGCCTGATCGCCAAGCTGATGGTGCATGGCCGCGACCGCGCCGAGGCCATCTCGCGCATGCGCCGCTGCCTCGAGAGCACGATCGTCGAGGGCATCAAGACGACGATCCCGCTGCACCGCGCGATCATGGACGACGCCGATTTCCAGGCCGGGCGCCTCGACACCGGGTTCATGGCGCGATTTCAGCCCAAGCAGCAGCCCGCCGCAGCCTGCTGAGCGGCGTGTCCGAACGCGCTCAGCGGGCGCTCCCCTGGCTGTTGCCGCTGGTCGTGTTGTTACCCGACCCGGGGGCGGCGCTCCCCAGGCTCGCCTACTACTTCCGCGATTTCACGGTGACGTTCTATCCCTTGCGGCTGTTCGTGGCGCGAGAGCTCCGCGAGGGCCGCTGGCCCTTCTGGAATCCGTACCTCCACGAGGGCACGTTCGTGATCCCGAGCTTCTATCCGGTCGACTTGCTGCTCGCGCTCTGGCCGGCGCCCGAGTTCTCGTCCTGGCTATTGACGCTGCATCTCCCGCTGGCCGCGCTGGGCGCCTACGCGCTGGCGCGAGACATTGGCCAAGAGCGCCCGGGAGCCTTCGTGGCGGGCGTCGTCTACGCCTTGGGCGGGCTTGCGCTCTCGTCGTTGAATCTCTTCGTGTTTCTCCAGGCGCTGGCGCTGGCTCCGATCGTGGCGGTCCTGTTCCGAAGAGCCGTCGGCCGAGGCGGGCGGAGCATCGCCTGGGCGGCGTTCGTGCTCGCAGCCTCGCTGACTACGCTCGCCGTGGAGTTCGTGGCGCAGGGCCTGGTCGTGGCGTGGCTCCTGGGGCTCGAGCGGCGCCGCGACGCCCGAGCCGTGGGACGCCTGGTCCTGGCCACGGGTCTGGGGATGGCGCTGGCGGCGGCTCCGATCGGGGTGGTGCTGGGCTTGTTGCCCGAGACGCAACGGGGCCTGGGCTTCGAAGCCGACGTCGCTCTTGCAAATGAGGTGCATCCGTTCGCGCTGGCACAGGCCGTCGTCCCCGGTATCTTTGGGCCGCTCGACCAGCCGCCCGGGGAAGTGTTCTGGGGTGGCCGCTTCTTCACCAAGGGCTTCCCCTATTTCCTGAGTCTCTACGTCGGGCCGGCGGTCTTGGCGCTCGCGGCGGTCGGCGCGGGCAGCACGCGAGGCCGTGTCGCGCTGCGCCTGGTGCTGCTGGTGGGCGCCGTCGCGCTCCTGTATTCGCTCGGCGACCGTGGAGGTCTGGCGCCTCTCGTGGCGCAGCTTCCCGGGTTCGGCGCGTTCCGCTTTCCCAGCAAAGCGCTCCTGGGCGCTCACCTTGCGATCGCCCTGCTCGCCGGCTCGGGAGCCGATGCGATGCGGACGGGGAAGGCGCGCGCCCTCGGCGTGACCGCGGGCGTCGGGGCCTCGGTTCTCTTGGGGCTGTGCGGTCTCGCGTTGTGGAAGGACCGCTGGCTCAGCCTGCTGTTCTTCGAAACGCTCCCAGCCGACCCAGCTCAGTTCGCGCGGCTGATTGCAGGCGAGATCGGGAAGAGCGCGCTCGTCGCGGCGCTGGTGTGGGTCGTGGCGCTTGCGGGACGTCACGGACGCCTGCCGCTGGCACGCGCGCAAGCCTTGCTGGCGGTCGTGGTCGTTCTGGACCTGGCGCGTGCTGGCGCCGGCCTCAACCCTCAGGTGCAGCCTTCGCTCTTCGAGCTCCCGGTGGAGATCGAAAGCGCGGTCAGGCTGCCGGAAGGGGGTCGGGTGTTCTCGTTCGCCGCCCAGAACAGCCCCGAGCTTCGGCGCGGTCTCGAGTCTTCGGCGCAGCGCGCGCTGCTGACCTTTCTCCTGCATCGGCGTGCGCTCGGACACCTCACCAACATCCTGGACCGCGTCGAGACCGCATGGAGCCCGGACGTGACGTCCTTTGGAGTCTGGCCAGCCGAGCTCCCGAAGCAAGGCTACGACCCCGCGAGCGTCGCGGGCATCCTTCCGCAGCTTCGTAGCGCCGCGGTCCAGAGGATCGTCAGCATCGACACGCTCGAGGCCGTGGGATTGCGCCGAATCGAAGAGCCGGCGTCGGGGGTGGGCGACATCAAGCTCAAGGTCTACGAGCTCGAGAAGGCCTGGCCCCGCTGGTCGGTCGCCTGTCGTGTCTTCGCGGCGCAGGACGCCCAAGCCGCGCTCTTACATGCCTGGACCCCGGATTTCGACGGGGCCGCCGAGGTGGCTCTCGAAGCGCCGCTCCAACCCACGTGCCAACGAGGCGCGGCGCTGCGTACGCAAGCGTGGCCCGGTCATGACCGCTTTCGAGTGGACGCCGACGGCGCCGGAGTGTTCGTCTCGCGCGATTCCTGGGCTCGTGGTTGGACAGCCAAGGTCGACGACCGGCCCGTAGCCGTGCTGCGCGCCAACGGGAGGCAGAGAGCCGTTTCGATTCCGGAGGGCCGGCACGTCGTCGAGTTCGTCTATCAACCGCCGGGCCTCCGCACCGGTCTTTGGATCAGCGGCCTGGCGTCGCTCGTGTGGGGTGCCCTGCTGTTCCTGCCCGGAGCCGCGCGCGCCGCGCCTCCGCGGGACCCCGTTGTATGATCCGCGCCCGATGACGGCCCGGATCCTCGACGGCTCGGCCCTGGCCGCTGAGATTCGTGCCGAGCTGAAGCTGGTGGTCGCCGATCTAGCCCAGCGCGGTCTGCGGCCCGGACTCGGCGTGGTGCTCGTCGGGGATGATCCGGGCTCGGCCGTCTACGTGCGCAACAAGAGCAAGGCGTGCGACGATCTCGGGATCGCTCACGAAACGGCCTACCTGCCCGCGAACTCGACCACCGAAGAGGTCCTGGCGCGGATCGCGGTGTTCAACGCGCGATCCGACATCGACGGGATCCTGGTGCAGACGCCGCTGCCGACGCAGGTCGATACACAGAGCGCGCTCGACCTGGTGCTCCCCGAAAAGGACGTCGACGGCTTTCATCCGACGAACGTCGGCCTGCTGATCCAGAAACGACCGCGTTTTCTGCCCTGCACGCCTGCCGGGATCATGGAGCTCCTGAAACGCTCGCTGGTGCCGGTCGCGGGCCGGCGCGCGGTGGTGGTCGGGCGCAGCGACATCGTGGGCAAGCCGATGGCGATGCTGCTGCTGCACGCGGACGCCACGGTCACCGTGTGCCACTCCAAGAGCGCCGACCTCGGAGCGCTGACACGCGAGGCCGACTTGCTGATCGTCGCGATCGGCCGGCCGGCGCTGCTGCGCGCGCAGCACGTCAAGCCTGGCGCCGTCGTCATCGACGTGGGCATGAATCGCATCACGGATGCCGTCCTGGCTCGAGAGCTGCTGACGCCGTCACGCTTCGAGCGCTTTCCAGAACGCGGCTTCGCGCTGGTCGGCGACGTCCACGAGCCCTCAGTGCGCGACGTCGCGTCGGCGCTCACCCCTGTGCCGGGCGGGGTCGGTCCGCTCACCATCGCGATGCTGATGAAGAACACGCTTCTCGCCGCCGGCCGCCGCGCCGACGGATAGCGGGATCAGTCCGCTGCTCTACGTTGGCCTCACCGGTGGAATCGCCTCGGGCAAGTCGGTGGTCGCCGGCCAGCTGGCCCGGAGCGGCTGTGCCGTCCTGGACCTGGACCGCGTCGCGCACGAGGTCATGGCGCCGGGCGGCCCCGCGCATGCCGTCGTCGTCGCCGCGTTCGGTCCGGGAGTGGTCGGCTCCGACGGCACCATCGATCGCAAGCTTCTCGGCGCCCGCGTCTTTCGAGAGCGATCCGAGCTCGAGCGCTTGAACGCGATCGTGCACCCGATCGTGGCGCGCGCGGAAGCGCGCCGCGTGGCGTCCCTTCAGGCGGCGGGCGCCGAGGTCGTGGTCAGCGAGGCGGCGCTGCTGGTCGAGACCGGCCTGCATCTGCGCTTCGACCGGCTGATCGTGGCCCACTGCTCACCCGAGCAGCAGCGCCAGCGGCTGGAACGGCGGGCGGGCGTGTCGCCCCGCGACGCCGCGGCGCGGCTCGGCGCCCAGATGCCTGCCGAGCTGAAGGTCCGGTTTGCGCATTCGCTCGTGGACACGTCGGCTTCGATCGAAGACACCGAACAGCGGGCGACGGCGCTGGCTCACGAGCTGCTGGCGCTCGCGCGGCTGCCGGGGCGTTCGCTCCCGAGCCGCGAGCGACTCATCCAGGGCCTCGCGATCGCGGCGCGATCCGAGGACGCGTTCGCCACGCGCTTCATCGAGGATGTGACGCGAGCGGGCGCCCTGGACCTGCGGCGAATCGCCCGGGTCTTCGGTCATTCGGGTGAGCCCTGGTACCAGCCGCAAGCTGGCGCCGGACGTGCGCCACTCGAGGCGGCGGTGCCGGTCATGATCCATCTACTCCAGCGACCTGCCAGCGACGATGACGGCGTGCTGGCTTCGGTCATGGCTTCCATGGGACGAGCCCTGTGCGGCGACAGTTCCGACTGGGCGGACGCGTGCGTCTTTGGTCTGGCGGCGGCGCGTTCGATTCGCGGCGAGACGCCAATCCAGGGAGGCGCCTGGCGCGAGTGGATCCGGCTCGCCGAGCATTGGACGGGGGTCGCGCCGCGGGCGGCCAGTGTGGCCGGGTGGCGTGACGCGATCGAGGGGTCGGTGAGCTCGGGACCGACACCGAACGTCGCTGGCGCGATGCTGCGCGATCTCGGCGCAGGGGCGCCGTGGCTGGAGCGGCCGACGGCGCTTGGCCGTCTCTACGAGCGCTTTCTGACAATGCCGCGATGAGGACCCTGAGGTGGTAGCCGCCGCTTCAACGGATTTCGGCCGCGGCCAGACGCTCCTCGACGAAGGTGCTCCATTCGTGGCAGTGGGGGCACCTCCAGAGCATGTCGTCGGCGCGATAACGGCACGACGTGCAGATGTGCGGGTCGCGATAGAAAGTCGATTCCTCGGCGGCCTTCAGGTAGCGATCCACGTTGGGGCTGGCGGCGCCGAGGTCGCTGAGCGTGCGCCAAATCTCGAGATGGAGCACCAGGACCTGCGAGTTGATCTCCACGGCACGAACCAGCAAGCCGAAAGCCTCGTCGTGGCGGCTCTCCACACGCAGCTGGCGGGCGAGCGCCAAACGCGCGCGCCAGTCGCGGGAATCGCGGGCGATCGTCTGCTCGCATAGCGCGATGAAGCGGGATGGCGTGCCGGCTGCCGCGTAGGCCGCCGCCAGCCGATCGAACGCGAGATAGGCGCGGTCGGGCACGGCGCGGATGGCTGCCTCGAGGAGCGAAGCCGCCCTCACCGGGTCGCGTGACCCGCAGAGCTCGACGAGCCCCAGGTGTGCGGGGAATACGCGCGAGTCGAGTGACAGCGCCATGCGGTAAGAACGTTCGGCGGTCTCGGTCTGGCCGAGTTGTGCGGCCTCGTCGCCCAGCTTGGCTTGCAGGAAGCCGAGCACCAGGCTGTCATCCGTGTTTCGGAGGCGCGACAAGCGCGTCTGCAGCTCGTACGCCTCGCGCCACTGGCGCTGTTCCTCGCACAGCTTCAGCATTCCGGCCAGGGCGTGGAGGTTCTTGGGGTCGGCCTGCAGCACTTGCGAGAAGGCTTCCGTGGCGCGATCGAGAAACCCGGCCTTGCGAAAGTCCATTCCGAGGCAGGCCTGGACCTGGATGCGCTCGCCGCGCGCCAGATCGGCCCTACCCAGTAGGCTGGTGTGGACCTGGATCGCGCGGCCGACCTGCCCCTTCTCTCGCAGCAGATTCCCGAGCACGAGCAGCACCTCGAGCGCCGATGGATCTTCGCGGCTGACCTTGGTGAGCTCGCTGATCGCGAGCTCGCTCTGGCCGGCGACCAGGAAATGGAGACCCTGGGTGTAGTGGGGCGATGTCCGGAACGCCGGCTGGTCCTTGCGCGAGCCGCGTCGCGCCGCCGCGGCCCAGGCGCGTCCCGCCAGCAGGCCCGCCACCGCAGCCAGAACGACGGCCAGCAGCGCCGTCTCGCTCACTGCAACCTCAGGAAGGGCCGAGGCCGAGACCCGCGAGCGCCCGGTCCCAATCGCCCCGCGCGCGCAAGATCGCCTCGATGAACTCGCGCAGGCAGCCGTGCCCGCCGCGAGCCTCGGTGACCATGAAGGCTTCGCCGCGGACCTCGTAGGCCGCATCGGCTGGCGCCGCCGAGAGCCCCACCTCGCGGAACACCGGCAGGTCGTTGAGGTCGTCGCCGATGTAGGCCACCTCGTGGGGTTGGAGCTGGGCGCTGGTCAGGATCTGGCGGAGCGCCTCGCGCTTGTCGCCGAAGCCCTGTTTCACGAAGGACATCCCGAGCTCCTGAGCTCGGCGCCCGACGACTTCCGAGGATCGACCCGAAACCAGGCCGGTGCGCAGCCCCGCGCGATGCGCGAGCACGATGCCAAGGCCGTCCCTGATGTGAAAGGACTTGGCTTCCGAGCCATCGGGCAAGAACGTCAGCGTGCCGTCGGTGAGGACGCCGTCGACGTCGCTCAGCACCAGGCGCAACGCTTGGCAGCGCGCGGCCAAGCCATCGCTCGTCAATCCGAGCGCCTCATATCATCTCGGTCTTCCACAGGTCGTGCAGATGAACGACTCCCACGGCGCGGGCGTCCAGGTCGACCACCACCAGCGAGGTGATCCGGCGCGACTCCATTACGTCGAGAGCGCGCGTCGCCATCTCGCGTCCGCCGATGGTGGCCGGCGAGGCCGTCATGCATTGCCCCGCCAGCAGCTCGAGCACGGAAGGGCCGTGCCGCTCCATCTGGCGCCGCAGATCGCCGTCTGAGATCACGCCGAGCAGCCGGCCGTCCGGGTCGCAGACGGTGGTCATGCCCAGGCGCTTCTGGGTCATCTCGAAGAGGACCTCACGCAGCCGCGCCTCGGGCCGCACGCGCGGCAACTGGGCGCCGCCATGCATCAGGTCCTCGATCCGAACCAGCTTCTTGCCAATCCGGCCTCCGGGATGCAGAACCGCGAAATCCTCGATCGTGAAACCACGGCGTTCCACGAGCGCCATTCCGAGCGCATCACCCATCGCCAGCGCAGCCGTCGTCGAAGCAGTTGGGGCCAGGCCCATTGGGCACGCTTCGCTGCGAATCGACACGTCGAGGTGGACTTCCGAGGCCGCGGCCAGCGTCGAGCGCGGGCTGCCGGTCAGCGAAATCAGCGGCGCGGACAAGCGCTTGATGCTGGGCAGCAACGCCAACAGCTCCTCGCTTTCGCCGCTGTACGAGATAGCCAGCACCAGGTCACCCATCACGATCCGGCCGAGATCGCCGTGGATGGCCTCGACAGGGTGCAGGTACAGTGAGGGCGTTCCAGTGGAGGCGAACGTCGCGGAGATCTTCTGGCCGATCAGGCCACTCTTGCCCATGCCGGTGACGACGACGCGGCCGGCGCACGCGCACAGCGCGTCGACGGCGCGATCGAAGGAGGCATCCAGGCGGTCGCGGAGGTCGAGGATCGCCTGCGACTCGATCTCGAAGACCCTCCTCGCGACCTGCTGCGACATGCGAAGAGCCTAGCTCAGCTCCCCGAAATCATGGTTCGCAGGCTGACGGCCTCGAGTACACGCTGATCGCCTGCGCAGCGGCGCCGACGCTGAGCGTCCGGCGAAACGGCGTGCCTTCCGGGAGCCAGTGCGAAGCCCGCTCGTCGTCGTCTCCGGGCAGGATCAGCACTCGAATGCAGTGGCGGTCGAGAAGATCGGCGCGCTCTCTCGGATCCCCCGGCGCGTAGAACCGCCGCAGCTCCGCAATCCGCTCGGGAAACGCCGGCTGAAGCTCGTGCGCCAAATACGCCTTGCAGCGGCTGAGAGTGCCGATCAGCAGGCCGATGTCCTGCGGCGCGAGTGCCACGTCCCCATTCCGGCAGACCGACCTGAGGGCGTAGGCCACCTCGACTCGCTCGCGAGGCGGGTACCAGGCTGGCCGCGGCTGCAGCAGCAGGTGCAGGGCCACGAACGGCGTCGTTCCGAGGCCGGCTACGGCGACCCAGAGGCCGCGTGGCGCGATCCGGGAAAGCCCCAACGCGGCGCAGACCAGGAGCGGAACGCCGATTCCCATCAGGAACTGGAGCGAGAAGTGGACCGGGTGAAAGGCGATGACGAAAACGCCGAAGAGTATCCACAGCAGGAGCAGCAGCCGCACTTCCGAAGCAGAATCGTCCGGGCTCGGCGCGCGCAGCAGGCTCGCCGCCGCGAGCGCCGCGGGCAGCAGCGCAAGCACGAAGTCGAGGGTCGACGGGAACTCGTAGGGAGTCTTGGCGAAGAAAGCGAATGCGGAGTTGCGATAGAAGAGCCAGTAGTTCAGCGAGACCGCCGGCAGGAAGCCGGCCAGGCTGATCAGCCGAGCCGGCCACTCGCGGATCGGGTGGCGCAGTGCGACGAAGGCGCTCCGCAGGCCGACGAGGAGCACGAAGTCATATGGGCGGGTTAGGGCCAGGGCCGAGCCGAGCAGGACGCCTGCGGCCTGGCTCCCGAGCGATCTGTCGGACAGCGCCAGCAGGCTCCCGAGGAACAGCGTGGTGGCGACGGTGAAGTGCGGGTTGCCGAGGAGCCCCACGGACGGGAACAGGCCGGTGCTCAAGTCGAGGCATCTGGCGACGGGAAGCGAGCCAGCCGTGTACAGCAGGCCGCCGAAACCGCCTCCCGTCGCCAGCAGCAGCAGCGTGGGCAGCAACTGTCTATCCGGCAGGCCGCCGCGGCGTAGCCAGCGCGCCAGCATGAAGAAGAGCCCGAGCGAGGCCAGCATGCCGACGAGACGGTAGGCGAGGAACGGCCGTCGCCCGAGGCCTCGCGAGAGCACACCGACCAGCCACCACTCGAGATTGACCAGCGCTGGATCGTGCGGCTCGGAGACGAGCTTGTTTCTGAACAGGAACGCGCCATCCTCGGCTTGCTGCGAGTTCGAGAGGTAGAGGTGCTGATCGTCGGTGAAGAAGAAGAAGCCCTGGAACGCCCGACCCGCGGGGGGCAGGTAGTGCGCGAGCGCGTAAGGGAACGAGGTCACGAGCGAAACCACGAGCCAGACGAGCACCACAGTGCGGCGTCGCCCGAGGGTCGGTGTCGGGCTCGAGCTAGCCGGACACAACGGATCGGACTCTCAGCAACTTGCCGAGCAGCTTCTCGAGCCGCGAGAGGCGGTAGGCGTTGGGACCGTCCGAAAGGGCGCGCGCGGGGTTCTCATGGACCTCCATGAAGACCCCATCGAGACCGGCCGCCACGCCCGCCGGCGCCAGCGTGTCGATGAAGTGCGCCTCCCCTCCGGAGCGGTCGCCGAGGCCGCCGGGCCGCTGCACGCTGTGCGTCACGTCGAAAATCACCGGGAAGCCGAAGCAACGCAGGGTCGGGAACGCACGCATATCGACGACCAGGTTGTTGTAGCCGAAGCTCGCGCCGCGCTCGGTGACCATGATCTTGCGGTTGCCGGTGGCGGCAGCCTTCTCCAGCACCCCGCGCATGTCCCAGGGGGCCATGAACTGGCCCTTCTTGATGTTGACGATCTTACCGGTGCGGGCGGCTTCCACCACCAGATCGGTCTGGCGACACAGGAATGCCGGGATCTGAAGAACGTCCACGACCTCTGCCACCCGCGCCACCTCGGCGACCGCGTGGACGTCGGTCAGGATCGGCACGGCGTGCTGTTGGCGAACGCGGGCCAAGATCTCCAGGCCCTGCTCGATGCCCGGGCCGCGAAATGTGCCCAAGCTCGAACGATTCGCCTTGTCGTAACTCGCCTTGAAGACGAACGGGATCTTGAGCCTTCGCGTGATGTCGGCGAGTCGCGCCGCGACGCGCCCCGGGTGGCTCGGGCTCTCGATCACGCACGGCCCGGCGATCAAGAAGAATGGCTGGCCCGGCGGGCGCTTGGAGAGCGTTCGCCACAGCGATTCCCCGTCGAGGCGTCTTCTGGCCACACGCGAGTGCACGCTAGCGGGCGACCGCGACGTCACTGCCCAGCGTGCGCCCCAGTCGGGCGCCGCGATGGGCGACGCTCGCGCGCACGAAGTCCGCGAACAGGGGATGCGGCGTGAGCGGCTTGCTCTTGAACTCCGGATGGAATTGCACGGCGATGTACCACGGATGCTCGGGGATCTCGGCGATCTCCACGAACTTGCCGTCCGGGGTCTTCCCGCTGATGCGCATGCCCTTGTCCGACAGGCAGCCCTCGTAGGCCTTGTTGAACTCGTAGCGATGACGGTGCCGCTCCTGGATCTCGCTGGCTCCGTAGATGCGCGCCGCGCGCGAGCCCGGCTCGAGCCGGCACGTGTAGGAGCCGAGCCGCATCGTCCCGCCCAGGTCGTTCACGCCGAGCAGATCCTGGAGCTTGTAGATGACCTTGTGTTCGGCGGCCGCGTCGACCTCGGTCGAGTTGGCGCCCGCCAGGCCGCAAACGTTCCGTGCAAACTCGGTGACCGCCCACTGGAACCCGTAGCAGATTCCGAAATAGGGTGTGCCGGTGCGGCGCGCATACGTCGCGGCCGCGACCATCCCACCGGTTCCACGCGAACCGAAGCCGCCGGGCACCAAGATCCCGTCGACGCCGGCCATCTTGGCGTCGGCGTTCCCATCCTCGAGCTCCTCGGACTCGATCCAGCGGCGCACCACCTTCACGTCGTTCGCGAAGCCGCCATGGGTCAGCGCTTCGTTCAAGCTCTTGTAGGAGTCCTCGAACGAGACGTACTTGCCGATGACGCCGATCACGACCTCGCCCTTCGGGTTGCGGATCCGATGCACCAGCGTCTCCCACGCCGACATGTCGCGCGGCCGGCCCTCGAGACCTAGCGACTTGAGCACGATCGCGTCGAGCCCCTCGCCGGAGAGGACCAACGGCACCTCGTAGATCGAGTCCACGTCCTTGGCCGTGATCACGGCTTCCTCGGGCACGTCGCAGTAGAGCGAGAGCTTGGCCTTGATGTCGGGCGACAGGTAGCGATCGGTGCGGCACAGCAGCACGTGCGGGTGGATGCCGATCGCCCGCAGCTCGCGCACGCTGTGCTGCATCGGCTTGGTTTTCAGCTCGTGGGCGGTGGCGATGTAGGGGACGAGCGCCAAGTGGACGAAGATCGCGTTCTGCCGCCCCACATCCTGGCGGAACTGGCGGACCGCCTCGAGGAAGGGCAGGCTCTCGATGTCGCCGACGGTGCCCCCGATCTCGACGATCACGATGTCGGCGTCATTCGAGACACCCTTGATGGCCGCCTTGATCTCGTCCGTGATGTGTGGGATGACTTGAACGGTGCGGCCGAGGTAGTCGCCGCGCCGCTCCTTCGAGATCACCGAGCCGTAGATCTTGCCGGTGGTGATGTTCGACGCCTTGGAGGTCACGCAGCGCGTGAAGCGTTCGTAGTGGCCGAGGTCCAGGTCGGTCTCGGCGCCGTCATCGGTGACGTAGACCTCGCCGTGCTGATACGGGCTCATCGTTCCCGGGTCGACGTTCAGGTAGGGGTCGCATTTCATCAGGGCGACCTTCAACCCGTGCCCCTCGAGCAGGCAGCCCAACGAAGCCGATGCGAGCCCCTTGCCGAGGGACGAAACGACGCCGCCCGTAACGAAGATGTATCTGGTCTCGGTCACCCTTGCTCCTTTGGCCGCGCGTAGCCGTTCAAGAGGCGCGCCTCATCAAAGACCGCACCCGCTCCAGGTCTTGCGGGGTGTCGACGGCGACGCCCGACTCCGTGTCGGCGGCCACGACGCGGATCGCCATTCCGTGATGCAAAGCCCGCAACTGCTCCAGCCCCTCGGCCGCCTCGAGCGGGGCAGGAGCCAGCGCGGCAAACCGCAATAGCGCCGCGCGGCGATACACGTAGAGCCCCACGTGTTTGCGAGCCAGGCCGCGCGCGATCGCCGCGGCGGCGGCCGCCCGCAGATCGTTGGTCGCCCCGGTCCTGACGAACGGTATCGGACTGCGAGAGAAATACAGGGCGTTGCCATCCGCGTTGGTGACGACCTTGACGATCGTCGCTGAGAGCATCTCCTCGACGCTCGACAGCGGCACGCTGATCGTCGAGATCGCGAGCGAGGCGCTCTCGAGCATCGGCGCAACCGCCGCTTCGATGCCGCGCGGATCGAGCATCGGCTCGTCGCCCTGCACGTTCACGACGAGGTCGGCGTCGGTGGCGAGCACCGCCTCGGCGAGTCGGTCCGTGCCGGTCGCGTGGGCCTCCGAGGTCATCACCGCCTCGCCGCCGAAGCCGCGGACCACCGAGGCGATCCGCTCGTCGTCGGTGGCCACCAGAACCCGCGACAGGCCGCGCGCGCGACTGGCGCGCTCGTAGACGTGCTGGATCATCGGCTTGCCGTGGATATCGGAGAGAGGCTTCCCCGGGAGGCGAGTGGAACGAAAACGCGCGGGGATGATCGCGACGATGGCCAAGTTGTTTTTGCGGCCCTCGTGTACGAGACATCATATTGGCAGGCGAGCTTCTACGTCAAGCTCGTTTCGTGGCCAGGGCGTTCACTGAGCCGGCGCGGGGAATCAGCGAGCGAATCGCGTCGGCCTTCCTCGGCAGCTCGCGGCCGCTCAGCAGTCGGCGCAGCCGGTAGCCTGCATCCCAGAGCAGGCCGAGCATCGCGTCGAAGTCGGTGGGTCGTGCCGAAAGCAGGGACGGCGCGAGCTCGATCACGATGTCCGGCTCGTCGCGGGCCAGCGTCGCGGCCGCGCCGCGCAGAACGGCGAGCTCGTTGCCGTCCACGTCCAGCTTGATCAGATCGATGCGCTGGAGCCCGAGCTCGTGGATCGTGGCGTCGAGCGTCGCGGCGCCAGCGCCGGTGGTGTGCATCAGGCGCCCACGGTGCTCGGCGTGTAGCGGCCCGCTTTCCACGAGCGGCCAGCTCGAATAGACGGTTGGCGCGACGCCCTGTGTCGCCTCGGCGACGAGCATCCGCTGCAGCGGCCGGATCCGGGGCGCGAGCGCCGGGTTCAGCGCGGCGTTCGCCAGCAGCTTATCGAAGGCGAAGCGCGTCGGTTCGATCGCGACCACGCGGCCCAGCTCGCCGACCAATTGCGCGAAGCGAAGCGTGTGAGCGCCGATGTTGGCGCCGACGTCGAGCACGGTGTCCCCCGGCTTCACGATCCGTTCGTAGCAGCGCACCGTCAACGGCTCGAAGGTGCCCAGCAGGTAGATCGAGAAGTCGATGCCCTCGCGCAGGTCGAGGCGCCAGACCAGGCCGCGTCGCGACGTGGTCAGCTCCGGGCCGCGGCCCAGCAGCCGGCGTCCGGCCCGCGCGATTCCGGACGCGATCCGCACCAGGGCGATCTTGTGCGCGGTGTTCAGGGGCGCTCCCGCATGGCGGGCCCGCGTCTCGCGCCGACGCATAGCGGTTTGGTCACGAGCGCCGCCACCACCAGGCGACAGTCGCGTCGAGGGCGGCGGCCGGGGCGACTGGCGGACGGAATCCGAAGTCGCGGCGCGCTGGCTCGAGCGAATATGAGTGCGAATGCGCGAGCTGGGCCGCAACGAAGCGTGTCATGGGAGGTTCGCCCGGGAGGTCTAGCATGGACCAGACCGCTTCAAGGAGAGCGCCGCCGGCGCGAGCCAGGCCCAGGGGCACACGCCGGGTGATCGGAGCGATCTCGACTCGGCGGAGCAGTTCGTTGAGCCAGGACCATAGCAGGACGGGCTCCGCGTCGTTGACGAAGTAGGCCCGCCCGGCGCACGCGGCGTCCGGTGACAGGACTTCCGCCGCGCGGACGTGCGCGGCCGCGGCGTTGTCGACGTAACTGACGCTGACCCGGTTCCGGCCGTCTCCAACCACAGCCAGACGTCCGCTCCTGGCGCGGGCAAAGATCCTGGGCAGCAGGTGCGGATCGCGCGGGCCGTAGATGAGATGCGGCCGCAGCGCGATCGTCGCGAGCCCGGCGCCGTTGGCAGCCAGAACCAGCTTCTCGGCCTCGGCCTTGGTGGCGGGGTAGTGGGACTCGTAGGACTTCGGGTACGGCAGATCGTTCGAGGCGTCGACGTGATCGCGGCCGTCGAAAACGACGCTGGGTGAGCTCGTGAAGACCAGCTTCGCCACGCCGGCCGCTCGGCAGGCGTCGACTACGTTGCGGGTTCCAAGGACGTTCGTGTCGAAGAAGTCGGCCCGAGCGCCCCACACGCCGGCTTTCGCCGCGGCATGAAAGACGACGTCGTGGCCTGCCACCGCCTCCTGGATCGCGGCCTTCTCGGTGACGTCCGCCCGTCGCAGCAGCGCGCCCAGCGCGACCATCTCGGGGTAGTCGCTCCTCCCGACGACCGTGACCGCATGCCCGCGAGCCAAGAGCGCCTCGACGATCGCACGCCCGAGGAAGCCGCCGCCTCCGGTGACGAGCGCCTTCACGCCCGGGTCAGCCGACGCTGGGCCCAGCGCTTCAGATCGAGCCGATGGATCTTCGCGTTGTGGCGTACGTCGACCGGGAAACGTGGGTGAAACAGCACCGCCTGGAAGGGGAAGACGGCTCTGACCCGCGCCGCCAGCGCCGTGTCGCTTGGGCCCTCGATCACCGCCACCGGGCGCTCCGCATCGGGATCGCCGACGCCCACCAGGGCGCAGCGTCCCACACCCGCGACTCCGGCGATCCGGCTTTCCACGAGATCGGTGAACAGAACTCCCGCCGCCGTCCGGACCCGTTCGGCCTTGCGGCCCGCGAACCATAGCCGGCCCATCGGGTCGAAGTAGCCGAGATCGCCCATCCGGTGCCAGCAACTGTCGCCGTCGGCGATCTTGGCGCTCTTCGTCGCGTCGTCGCGGCCGACATATTCTCGGGTCACCACGGCGCCGCGCACGCAGATCTCACCGACCTCGCCGGCCGGAAGCTCGAGCCGCGGATCCCATCGCGGAATCGGCTCGTCGCTGATGCCGATCACCCTGACGTCCAGCTGTCCGACGCTGCGGCCGACACAGGTCCCCCGGCCCTCACGGCTCGCAACAGCGGCGCCCGCCACGATCTCGCGTCCCGCGATCGTGGTCACCGGCAGAGCCTCGGTTGCGCCGTAGGGAGTGTGGACCTCGCCGTCAGGCGGCAGAATCTGATGCAGCGCAAGGATCAAGCGCGGCGGCACCGACGCGCCGGCGATCAGGACGCGCTTCAGATGCTCGAGCTTCACGCCGCGCTCGACGCAATAGGGCGCGACACGCCGCCAGATGGCCGGCGACCCAAAGGCCGTGGTGCAGCGCTCCTCGTCCAGGGCGGCGACGATCTTCGCGGGGTCGCAGCGACCGGGTCGCGCCGGATCGAGATCGGGGATGACGCTGGTCATGCCGAGCGCGCCGTCGAAGAGCGAGAACAGCGGAAACGCCGCGAGGTCGACCTCTCCCGGTCGAAATCCGTAGCAGGCCTTCAAGGCTGCGATCTGGGCGCAGAAGTGGCCGTGGCTGTAGAGCGCGCCCTTGGCCGGCCCGGTGCTGCCCGAGGTGAAGAGAATGGCGGCGGGATCTCGGTCCTCGGCTGCCACGAAATGAGAGCCACCCTGGGCGCCCGCCTCGATCTCGCGAAGCGTCGCGCCGCCCCACAGCAGCCGACGCCCGACTGTGACCACACGCTCGACGCTCTCGAACGGCGACCGAAAGACCTGGCGTACCAGCTGCGCCAGCGGAATCCCGACGAATGCGGTCGGCTTTGTGTCGGCGACCGAGCGCAAGAAGCCACGCAATCCCATTCCCGGGTCGATCAGGACCGGCACGGCGCCGGCCTTGAGGAGCGCGTAGCTGAGCGTGATCAGCTCGATCCCGGGCCGCACCATGACCAGCGTGCGCTGCCCCCTCCCGATTCCGAAGCGATCCAGCCCCAGCGCCAGCGCGTCGGAGCGCCGGTCTAGCCCGGCAAAGGTGATTCGCGACGCGCCCCCGGTGCGCGCCCGGATCGCGTCCTGGTCGGGCCGGGCGGACGCCTGCTGCTTGAGATACGCCGCGACGTTCACGGCGCCGAGAGAAAGCGGTCGATCCGCGACAACGCGCGCTCGGGCGCGTCTTCCAGCACGTAGTGGCCGGCGGCCGCGATCGGCTCCGCCTCGGCGGACGGAAAGCGCCGCTGCCACTCCTCGCGAAACGCCGGTGTGAAGCACCAGTCCCGCTCGCCCCAGACCAGCAGCATCGGCCGCTCGCGCAGCGTGCCGAGCGCCTCTTCGATCGCGACCAGCGTCGGCCACGACGGATGCGAAGCGTCCATCGGGATGTCCTCGACGAAGCGCATCACCGCCACGCGCTCGTTCCAGGAGGCGTAGGGCGCCAACAGCCCCTCGGCAATCTCGGAGCTCAACCCCCGCGCCGTTGCCATCAGCGTCGCGGCTCTCGCGAAACCGTTCAGACCGCGGACCAGCAGCGGCCCGAGCAACGGGATCCGACAGGCCGCGATCCGCAGCGGCAGTCGCGACGAACGGAATGCCGCGCTGTTCGTCACCAGCAGCCGCGCCACGCGATCCGGATGACGCGTCGCGAAGCCCAGGCCGATCGCGCCACCCCAGTCGTGGACGCCGAGCGTGACGTTCCTGAGGTCGAGGTGCAGCGCCAGGCTCTCGAGGTTTGCGACGTGATCTGCGAGCCGATACGGCCAATCCTGGGGTTTGTCCGAGAGGCCGCAGCCGAGGTGGTCGATCGCCACCACTCGGAAGCGGTCCCGAAACCGGAGCACCGCGCGACGCCAGTAGAAGGACCAGGTCGGGTTCCCGTGCACCAGCAGCAGCGGCGGCGCGTCGCGCGGGCCCTCGTCGAGGTAGTGGAGCGTGTGCGGGCCGATTTGGTGGTAGTGCGAGGAGAAGGGGTAGAGTGACCGCCAGGCCGGCACGTCGGGATGGGTCAGCGCGTGCGCCACCTGGGCGCCCGCATTCACCAGGTGACGCTCATCATCGTGACGTTCAGGCCCGACCCGATGCCCATCAGCGCGACGTGATCGCCCTTGCGCATGCGGCCCGACTCGTCGGCCAGCGCGAGCGTCAGCGGAACCGCCGCCGGTCCCACGTTGCCGTGCTCGGGAAAAGTCAGGAAGCACTTCTCGTCGTCGATCCCGAGCGCCTCGCAAATCGCCAGCACGTGCGGCTTGCCGACCTGGTGACAGATGAAGTGCTCGATCTTCTCCGCGGCCCAGCCGGGGAGCTGTCCGGCGGCCTTGTTCCAGGTCTTGATCGCGAGCTCCACGCCGGACTTCAAGAGCCGCGTGGACTGCGTGACCATCCAGTCGTTGGTGCCGAGGCAGAGCCGGTTCTGCGACGTGTCGGCGAGCGTCACGCTGCCGTTCAGGCGGTGCGTCGTCTTGGAGAGCCGCGCGTTGGTGAGCACCATCGCGACCGCCACCGAGCCGAGCGTCAGTGTCGCGAAGTTGTCCCAGAAGTCCTTGGCGGTGAGATCCAACTTGGCCATGCGCTTGATCGTCGAGTCGACGATCTCGCCAGCGCTCTCGCCATCCACCAGCAGCGCGTAGTCGACGAGGCCCTCTTCGATCATCCGGCCCGCCACCTCGATGCCGTTCATGAAGCCCAAGCAGGCGTTGGCGATGTCGAAGTTCAGACAGTCGGCACGAAGGCCGAGATCCCCGTGCACCAGGCTCGCCATCGAGGGTTCGATGTAGTCCTTGGAGACGGAGGTGTTGATCAGGATCCCGACCTTGTCGGGCTCGATGCCAGCGGCGGCCATCGCCTTGCGCGCCACCTTGGCGGCGACGTCGCTCACCAGCGTTCCGGGGTCCCAGAAGCGGCGCTCCGAGATCCCGGTCAGCGGTTCGATCGGTCGCTGAGGCAGCTTGAGCCGCGCCGTGGTGTCGTTCAGGCGGTTCTCGAGCTCGTTGCTCGTGACCTTTTTGGTCGGCAGCTCGTAGCTGACCGCCTCGATCGCGACATGACGGAAGCGCATCTGCGACGAGATGATAGAACAAATGCCCCGGAATGAGCAGCCCAATCGGCCGTAGCGAGCTTCTCGAGCGCCACCAGCGCCGCCAGAGGCTGATGGTTCCGGCGAGCGCGGACGACCTGCGGGCCCTGCCGCTGCTGTCGGGCTTGGCCGAGAAGACGCGCGACAAGGTCGTCGAGAAGATCCGGCGCTACATCTTCAAAGCCGACCTCGAGCCGGGAGAGCTGATCCTGCGCGAGGGCGACTACAGCGATTCGGCCTTCTATCTCGTGTCCGGCATGGTCGAGGTGGTGCTGCAGCCGCAGCCGCAACGGCCGGGCGCGCTGCTGGCCCAGGTGCGCGGCGGCGCTCACGTCGCGTCGCCCACGCTGCCGGCGCGCGGCGACTCGTGGATCGGCCGCGGCTTCGGCGACGCGCTCTCGTCGAACAAGCGGCTCGGCGCCGGCGAGATCTTCGGCGAGATGAGCGCGCTCTCGCGCTATCCGGTCTCGGCCACGGTCCGGGCCGAGACCGCCGTCTCGTTGTTGCAGATCCGGCTGCCGGCGCTGCGCATGCTCACGGCGGTGTCACGCGATTTCAAGAAGTTCCTCGACACGCGCTACCGCGAACGCAGCCTGGCGTTGCACCTCGGCAGCGTAGCGCTCTTCTCGAGAGTCGAAGCGAGCGTGATCGACAGGCTCAAGGAGCGCGCCGACCTCGTCTCGTTCGAGCCGGGCCAGGTGATCGAGCAGGAGGGCCAGCCGGCGACCTGCTTCTACCTGGTTCGCGGCGGCTTCGTGAAGGTGAGCGTGACGGCCGGAACGTCGGACCTGGCCGTCACCTACCTGCGCAAGGGCGACTATGCCGGCGAGACGGCGCTGTTGGTGGACGAGCACTGGCCGTTCACGCTCCAGGCGCTCGACCACGCCGAGCTGGTGAAGATCGACAAGGCTGACTTCCATGAGATCACCGCCCGCTACCCCGGGCTCGAGGACGAGCTGTGGCGGGAGGCGGTGTCCCGGCTCAAGGCCCGCGCCGCGGCGGCCGAGAACCCGACCCAGTCCGAGTACCTGCAGATGGCGATGGAGACGGGCCTGATCCACGGCGAGAGCGTGCTGCTGATCGATCTCTCGACCTGCACCCGCTGCGACGACTGCGTGCGCGGCTGCGCCGACGCTCACGGCGGGGTGCCGCGCTTCGTCCGCGAGGGGCAGAAGTACCGCAACTGGCTGGTCCCGACCGCCTGCTATCAGTGCGCCGACCCGGTATGCATGATGGACTGCCCGACCGGCGCGATCACCCGCGGCGTGGGCTCGCTGGAGGTCACGATCCAGAGCGCGACCTGCATTGGCTGCGGCAACTGCGCCGAGCGCTGTCCCTGGGACAACATCGTGATGGTCGAGACGAACGAGAAGCGCCCCGACGGCAAGCCGGTCGAGCTCGCGACCAAGTGCGATCTGTGCCTGACGCGCCCCGAGGGGCCGGCTTGCGTGCAGATGTGTCCGCATGGTTCATCGGTGCGCATCTCGTTCAAGGACCTCGACCGAGTGACGCGGCTCTTGCGATGAGGGCGAGCCAAGTCCTGCGGCCAAAGTCTCCGCGGCTCTTCAAGGGCACGCTGTTCGTTTCCGTGGCGCTGCTCATCGTGTTCGCGATCGCCTCCAGCCTGCGGCCGTGGAGCCCCAAACGCGGGCTCGGCCTGGCGTTCGGGATGCTCGCGGCCGCGCTGTACGTCTTCGAGATGCTCTACCCGGCGCGTCGCCCGCGGGCGGCGCTGCTGGGCAGCGCCCTGAACTGGCTGCAGGCCCACGTGTATGCCGGCATGCTGGCCCTGGTCGCGGCGTTTCTTCACAGCGGCCTCTCCTGGCCCGCCGGGCGGCTTGGCTCATGGCTGCTGCTGCTCGCGCTCTGGACCTCGCTCAGCGGGCTCCTCGGGGTCTGGCTCCAGAAATGGATTCCGGCCTCGCTGGCCGAGGGCCTGCGTGTAGAGGCCCTATACGAGCGCATCCCGGCGCTGGTCCTGGAACTGCGTGACGAAGCCGACAAGCTGATCGAAGGCAGCAGCGATCTGCTCGACCGCTTCTACAAGAGCGAGGTGCGGGCGCCGCTCGGCGCGTTGCAGCCCTCGTGGACGTTCCTGATCGACGTTCGCGGCGGCCGGGAGCGCGCGCTCGAGCCGTTTCGCCGCGTCGCGCAGTTCGTGGAGGAGAACGAGAAGGAGAAGGTCGACGACCTGATGAGCCTATACACCGAGAAGATGGAGCTCGACGCCCACTACAGCCTTCAAGGGCTGTTGCGGCGCTGGCTCGTTCTCCACGTGCCGGCCGCCGGCGCTCTGATCGGCCTGCTCGTAGTACACGTCTTCGGCTGGGTGTTCTACTGATGGCTCGCGAGGTCACCTGGGGCACGCCCAGCAAGAGCCGCGGCTACGTGATGCCGGCCTCGCGCGCCCGGCTGCAGCTGATTGCGGCCGCGGTGGGAGCGCTGGTCGCCGCCGGTCTCTTGGCGGGCCACGCCGTTGGCGCGCGGTCGCTGATCTCGCCCGGCCTGGTGTCGAGCGGCCACGCCCCGATCGGCGAACGCTGTTCCGAGTGCCACGCCGAGGGCACGGGGGTCGAGAGCGCCCGCTGCCAGCGCTGCCACGATCCCGCGGGCGCCTTGAACCTCACCCACACGGCCCACGTCTCTGCCGGTTCGGGCGGGAAGAACGCGCCGGCCGCGGACCTGTCGTGCGACCGCTGCCACGGCGAGCACCAGGGGCGCGCCGCGCGCCTGGCTCGGGTCGGGCGTTTCGAGTGCGCCCAGTGCCACTTCGCGTCGTTCGCGGCGCATCCCGAGTTCAGGCTGGTTCACGAGCGCCGTGGCGAGGCTCCGGGCATCCGCTTCTCCCATGCGCAGCACCTGGCGGCCATCGGCATGGGCGCGGCCGCCTGCACCGAGTGCCACGAACCTCCGGCCGACGGCAGGGACTTCCTGCCGATCTCCTTCGACCGGAACTGCGCCGGTTGCCACGAGCTCTCGGGCGTGGCGCACCGCGACCCCGAGGTTCTCGCGGCGTGGCATGCCGCGCGGCGCCAGCTCGACGCTTCGGGATTTGCGGCCGAGCGCGGCGGATTGCTGGCGCGGCGCACGCGCCTGGAAGCCCAGCTCGCGCGGATCGGTCAACCCACCGACGGCGCCGCCGCGCCGCCGCCCGCGCTCACCCTGGGCGCTCGCAAGCAAGTGGAGGCCGCCATC
>CAZVOI010000173.1:0-2375 GCA_964628275.1 uncultured Acidobacteriota bacterium | reverse complement strand
GCGCCGTCGTTGTTGTAGAAGGCGCTCAACTCCCCGAAATTCGTGGGCAGGGGCCGTTTGGTGAAGACGGCGCCGTTGCCCCCGGGCTCGACATCGCCAAAAACGAGCGAATTGGACCCCTTGCCGAAGTCGATCCGCTCGACGTTGTAGGTGTCTGTGGGCACGTACCACTTGAAGTAGTTCCGGCTGAGGTTGTTGCCCTGGGCGAGGCCGCGGAACGCGAAATTCCCCTTCTCGTTGTCATTCTCCATGATGGGCGCGGCGTACACGTTCGCGACATAGGGCGCCACGTCGTCGGCGCTGTGCAGCCCGAGGTCCTGAACGAAATCGGCGGTGATCGCATCGATGTTCACCGGCACGTCTTTGAGCGGCTGTTTGGTTCGGGAGGCGGACAACGTGTCGTTGGCGGTCCAGCCGGCGTCCACGATCACGTTTTCCTGCAGGCCTCCGAGTTCCAGGCTGGCCTTGACCTCGTGGGGCGTGGCCGCGAGGAGCTTGACTTGCTTGACCACCGACTTGAACCCTGACATCGAAATGGTCACGGAATACGCTCCGGGCGGGAGCCCGGGGACGCTGAAGATCCCCTCGGCGCTGGTGAGGGCCTGGTAGGTCGAACCCGTCGCATTGTTTTTCACGACCACGGTCGCGCCCGGAACGAAAGCGCCGGTCGAGTCCACGACCAGGCCGGAGATCGAAGCGCTGGTGCTGTCTGCCTGGCCATAGGCCAGCGTGCTCGCCATCGCCATGAAGACGATGTTGGCGAGGGTGAGAAGTCTGGTTTTCATGGGGTGCCTCAATGCCTACTTGCGATTCGGAACGCTGGTGGCGGTTGGCGCGCTCGAAGCCAGGGGCCGAGCGGCCTTCCAGCCGGAATTGAGTTTCGCCGTGAGTTCCTTCACGAGGGCCGCGTTTTCCGGTCTGCCGGCGATGTTCTGGTTCTCCTGCGGGTCGGTCTGGTGATCGTACAGCTCCACCGCCGCCAGCTTCGAATGGTCGTCGCGGTTCACCCACTGGGTCAGGCGGTAGCGGTCCGTGCTCATCGAATAGCCCATCAGAGCGACCCCGCCGGTCGACTTGTTGGCGGAGCGGGGATACTGGCTGAACGCCGCCGACTTCCACGGGCGCTTCGGATCGTCGAGCAACGGCTTGAAGCTCGTGCCTTCAAGGTGGGCCGGCAAAGGCAAACCGGCGAGCTCGGACAAGCTGGGATAGATGTCCACGAACTCCACCAGCGCGTCGGTGTGGGCGCCCGCGTTCTTCATGCCCGGCACGGAGAGCAGCAACGGCGCGTTCACGTCGTTCTCCATGTTGCTGTGTTTGCACCACGCGTCGTGCTCGCCGAGTTTCCAGCCGTGGTCGCCCCACAGGATGACGATGGTGTTCTTGCGCAGCCCGAGGCGGTCGAGCTCGTCGAGCAACTTGCCCACTTGCGCGTCGGTGTAGCTGATCGAGGCGTAGTAGCCGTGCTTGAGCTGGCGCGCGAGATCGTCGGGAATCGAGCCCTCCGGGATGCCGTTGTAGTTGCGCAGCTCGCCCCCGGGGAGAACGGCATAGACGGGCGCGTCTTTCGGGCGGAATTTGTTGGGCGCAAGCTGGATCTTCGCGGGATCGTAGAGGTCCCAGTATTTCTTCGGCGAGACGAACGGCAGGTGCGGCTTGATGAAGCCGACCGCAAGGAAGAAGGGCTGTGGCTTCTTGCTCATGCCGCGCAGGGTTGCGACGGCGAGCTCGGCCACCTTGCCGTCCTGGAACGTGTCATCCGGCACGTCGGCTCCCTCGAAAGCCGGGCCGCGTGAGTTGAACCCTGTAGAGGGCGGCCCATCGGGGGTCTTGGGTTCCGGCGCCGCCTTCTTCGCGCCTTTCGGCTTTGGGGCGTCATCCGGCTCGGCGGTTTGGTATTGGCGCCCATCCAGCCTGACGTTTTCCGGAAGCGCGTACTTGACCGCCTTCGGCGTCTGCCAGGGCACGGACCACGTGGGCGGGTCGTCGTAACCACCGTGATAGATCTTGCCCATGCCCTGCACGAAATAACCGTTGTTCTTGAAGTGCTGCCCCAACGTAACGACGTCGGGCAGGGCGGTGCGGAAGTGCGTGACCAGATCCCACACCTTCGTACTGTCAGGCCGCGTGCCGGTCATCAGGCTGGAACGGGTTGGCGAACAAACGGCCTGCTGGACGTAGGCGCGATTGAACACCATGCCCGCCTTCGCGATGCGATCGATGTTCGGGCTCTTGATGTAGTCCTTGCCGTATGAGCCGAGCTCCGGCCGCAGATCATCCACGGCGATGAACAGCACGTTGGGGCGGTCGGCGGCGCTCGCCAGCGAGGCGGAGGTCAGCCCGAGGACGACGAGACGAAGAAGCGATCGGAGCAC
>CAZVOI010000172.1:0-10312 GCA_964628275.1 uncultured Acidobacteriota bacterium | reverse complement strand
ACGCGACGTTCCGGCCGGGCCTGTACGGCGACGGCGACGCGTCCGACGACCGCTCGCAGCATCGCTTCATCGTTCAGGCCCTGGACAAGAAGAGCGGCAAGCTTCTCTGGGAACGTGTCGCTCACGAAGGCGAGCCGATCGACAAGCGGCACATCAAGTCGACGTATGCGAGCTCGACGCCCGCCACCGACGGCCGCATCGTGGTCGCCTGGTTCGGATCGCACGGCGTGCACGCCTATGACGTCGATGGCAACTTCTTGTGGAAGGTAGACGTCGGGCGCACCGACCTGGGCGCCTACGACATTCCAAGCGTCGAGTGGGGCCCCGCCAGCTCGCCGATTCTCTGGAACGGGTTCGTCATCCTGCAGTGCGACACGCAGGCCGACTCGTTCCTGCTCGCGCTGAACGCCGAGACCGGCGCGACCGTCTGGAAGGCAGACCGAGGCGAGATGCCGTCGTGGGGAACGCCGACCGTGGCCACGACCGCGGCCGGTCCCGAGCTCGTCACCAACGCGTCGAACTTCGTGCGCGGCTACGACCCGCGCAGCGGTAGAGAGCTGTGGCGGTTGGGACGCAGCTCCAAGATCACGGCGCCCACGCCGATCTTCTCCGACGGCCTGTTCGTCGTCGCCAGCGGCCGCGCGCCGGAGCGGCCGGTGTTCGTGGTGCGATCCGGCGCTCGCGGCGACCTGACCCTGGCCGACGGCCAGACGAGCAGCGCGTCCGTCGCCTGGAGCCGCAGCGGGCGCGGATCCTACATGCCGACGCCGCTCGCCTACGGCGGCCAGCTCTACGTGCTTTCCAACAACGGGCTGTTCGACGCCTACGACCTGAAGACCGGCGCCGAGATCTACCGCGAGCGGCTGCCCAACGTCGGTTCTGGTTTCAGCGCCTCGCCGGTCGAGGCGGACGGCAAGCTGTACGTGTCGAGCGAGGACGGCGACATGCTGGTGCTCGCCGCGGGGCCGAAGTTCCAGCATCTCGGAACCAACCCGATCGGCGAGCTGCTGATGGCCACGCCCGCGTTGTCGGAGGGCGTTCTGTACGTGCGCGCGTCGGCAAGCCTGTTCGCGATCGGACGCAAGCCGTAGCCGGTAGCGGATGAAGCACTCCGCCATGGCGGCCGCTGTTCTCGTGGTCGCCCGCCTCGCCTCCGGCCAGGCGCAGGGGGACGTGGCGACGAGCCGGGACATCCTCTTCAAGGAGCTCGAAGGGCGACGGTTGGCTCCAACGCGATCTGCCGGAAAACGTGCGGGTGACGAGAAGGGCGCCGAGGCGGCGATCAGCCAGGTCGCGCTGGCGGCATATCGGTTCTTCGAGATGCTGGGAAAGACATCCGAGTACGGCCGCGGGCTGCCGGCCGTGGCCAAGTGACGTGCGTTTCTGGAAGGGGAGGACCACGATGATGTCGACCCGGAAGTGCCTGGCCGCCGCGGCGTGGGCGGTCGCGATCGCCACGCCGTCGATCGCGCAGGAGGTTCAGTACGTCTCGGCTTCGGGCCGGAAGTACTCCTCGCAGGTCGACGACAAGAATGTCGTGGCCGAGGCCCAAAAGAAGCTCGACGCCGATCCCAAGAACGTCGATCTCTTGATCGCGCTCGGCGACGCGTACGCCACGGTGTGGAACCACAAGGCGTCGATCGCGGTCTACGAGCGCGCCTTCGCCCTGGCGCCGGGCAAGCCGCTGCTCCACCAGCAGCGAGGGCATCGGTATCTTTCGATCCGCGAGTTGGCCAAGGCGCGCCCCGATCTGGAGCAGGCCGTGAAGCTCGATGAGAAGCTGGCGAGCGCCTGGTACTACCTCGGCGTGTTGCGCTACGTTGACGGCGACTTCGCCGACGCGGCCGCGGCCTTCGGGAAGAACGTCTCGCTCGCGGAAAAATTCGAGTCGGGCATCGGCGGCGTCGACTGGCAGTACATGAGCTTGCGGCGCGCCAAGCAGGACAAGCAAGCGGCGGCGCTGCTGGAGCGTGTCACCCCGGATCTGAAGATCGAGGGCAACGCCCAGCTCTACTTCAACCGGCTGTTGTTCTACAAGGGACTGAAGAAGGAGTCCGAGCTCTTCGCGGCCAAGCTCGACGAGATCCAGTTGACGACGCTTTCCTACGGCGTCGGCAACTTTCACCTCTACAACGGGCGCCCGGCCGAAGCCAAGGGCTACTTCGAGAAGGCGGTCTCGACGAACGCTTGGCCGGCGCTGGCCTTCATCGTGGGTGAGGTCGACCTGAAGCGATTGCGCTAGCCCTTCCGCTTCCGAGTCGGCGCGGGCGCGGGCGGTGGAGCGCCATGCTCGGGATGCGTGCAGCCCTTGAACTCCAGGAAGAACATCTGGCCGGTCTCGCCCAACTCCTTCATGATGCCGCTCTCGGAACCGTAGTAGCCGCTGACCGTCAGGGCCTTGATCGCCCTCCAGAACTCACGCCCGATCTCGTCTTCGAAGGCGCGGTTCCTCTCGGAGCTCAGGATCGTCAAGAGCGCCGTCTGTTGCTCGGGGGTCGCGTCCACGAAGTCGGCGCCGAACAACTGGTTGCTGCGTCCGTCGACGGCGCGCAGCCCGCGCAGGAACTCGCGGCGCTCGGGCTCGCGGCCGTCGGCGAGCACGCCGTCGATGAAGCGGTTGATCAGAGCGGCCTTGGCCCCCGGCGTCTCGGTCTCGGGGATGATCAGCTCGCTGATCACCGTCACGGTACGGTCCTGATGCGCGTTCAGGAACTTCGGCGTCCAGCTCGCGGCGGGCGCGGCGGCCAGGGCATGCAGGTGAGACATCGCCTCGGCCCGATCGACCAGCGCTTCGGCCCAGGCGGGCAGCGCGGCCGCGCCCAGGCTGCCGAGCGTCAGGCGCCGCATCGCTTCGCGACGTCCCGGGTTGCGGGGGTTGCTCACAAGTTGCCTCGCTTGATCTCGTCGGCGAGGTGGTCGGTGGCGCGCCAGGCCAGCGCCAGGATGGTGAGCGTGGGGTTCTTCTCGGTGGCGGTGGGGAAGGCCGAGCCGTCCACCACGAACAGGTTCCGCACCTCGTGCATCCGATTGAAGGCGTCGAGCGCCGAGCGGCGCGGATCCTGGCCCATTCGGCAGGTGCCGTGCTCGTGGATCGCGGCGCCGTTCTTGTCGATCTGGTGGCGTTTGTAGTCGACCAGCTCGCCGCCCGCGGCCTGCACGACCTCCTCGACGGTGTCGCACATGTGCTGGGCCATCTTGCGTTCGTTCTCGCCGATCGAGTAGTCGATGTGGACCAGCGGCACGCCGTAGCGGTCGGTCTTGCTCTTGTCGACCGTGATCCGGTTGTGCGCGTACGGCAGCACCTCGCCGAATGGGTGCATCTCGAACCAGGCGGGCGTGCGGCGCTTCACCTCGCGCTTGAACGCCGCGCCGAAGCCCGGCACGTGGCGGCCCACGGTCCGCGGCGTGTCGGGTAGCGAGCCGGTGTTCCAGAACTGGGCGCCGAAGCCGCGCAGGTAGTCGCGTTTCCGATCCGGGCGATGGTTGAAGCGCGGCATGTAGATGTGCTCGCCGCCGATGCCCAGGTCGCTCTGGCGCGGGTTGCCGTAGAGCGCGGGCAGGAAGCCCTTCACGTTCACGCGCACCTGCTCGCACAGGTAGCGGCCGATCACGTCGGAGCCGTTGCCGATGCCGTTGGGGTAGCGCTCCGAAACCGAATTCAACAGGATGCGCGTCGAGTCGACGCAGCTCGCTCCGACCACCACGTTGCGGGCGAGCACTTGCCGCTCCGCTCCCGACTTGCGGTCGAAGTACTGGACGCCCTTGGCCAGTCCGCGCTCGTCCACCAGGATCTGCGCCGCGACCGCGTTCGAGCGGATCTCGAGCCTGCCGGTCGCGATCGCGAACGGCAGCAGGTGGTCGGCGGAGTTGAAGAAGGACTGGGTGTCGCAGCCAGCCCCGCAGTTGCCGCAGTAATGGCAAGCCGGAAAACCGCGGGTGGCGCGGGTCATGTTGGCGCGCCGGCCCGCCACGAACGGGATGCCGAGCTTGGCGCCCGCCCGCTGCAGCAGCCGCTCCGCGCAGCGCGGCGCGGGCGCCGGCTGGAGGAACTTGCTGCCCGGCAACACATCCGAGTCGTCGTCGCCGCCGCAGACGCCGATCATCTCCTCGACCTTGTCGTAATAGGGCGAAATGTCGGCGTACGAGATCGGCCACGGAATCTCCCAGCCGTCCTGCTCCGCGGCCTTGAAGTCGAGATCGGAATAACGCAGGCTGACCCGGCCCCAGACGTTGGTCTTGCCGCCGTGGCCCCAGACGCGCACCAGATCGAACGGCCGGTCGCCCGGCGTCAGGTACGGCTGCTCCTTCGTGTCGAGGAAGATCTCGCGCGGCCTCTCGCCGCGGCTCCTGCGCTCACGGTCTTGCCACGGCGTCACGTGGGTCCAGAGCCCCTCGCGCGAGAATTTCTCGCCGGCGTCGAGCAGCACGACGTTGATTCCCTTTTGCGTGAGGTTCCACGCCGCCATGCCGCCGGAGGCTCCGCTGCCGATCACGATCACGGGGTGGACCTCGGGCGCCGCGAGGATCTGCAGGGTCGTACCTCTCTTGGGAACCGCGACATTGTACTCAAACGACGGCCGCAGCCGCTGTGCTTCGCGCTATGGCTTCACGATCACGAACCGATCGACTTCCTCGCCGTCGACGCCAACCTGACGCAGCGTCAGGCGCCCTCCGTCGATGTCCACGACGCTGACAGAGTGCGTCTTCGAGATGAAGCGGGTCGTGAAGGATTGCCACGTGTCCGGCGCGTCCTGCTGGTCCGGGTCGTACAGCGACGCGCCGCCGGCGCCGGTCACGATGTAGATGACGCCCTTCGGCTGCGTCGCCTTGACACCGTCGAACGCCGAGTCGAGCGTCCAGCTGTCGTCCAGGGCCTGGTAGCGCATCGGAAACGTGCGCTGGTAGTTGTGGACATGGCCCGCGAACACCAGGTCCACGCCGCCGGCCTCGAACAGATCCGCCAGCACGCGCATCTGTTGATCCTTGAAGTGGGCCCGCGACGAGTGGAAGCCGGGATGGTGAAAGCCCACGAAGCGCCAGCGCGCTCGCTTGGCCGCGGCGAGGTCGTCCGCCACCCAGCGGCGCAGCGCCGGGTCGCGCCAATCGACATAAGAGTTCGAGTCGAGCACGGTCCAGTGGCTGTTGCCGTAGTCGAATGAGAAATTCGCCATCCGCGGATACGCGCCGCCGGCGGCCGCGCGGAACGCGCGCTGATCGGCCTCGGGTCCCTCGAGCGGTGCAGTCGCGAAAGCCATTGGACCGTTCAGGGGCTGGCGCCAATAATAGAAGTAGGCGAGGCCGTCGGGGTTGGTGCCTAGGTCGGTGTTGGCGATGTCGTGGTTGCCGGGCGCGGCGACGAACGGCACCGAGCGCAGCAGCGGCGCGCCGACCTCGAGGCCGGCGCGGTCAGCGTTGAAGATCGGGAAGTACTTGGGCCGGTATTCCGAGATCCGGCCGCGGTTGTAGACGATGTCGCCGGTGACGAACACGAAGTCCGGCTTCGCCTTGCCGAGCTCGTAGGCGATCGTCTTCTGCGCCGGCGAGTCCTGGCCGGTGTCGCCGAAGACCGCGAAACGATACGGCTGCGACTGGCCGCGCGGCGCGCGGGCGCGCGCCGTGAACACGCGCTTGCCCTCGAGCAGCACCCGGTACTCCAGCGAGTCGCCGGCGCGCAGCCCGTAGATCGTCGCGGACCAGACGCGATGCGGCTCGATCGAGCGCACCGCGACGCGGGTGTAGGACGGGCTCGGCTCCAGGCGGAATGGCTTGGTGCCGAGCCCCACGCCCTCGCCGGTGATCTTCGTTTCCAAACCGAACGCGGCTTCTTCGTCCCGGGTGTGCCACATCAGCGTCAGGTGCTCGCGCGAGCTCGAGTAGCCGAGCTGCAGGTACGGCTTGACCAGAAACACCTCGGTCGGCGGGGCTGCGGCAGGCGAGAACGCGGTCCCTGCCAGGGCCGCCAGCGAGAGCGTCGCGATCAGCAAGCGGCGCGTCGCAGCGCCGGCGGGCCGCCCGTCGTAGGTCGGTTCCAAGCGGCCGTTCCTATGCGACCAGCGGCCGCCCGGCGAGACGCTTCACGTACTGACCGCGGCCCTTCCTGGCCTTGAACTCGCCGTGGTCGACGATCACTTCGCCGCGCGACAGCACCCAGGCCGGCGCGCCTTTGACGACGCGGCCTTCGTAGGGGTTGTAGTCGACGCGCATGTGGCAGGTCTTCACCGACAGCGTGTGCTCCTTCTCCGGATCCCAGACCACGATGTCGCCGTCGGACCCCACCGCAACCGTGCCTTTCTTCGGCCACAGGCCGAACATCTTGGCCGGGCTCGTGGACACGAGCTCGACGAAGCGGTGCATGTCGATCTTGCCGGTACGGACGCCTTCCCACAGCAGATACAGCCGCGTCTCGATGCCGGGCGCGCCGTTCGGGATCTTCGAGAAGTCGTCCTTGCCGAGCTGCTTCTGGCCCTCCTCGTTCATGCAGAAGGGACAATGGTCGGTCGAGACGACCTGGAGGTCGTTCTTCAGCAGGCCCTTCCACAGCACGTCCTGATTCCATTTCTCGCGGAGCGGCGGCGACATCACGTACTTGGCGCCTTCGAAGCCGGGCTTTTCGTAGTCGTCATAGCTCAGGAACAGGTACTGCGGGCAGGTCTCGGCGTACGCGGGCAGGCCCATGTCGCGCGCCTGCTTCACCTTGTCGAGCGCGTCGGAGCAGGAGAGGTGCACGATGTAGATCGGCACGCCCGCCATCTCCGCGAGCGCGATCGCACGGCCGGTGGCCTCGCCCTCGGCGCGGGTTGGCCGCGTGAGCGCGTGGTACTTCGGCGCTTTCTCGCCCTTGCGCAGCGCTTCCTTCACCAGCGTGTCGATCACGCCGCCGTTCTCGGCGTGCATGCAGACCAGGCCGCCGTTCTCGCGCGTCCGCAGCAACGCCTTGAAGATCGTCGCGTCGTCGACCTGGAAGACACCCGGATACGCCATGAACAGCTTGAACGAGGTGACGCCCTCGTGGCGCGTCAGCCTGTCCATGTCGTGCGAGGCCTGCTCGGAGAGCTCGCGCACGATCATGTGAAAGGCGTAATCGATCGTCGACTTGCCCTCGGCCTTCCTCATCCAACCTTCGTAGGCGGGGTAGAGGCCCTCGCCGAAGCTCTGGATCGCGAAGTCGATCAGCGTCGTCGTCCCGCCGTGGGCGGCCGCGGTGGTTCCGGTCTCGAAGTCGTCGGAGGACGTCGTCCCGCCGAACGGCATGTCGAGGTGGGTGTGCACGTCGATCCCGCCGGGCATCACCAGCTTGCCGGACGCGTCGAGCGTGGTGTCGGCCGGCATGTTGAGGCCCAGGCCGATGATCGTGACGACGCCCTTGTCGATGTATACGTCGGCGTCGTAGCGATCCGACGCGGTGACGATCGTGCCGTTCTTGATCAGGGTGGTGCTCAAGGCAACCTCCGTGAGTCGATTATGCCACTCGCGTCAGGGAGGTGTGGGAGTTATCGCTACTCTCGATGCGGCCTGATGCCGCATGCCACATGCAAGTGTGACAGGCCAAGTATCGACCGAGGGAGATCAGCGCGCAGGTCCGGGAGGCGCCGCGCTCGAGGCGTGAAGGGAAGTGATGATCGTATACTTATCGTATGAGCAAGCAGGCGATCTCGGTCACGCTGGACCGCGACAACCTCGTGTGGTTGAAGGGTCGCGCGCGTGTGGAGGGCCGGCGCAGCCTCAGCGAAGCGCTCGATCTGTTGATCGGCGCGGCCCGGTCGGGAAGCGGCGGATCGAGCCGCTCGGTGGTCGGAGCGGCATCGATCGACGCGGCCGATCCCGATCTTCTCGCCGCGGATGTCGCCGTGCGGGCTCTCCTTTCGGCGGCGCTGGCGCGAGGCCCAGCCCAACGGCGCGCAGCGCCCAGCCGCCGCTCGCGTGGTTGAGCGCGCGGCCGTCACCGACACGCACCCGCTGCTGTTTCACGCCGCACGAAACGCGACGATCGGAAAGCGGGCCGCGGCCCTGTTCGCGGCGTGCGAGCAGCGGCGAGCGATCG
The DNA here is from genome assembly GCA_964628275.1 of uncultured Acidobacteriota bacterium. Lineage (GTDB taxonomy): Bacteria > Acidobacteriota > Vicinamibacteria > Fen-336 > Fen-336 > CAZVOI01. Next base: position 2,271 of record CAZVOI010000172.1, on the reverse strand, counting down.
TCTACGTTCCGGCGGCCGTCATCTGGGAGGCCTGTCTATTGTCCAGGCTCGGTCGGGTTCGGCTCAGCGCGCGGCCGCGCGACTTCTTCGCCGCGCTGTTCTCCAATCCGGCCTACCAGCCCTACGACCTGACGCCCGAGCAGGTGTTCCTGGCGGACGAGACGCGTCCCAACGAGGATCCCTTCGACGCGCTCGTGTGCGCGGCGGCCCGCGCCCTCGAGCTGCCGTTGATCACGCGCGACGCGGCGATCCAAGAGTCCGGCCTCGTCAAGATCGTCTGGTAGTCGGCGCCCCGACCGGCTGCGTTCAACGGCCTGGCTCGAGATGGCCTACGCGGAACACGAGGCCTTGGTCGGCCTCCTCCACCCGATCGAGCGTGCGCACCGTCTCGACATCAAGGGCGTAGGTCGAGCGAATCATAGGAGTGACCATAAAACATTCAGAGTATGGCCATACCGCCAAGCGCTCAAGCATCCGGCCTAGCGCGCGCGTACGAGGGCGCGCGAGGTCGGGCCGACCGCGAGAGGGAAAACGAGCGCGTGCTCGCTGCGCACGCCGCCGCGCCACGTGGCGAACGACGCCGATGCTCCCGCGGGGCCTTCGGCTTCGACCTCGATCCCGCCCGCCGTTTCGCGCACCGCGAGCACGCGCAGACCGTGGCTCATGTGGCCTGGGGTTCGCGTGAGCGTCGGCGGCTCCACGGCAATCCTGAGGGGGCTCGGAACCACGACCCGGCGGCGCGCGCCTTCGAGGCGGAGGCGCTCCGCGCCCAACCGCAGCTCGAACGGGCGGCCTGACGGGAGCAGATCGAAGACGAGGCGGCCCGCCTGCTGCTCGATCGTGACGTCGAGCCGCGACGCGCCCACGTGCAGTCCCCGCACCGAGAGCCGCGGCCACTGCGGCGGGAGCTGCGGCGCGAGCGACGCGCGCGCGTTCGGCGCGTCGGGATCCCAGCCGAGCAGGCCCGCGAGAATCGGCGTGACGAGCATCGAGCTCGCGAAGAACTGTTGCGGCACCGCCTCGTCGAGCGGCCGGTAGTAGGCCCCGAGAGCAACTCGGCGTGACGTCCGCGGGCGAAATCGAAGGTCAGATCGCGCAGGGCTTCGATGAGCGGGAAGCCGGCCCACGGGCGTCCGTAGTTGTAGTGGCCCCAGGCGAGGAAGCCGGTCACGAACGGCCACACCGCGCCCATGTTGTAGTGGGTGGGATCGTAGAGCGGGCTTGCGGTGCTGAGCATGCGCGCGCCCCAGTCCGAGGTGATTTCGTGAGCGGCGAGCTGGGCGAGCGTGCGAGAAGCGCGCACCGCCTCGAGCACCCCGAAGGCTGCGGCCGTGGCGGGCCAGACCGTCAACGTGTCGTTGGTGGCGCCGGATTTCAGGATCCCGAAAGCATGGTGACCCGCCTGCGGCAGCCAATAGCGCTCGTTGAGCGTCGCCCGTGCCTTGCGATGCAACGCCGCCGCCTCACCGGCAAGCAGCGCGTCGCCGGAAGCGCCAGCCATCTCGGCCATCCCTTCGGCGGCGCGCGTCCATACCGAGGCCAGATACACGTCCTGATGCATGTCCTTGCCGATCGCGCCGACCTCGATCGCGCCCAGGCCGCCCGTCGTGTTCTCGATCAGGCCGTCGCCGTCGGTGTCGGTGGTCAGGCACCACGCCCAGGCCTTGCGCGCGGCGGGCCAGAGCTCGCGGAGCAGATCTTTGTCGCCGCTCGCACGCCAGTAACGATGGAGGCCGACCAGCCAGAAGGGAGTGGTGTCGGCGTGGTAGTAGGCGTACGGGAACTCCGTGAACCACGGGATTCGTGCGGCCGCCTGGGAGATCTCGTGGGGGAGCTTGCCGTCGGCGCGCTGGTGCTTCGCCAGGAAGCGCAGCCCCTGCTCCACGCCGGCATGGAGGCCCGCGAGCGACATCGCGAACGAGTTGATCGCGGCGTCCCCGCCGAAGAACCAGCCGAAACCGGGCCGCAGGCTTTCGCCCGACGGTCCCCAGCCCGCGACCAGGCCGCAGCCGAGGTCGGGGTTGCAGACCGTCTGCTCGTCGAGATTGACCTTGGCCCAGGCGAAAGCGAGGTCGAGCTCCTTGTCGGGCGAATCGAGCACGACCGTCTCGGTGAGCAAGCGCTCCGCGTGGGCGCGGCGTTGACGGTAGAGATCGCCGGCTCTCCCGAGCAGGCGACGATACGTCGCCGCCACTTCGTCGCGGGGCGCGATCCCGGCGGCGAGCGCGATCGGAATCAACTCCTTCGACGCGCGCTCGGGGTTCACGGGAA
>CAZVOI010000171.1:0-3706 GCA_964628275.1 uncultured Acidobacteriota bacterium | reverse complement strand
CGGGCGCCGCGAGGCAACCGCCGGAACGCGGCCAGCTCGACGGGCGCGCCACGGCGCAGCGTCCGCCGAAAGCCATGCTCGTCCGTGGAAAAGGCAGCGCGGCGGACCCCGGGCCGGGCGCCGTGCATCAGATAGGGAATGTAGACCTGCGTCTCGGCCCAGTAGTCGGCCATGTGGGGGAGCAGATCGCGGAGCTCCACGTTCACACGGTCCTCTCGATCCTGCGGCTCACGCGCCACGCGAGATCCACGAGCGAGCCGAATCGGCGGTGGCGACCCAGGCGCTTCGCGACGCGTCGCGAGTCGAGCACCCGATCGGGCGCGCCACGCAGCTTCTCGCTGTCGAGGAGGATCTGGGCGTAGGTCGATTCAGCGAGCGGCGCCGCGGCGTTTGCGCCGTCGTGCCAGCGCCCGTCCGTGTGGATCGCTTCGAGATCGAAGTCGCGCGCGATCTCGTCGTCGACCAGACGGCGCACGCCGTAGAGATCCGAGGCTGGCTGGTAGTCGTCGAACAGGATTCGGAAGGGACGCGCCGCTACCAGCAGCGAGGCGAGATAGTCGTGGCGCACGCCCGGCCAATCGTGGTCCGCGTCGACGTAGACGAGATCGGCTCGAAAGCTGGGATCGGCGATCAACTGGTCGAGCAGAGTCGTGGAATCTCCGCAGCGGCACTCGATCCGCGAGCGAAGCGCCGTGTCGACGTGACTTTCCCAGACCTCGCGTCGCGACAGAGAGTCGACGCGCGGCCCGCGTCCGTCGTCGATCGCCCACTGCTGCGGCTGGTCGTGGGGCAGCACGTCCAAGGTCACGACCCGGCCAGGAATACCGGCGTCGCGCAGGCCCATCGCCAGCGAGATCGCGCCGAAGCCGCGTCCGGTGCCGATCTCGAGGACGGTTTGCGGCCGGAAGTGCCGTACCAATGCGTGAAGCAGCGGGCCGCTCTCGAAGTTGGGGCGCTGGAAGGTTCCGTCGGCGTTGTATCGCAGCTTGGTGAGGTCGCCGAGCCGCACGAAGGCTGGCCAGTCCGGGGCCGCTTCCACCAGCTCCGCGACCTTCTCCTTCACGTCGACGTGGCGCACGCGTCCTATACTCCCAGCCGGCGCGGGAAGGCGGAGAGCAACCGGTGGCTGAGAAAGCAGTGTCGCGTCCGCCCTGGCTGGGCGACAACGTGTTCGTGATCGCGGAGGCCGGCTCCAACTGGCGGATGGGCTCGCCCGAGCGCGACCTGAAGATGGCTCGCGCGCTGATCGACGCCGCCGCAGCCGCCGGCGCCGATGCCGTCAAGTTCCAGACGTATCGGGCCGAGACGCTCTACGCCTACGGCGCGGGCCAGAGCGACTACCTGGCCGCTTCCGGCCTCATCGAGCCGATCGAGACGATCCTTGCGGATCTCGAGATGCCGTACGCGATGCTCCCGGAACTCGCCGCGCATTGCCGCAGCCGCGGCGTGGCGTTCATGAGCACGCCATTCTCGGAGGCGGATTTCGACGCGGTGGATTCCTACGTCGCGATTCACAAGATCGCATCTTACGAGATCAACCATCCCCGGCTGATCGAGCGCGCCGCGCGCAGCGGTAAACCGCTGCTGCTCTCGACCGGCGCCAGCGATCCGGCGGATGTCGCGTGGGCGATCGAGATGTTCCGATCCGCCCGCGGCACAGAGCTACTCTTGATGCAATGCACGGCGCGCTATCCCGCGCCTCCCGACAGCCTCAACCTGAGAGCGCTGGCCCAGATGTCCGAACAGTTCGGGCTGCCTGTCGGTCTCTCCGATCACAGCCTCGATCCCGTGATCGCGCCGGTGGCGGCGGTCGCGCTCGGCGCGCTCGTCGTGGAGAAGCACTTCACGCTCGACAAGCGCCTGCCGGGCCCCGATCACCCCTTCGCGGTAGCGCCCGAAGAGCTGCGCCGTCTGGTGGACGCCGTGAGGCTAGCCGAGGCCTCGCTCGGAGACGGCCGCAAGCGAGTGCTCGACGCCGAGCAGGAGTTGCATCGTTTTGCCCGTCGCGCGCTTCACGCGACTCGAGACATCCCTCGAGGGGAAGCGCTACACGAAGGCGTGAACGTGGGGATTCTCCGTTCTGGCAACCGCCAGCCGGGGCTGCACCCTCGGCATCTGCCCGCCCTCGAGGGACGCACGGCGCGCCGCGACATCCCTCGCGGCGACGGGATTCGCCACGACGATCTCGAGGCGGCCGAAATCTCAGCGCCCACGCAGCGCGTGTGAACCGTCGTCGGCCAGGGACTTCAGGGTCGCGCGCGCATCCCAGACCTTGAGGAACGCGCTGCCGATCGCTGGCACCAGCGGTTCGATCTCCGGGTGCAAGAGGACGTGGAAGAAGAGCGTGCGCTCGAAGAGGTCTTCCGCCACGGGGCAGAGGCCCGGTCCATAGCGCCGGTCGCCTCTTCCGGGCCAGTCGCCAGCGTAGAGCGGCTGGTTATAGAGCGGCTCGCAGTAGCCCTCGAAGCACGGGACGCCTTCCGCCGCGAGCGCGCGTACCACGGCGCGGCGCGAGACGCTGGCCGTTTCGGGGTCGAGCGTGAGCGGGTAGGTGTAGTAGACGTGGGTTCGGTCGGCGCCGACAGCGGGAACGTTGAGGCCAGGTAGGCCGCGCAACCGTTCGTCGAGAGCCTGGGCGATACGCCGGCGGGGCGCGTTGAGTCGGTCGAGTTTGGCGAGCTGCGCTGCGCCGATCGCCGCTTCGAGCTCGCCCATACGGAAGTTGAAGCCGAGGATCTGCTCGGGACGATTCGAGTAGCCGAGCTCGCGAACCACAGCCTCACCGTGGTTGCGGATCAGTTGCAGGCGCAGCGCGAGGTCGTCGTCGTTCGTGCAGCACACGCCGCCCTCGCCGGTCTGGATCGTCTTGTGGCAGTTCAAGCTGAAGACGCCGATGTCGGCGATGGTTCCGGCTGAGCGGCCTTTGTAGAGCGCGCCGGGGGCCTGGGCGTTGTCTTCGATCACGCGAATGCCGCGCGGCCGAGCCAGAGCCAGGATCTCGTCGAGATCGGCCGGCTGTCCCATCAGGTTCACCGCCACGATCGCCCGCGTGCGCGGCGTGATCTGGCGCTCGACCTGGGCGGGGTCGAGCGTGAACGTGTCGCGGCGTACGTCCGCGAACACCGGCGTCGCGCCCCAGACGCGGGCGGCGACGGCCGTCGCGCTCATCGTGAAGGGCGGAACGATCACCTCGTCCCCCGGCCCGGCGCCGCACGCGCCCAGGGCCGCGATCAAGCCGCTGGTGGCGCTGTTCATGCTGACCGAATGGCGCACTCCGAAACGCTCGCTCCACGCGGCTTCGAACCCGCGCACCTCAGCACCGCCCAGGAAGTTGGGGCCGGGCGAGCCGAAGAACGCCGACAGCGTGCCGCTGCGGAGCACGCGCAGGGCCGCATCTTCTTCCTCGCGACCGATGGAGGTGTGCGCTGGGATCGGGCCGGGAACCGCCGGGTCGCCGCCGAACAGGGCCAGCCGTGAAGCGTTCACGTCGGCGCCAGTTTACAATGACGCTCACGTTCGTCGCCTGGGCGCCGCCGTCTGGTTCGCGTAGCGACCGCGCCATCCCGAGGATCCGATCATTGAGACTGAGCGAACGCGCGCCGCGAGCCTACCGCCTGTTCACGACGATCCGCGGCTGGGTCGTCGGCGAGCGCGGTGACTACCGCGCCCTGTTGTTTCAGGAAGCCTGCGAGCGCATCGGCGGGAA
>CAZVOI010000170.1:0-1880 GCA_964628275.1 uncultured Acidobacteriota bacterium | reverse complement strand
TGAGTTGATCGGGGACGACCCGACAGAATCGGACCAGCCGTCGCACCCAGCTCAGGTACGCCGAGCACGTCTTGGGCGCCATGCCACGCAGCGCCAGCGCCTGCTCCATCGCATCACGGAACACACCCATGGCTTCCTCCTTGTGAAAACAACAAACTCACAAGAAGGTAGCGCGGGCTTAGATGCTGGATCCGCGAACCTCCACCGCGAAGCGGTTTAGTTCAACACAGAGTTAAGCTGCGAGCGTCAGGGCGCCGCCGGCGCCCGGTGCCCGAGCGAAGCTCGGGCAGACGCTCGTCTGCTTCAACTCTTTGTTAGGCCGCCCCGCGAAGCGCGCGCGTGACTGTCCTGGGCGCTGCCGAGACGACCCGGAGGAGAGCCAGCGCAGGGCCTTCAGGCGTTCGTCGCCCCTGCTCCCAGTTGCGGAGCGTGGCGACGCTGACGCCAATCATGAGAGCAAACTCCGACTGCGACTTGCCCAGCTTCGTGCGAATGGCCCTCACGTCAGCAGGCGCGAACCTGAACGTGCGCGACGGCCGTGCGGTACCACGCCGAATGCGCCCGGCCTGCCGAATACTGCCGACCAACTGCTCGAACGCTTCCCGCTTCATCCGAACTCCTCTCGAACCAGCCGCCCAAGCACCTGAACTTGAGCATTGGTCAGGTCACCCTGCTCGTTCTTCCGATAGAGGAAGAGCATGTAGTAGGTTTCAGTCGGCTTGTCCCAGAAATAGATCAGCCGCAAACCACCACGTTTGCCCTTGCCCTGAGAGCCCCAACGCACCTTTCGCAGGCCGCCCGAACCGGGAATTACAGGACCTTGCTCCGGCCTTAGCAGCAGGCTGCTCTGGAGCGCTCGATACTCGTCGTCAACGAGGGTCTTACAGACCAGGTCGGTGAAGACATGAGTCTCAACGAAACGCACGCGCTACTATACGCCATTGGCGTATGCCCCGGCAAGTGGTCGGCCTAACACCCCCCTACTTCGGCTCCACCGGCGGTATCGGGACCGGGCGGTCGCCCCACCAATCCTGCAGGCCGAGGCCGCGTCCAACGAGGAACACGGCGTAGAAGCTTCCGAGGAGAAGGAGGGCCGCTCCGAGTCCAAGTAGTCCGGCCCGGCGAGTTCTTGGCAACGGAAGGAGAACTGCGGCACCTAGGACCGTTGCGAGGGACAGCGCCCACACGCCTCCGAAAGAGTAGGCAGCAGCGTAGCCGCTCGGGGCAGATAGCGCTCCATATCCAAAGAGAGTTCCGACAGCGATGGGGACGAGAACGCTGGGGAGACGGGCCCAACGATATCGGCGGCATGTCTCGGCCACACCCCAGATCAACACGGCGACGATGGCGACTCCGAGAAGCGCCGCTGGCGAAAACGACCAAGAACCCAAGCGTCACCTCGTCGCTACTTGCCGTCTCGTCGCTCCGCGAGAAGCGGTCGAACACCGGGGATCACCTGCGAGGGCCGCGGTTCCCGTTGGCCGCGCGGACCTCGTCAGGTGCATCCCCTTGTTCGGCGGCTTACTCGCACACGGACGCCTCAAGGCGGAGAAAGCGCGCGGCGTTCCGACACATGATGTCGCGCCGCTGCTCAGCTGAGAGAAATGGGGCAGATTCGACTGCGGCTACGGCTCGGTCGATGGCGTCCGGCCAGACCATCTGATCGGAGCCGAACATGATGCGCTTAGCGAAGCCTGCCTCAACCAGGCGACGCAGGTAGCTGTAGAACTCGGCCTGAGGCACGTACCAGTCGATGACCCCGATATCCACGTACACCTGGGGATGAGCGTAAAGCAAGGCGACGATACCGTCGAGCATCGGCCAACCCGCATGCATGACGTACACGCGCAGCTTGGGATGGCGCACCACAACGTCCTCGA
>CAZVOI010000169.1:0-2309 GCA_964628275.1 uncultured Acidobacteriota bacterium | reverse complement strand
GCCACCCGCACGCGCTCGTCGAGCGTCCCGAAGATCGGCACCTCGCCGCGAAAGCGCGTCCATTCCAGGCCATAGGCAGCCGCCAGATCCGCCAGCCGGAGCAGCTTGATCCGCTCCTCGAAGGTCAGCTTGGTGCTGTCCGAGCGGATCGTGGTGACCTCGCCCAAGAGCTCGAGGCCCCGATCGACGCGCTCCTGCGTGACGAACACGCTGCTGCGCACCGCCGTCCCGAACGTGCGCGGCAGGCTCAGGTACCCGCGCGCGTTCTGGAAGCCCTCGCGGCCCTGAACCGAAAGGCCGCTGGTGATGCCGCGGCCGAACAGCGTCTGGCGCGTCGCCTCGGCGACGCCGCCGAGCCGGAACTCCTGCTTTCCTTCCTCGTCCAGCGGGTCGCGCGTCCCGGCGAGCTGCAGGCCGTAGCGCAGCCGCAGCGCCGGCCAACTCTCGGCCTCGAGCCGCGCGCGCACCGGTTGGTCGCCCTCGGGCGTCGGTTCGCCGATCGGCTCCGCCACGAGGTCGACCTGGCGCACCACGCCGGTCTCGTAGATGCGGCGGCTCACCTCCGACCACTCCTGCGCCACCGCCGGCTTGCCCGCCGCGACGCCGGCTTCGCTGATCGGTTTGCGAAAGGCGGCCGCGTCCACGCCGTCGAACACCACCTCCGCCACCACCTGACGTGGTCCCTCGGTGACGCGGATCGTCGCGTCGACGCTGCCGCTGCGCGCGTGCGTCCGGCCGTCGATCGCGACCGCCACGTCGGCGAAGCCGCGCTTTCGATACAGCGCCGTCACCTTCGATCGTGCGGCATCCAGGAGCGGCTTCGAGTAGGCCGCGCCGCTGACCAGGCCGGAGGCGAGCCGGACCTCCTGAGAGTCGATGCGCGCGACGCCCTGCGTCGTCACCGCGCCGAGCGTGAACGCGGCGCCCTCGGCTATCGACACGCGCAGCGTCGCGACGGCGTCCTGCAGCGTGGTCTCGATCTTGACGGTGGCGTTCAACAGCCCCTGTTGCGCCAGCAGCAACTGGACGTCGTTCGCCAGCGCCTCCGGTCGCAGAAACGCTCGCCGCTCGGCGTCTTTGCTCTTCACCAGCGCGGCGAGTCGCTCGGTCGGCAGCGCCTGGTTGCCGGTGAAGACGACCTGCCGTCGCGCCGCCTGCGGACCGGGCTCCACCCGCACCACCAGGATCCGGCCGTTCTCGCGATCGTCGCTCACCCGTGCGTCGATCAACGGGGTGGGGTGGCCCAGATCCAAGAGCGCCGCCCGCGTGAGATCGGCCGCTTCGCTTTCGATCGAAGCGTCGAACTCCGACCGCCACCACGAGCTCTCGACGCGCTGCCGCAACGCTTCCGGCGCGGCGAAGCCCTCGAAACGGACGGCGCTGCGGGCGCCGCTGCGGATGTCGTAGCTGAGCACCACCGGCTGGCCGGTCGTCTCCGATCCGAGGCGCGGCTCGCGCGTGCCGAAGACGCGCGCTTCGAAGTAGCCGGCTTCCGCCAGCGCCTGTTGCAGGCGCTCGCGATCCTGCAGCCAGGTTCGATAGTCGAACGTGTCGCCCTCGCCGAGCGACAGCCGGCTCCGCAGCAGCTCGACCGGCGGACCGCCGTCGCTCTGGATCCGGACGCCGCCGATTCGCTCGCTCGCCGGCTTGGTGTCGGGCGGCCGCGCATCACGGCGCTTGGCGGGGCCGCCGAGGCTCAAGTCGTGGCGCAGCTCGAAGGCGTAGGTCTCGTCGTCGCGATCCACCGCGCGCGCCTCCACGTTCTTTATCGGCGCCCAGCTCACCATCGAGGTGCGCTTGCCGCCGGAGGCCAGGGACTGTGAGAGCGTGACCTCGAGCTGCGGGTTGAGGCGCTTGGTGATCGTCAAGCGCGATTCCGGATCCGCTGCGCCGTTGACGGCGGTCGGATCGAACGAGAAGCGATCCTCGGTGAGCAGGTCGTCGTCGCGCTTGCCTTCCAGGCGCAGCGTGTCGAAGCCCACGCTGCGGCCGACGGTGCCTAGCATGCTCGCCGTCATCAGGCTCATCGCGTCGCCCTTGCTGGCGCCGCTGCGGTCGATGCTGCCGGTCGTCAGCAGCGACGCGATCTCGTTCTCCGACAGCGGCGGCGCCGAACGCAGGCGCGTCTGGAGCGCGTCGAGCGGCCCGTTGAACTCCGCCGTCACGGCGTGGCTCGCCACGCGGGTGGTGGCGCGGCTGCGCAGGAACGGAACCAGCCCGCCCGCGCGCGAGAAGTCCAGAGTCATCTGCTCGAGGGTGTAGGTGCGGCTGCCCAGCAGCACGGTTCCGCCGGAAGCGGCGTCGATGCG
>CAZVOI010000168.1:0-4056 GCA_964628275.1 uncultured Acidobacteriota bacterium | reverse complement strand
GTTCTCTGAGGCGTCGCAGAGCGTGACCGCGGCGCCCCCGGTCACCGAGACTTTCTTCAGCGCGCCGCCGGCGAAGAACGCCAGCCACTGGCCGTCCGGCGAGAAGAACGGATTCTCAGCGCCTTCGGTGCCGGCGAGCGGGGCGGCCTGCAACTGGTCGAGCTTGCGGATGAACAGGCGCGCCGGGCCTGCCTGTCGCGCGACGAACGCGAGGGTCGTGCCGTCCGGCGACAGAATCGCCGACGCGCCGAGGTTGGTCGGCAGCGACGCGTCGGCGCCGATGCTGGCGAGCAGCTTGCGCGGCGTGGGTGCAGGAGCGCTTCGCCACGGCGCCCACAAGGTCAGAGCCGAAGCGAACGAGACGGCGAAGGCCGACGCGACGCCCCACGGCAGGGCGCGCCTCCACGCGGGGACCGCCGCTGCGGCCACGGTTGTGGCAGCCGATACTGCGCTGTCCGGTCCGCCTGCTTCGATTCTGGCGATCTTCAAACGCGCCTCGCCGACGTCGCGCAGCCGCGCCTTCAAGTCGCGATCGAGACAGCGTTCGATCAGCCGCTTGAGCCGGGGCGGCGTCGTGCCCGGCAGCGCGTCCATCGACAGCTTGTCTTTGAGCACCGAGGCGAGGGTTTCCGCAACGTCCTCGCCCTTGAAGGCGCGCTGCCCGGTCAACATCTCGTAGAGGACGACTCCGAAGGCCCAGATGTCGGCGCGCTTGTCGACGGCCTTGCCCTTCGCCTGTTCTGGCGACATGTAGGCCGCGGTGCCGATGATCATCCCGGCTTCGGTCATGTGGCGCGACATCGTGGGCGAGTGCGACATCTGAGAATTGCCGGCGCCACCGCCGTCCATCGCCTTGGCGAGACCAAAGTCCAGGACTTTCACCGTGCCGTCGGTGCGGACCTTGATGTTGGCGGGCTTGAGATCTCGATGGACGATGCCCTGCTCGTGCGCGGCTTCAAGCGCCTCCGCGATCTGCCGTGCTATGGGGAGAGCTTCGCCGATCGGGATCGGTCCGCGTGCGATGAGAACGGAAAGATCCTCGCCCTCGACTAACTCCATCACGAGCGCACGGGAGCCCGGACCCGTCGATCCGCTGACCGCCGGCACTTCCTCGATACCGTGAATGGTCGCGATGTTGGGATGGTTCAGCGACGCGAGGGTCTGCGCCTCGCGTGTGAACCGCGCCAGCCGTTCCGGATCATCCGCGAAAGCCGCAGGCAGCACCTTGATCGCGACATCGCGGTTGAGCTTCGTATCCCGCGCACGAAGCACCTCCCCCATCCCACCCGCGCCGATGGCGCCGGTGATTTCGTAAGGTCCGAGCCGAGCGCCGGGAGTGAGAGTCACGGTTTCGTCACCGACGCGATCTTCTTCAGGTAATCGCCGAAGCCGAAGAAGAACACCACCTTGTCCTGGACCACGCCGGCCTCGTCTGCGGCCGCGATGATCGCGAGCCGCTTGCCGTCGGGATGGAGATCGTACGGGTAATTGGCGCCAAGACCCCGGTAGCCCAAAGGCGACCAGATCTGCGGTTTTTCCGCTCGGAACGACTCGCCTGCCACGCCGTACGGCGCGAACATCACCTTGCCCTGGTTCACAAACAGCAGCTCGTGGGCGGTGCCCGACCAGTGGGGGAAGCCACCGCCTCCGGTGGAGATCCGCCATTTGCCGCCGGGGCCTGGAAACGGACGCACGTAGACATCGCTACCGCCGCCGGCCTCGTTCGAGACGTAGGCGATCCATCGGCCGTCCGGCGAGAACATTGGAAAGATCTCGGTCGAAGGCGTGCTCAGAAAGACGGTGGGCTTGCCAGGCAAGAGACCCCGGACGGCGTCGCCTTCCATGGGCAGGATCATCACATCCCACGAGGTGGCGCCGCGATTGGCGTTGAAGGCGAGGAACTTGCCGCTTGGATGCCACGAAAAGGCGAACTGGCCCTCCGGGCTGTCGGTCAGCCGCGTGACCTCGCCCGTGCCGTCGGCGTTCACCCAGTACAGATTGCGGATGCCGGATTTGGCCCGATCGGACGAAAACACGATGCGCTGGCCGTCGGGCGTCCAGACCGGGCCTAAATCCTGCGCGGGGTCGAAGGTCAATTGGGTCAGCGTGTCTCGCGACCACTCGTACACCCAGATGTCGCGCTGCTTGCCGTCGAAGATCTCGAGCGCCAGTTTCTGACCGTCCGGCGAGAAGCGGGGGTTCGCCCAGTCGGCTTTGGTCGCGCGCAGCGGGGATGTCCGGCCGTCGCGCGTCATCCAGTCAATCGGGTTGGTGGCGGCTGTGGCCCCGCCCGGCACGTGGACCAGCGTGCCCTCCGATGAGAAAGAAAGCTTAACCTCGCCCGTCTCCGTATCAGCGGCGATGCCCTCGAGCGCCGGCCCAGGCTGGCCGGTCGTCTCGAGGCGACTCACGTCGAAAGGCGCCGCGAAGAGCGTGCCCTGCTGCATATAGACCAGGTGACCGCTCGGCAGATACCGGCCGTAGTAACCGCCACGGACGACGACCTTGGGTGTCCCGCCCGAAAGCGGTGCGATGACGAGGTTGGCGCCGTCCCAGCCGGCTGTCGCGAAATTCTCGGTGTAGAGAACGCCCTTGCCGCCTGGGAGTGCTTGCGGCCACCGCTGCGTCACCGCGCCCTCGCCGAACGTCCCGAAGACTGAAGGCGTTCCCCCGGCCGCAGGCACGCGCATGAGCCTGGTGTTGTTTGTCGGCGTGAAGATGATCGTGTCCGCGTCGGTCCACGTACCGCCGCGACCGGAAGGAGCGTCGCACAGATTGACCGCGGCGCCGCCCGTGACCGAGACCTTCTTCAGCTTGCCGCCCGCGAAGAACCCGATCCACTGGCCGTCCGGAGAGAAGAACGGATAGGTGGCGCCGTCCGTCCCCGTGAGGGCTGTCGCCTGCAACTGATCGAGCTTGCGGACGAAGAGCCGCCTTTGGCCCGCCTGCCGTGCCGTAAACGCGAGCGTCGTGCCGTCGGGTGACAGGACTGCCGTGTCGCCAATGCCGGTAAGCGACGCGTCGGCGCCGATGTTCGAGAGCAGCTTGCGCGGTGTTGGCGCGGAAGTGAGGCGCCGCGGTGCCCACGTGAACAGGCCGGCTATCAGCGCGACCGTCGACACGCTGGCCCAGGCCCAAGGCAACGCGCGCCTCCATGCGGGCAGGATCGCTGCGGCCGGAGTCGCCGGTGCTTCGGGCACACCCATGGTGAGCGAGCCGTCGAGCATGAACCGCACCACGGACAGGTCGGGAATGCGCGTCTTGCGATCCTTGACCAGGCAGCGCGTGACGATGGTGCGAAGGTGCGCGGGCACGTCGTTGGGTAAGGCGCTCCACTCGGGCTCGCTCTTCATCACCGCCGAGATGATCTCCGTCGCGTCTTCGCCGTCGAAGGCTCGCCGTCCCGACAGCATCTCGTAGAGCACGCAGCCGAACGCCCAGACGTCGGTGCGCTTGTCCACCGCCTTGCCGCGCGCCTGCTCGGGGCTCATGTAAGGCGCGGTGCCCATGATCATTCCCGCTTCGGTCATGTGGCGCGACATCGTGGGCGACTGCGACATCGCAGAGTTGGCCGCACTGCTCCCGTCCATGGCCTTGGCCAACCCGAAGTCAAGGACTTTGACCGTGCCGTCTTCGCGGATCTTGATATTGGCGGGCTTGAGATCGCGATGGACGATGCCTTGCTCGTGCGCGGCTTCAAGAGCTTCCACGATCTGTCGCGCGATGGGCAGCGCCTGAGCGATGGATATCGGCCCGCGTGCGATATGAACGGAGAGATCCTCGCCCTCGACGAGTTCCATGACGAGCGCGCGGGAGCCGGGGCCGGACGACCCGCTGACCGCCGGGACCTCCTCAATGCCGTGAATAGTCGCGATGTTGGGATGATTCAGCGACGCGAGGGTTTGCGCTTCGCGGGTGAACCGCGCGAGTCGCTCGGGGTCATCCGCGAACGCCGCGGGCAGAACCTTGATCGCGACATCGCGATTGAGCTTCGTATCGCGTGCGCGATACACCTCGCCCATTCCACCCGCGCCGATGGCGGTCATGATTTCGTAG
>CAZVOI010000167.1:0-6486 GCA_964628275.1 uncultured Acidobacteriota bacterium | reverse complement strand
TCCTTCACCGCGAACGCCTCGGCGCGCGGCAGGGCCGCGTCTTGTGTGAGGACGCGGGCGTTCACAACGATCGAGTCGGCCTCGATCCCGGCGCCTCGCTGCGGCATCGGCGCCTGCGCTTCGGCCTGCGAGCTGCGGAGCGGTTCGGGCAGCCCGGTCGCGCCGAGGCCGCCGGCCAGCAGCGTGCTGAGCTTGAGAAAGTCCTTTCGCGTCACAGGTGACTTCGCCATCGTCGTGCCTCCCCTCAGGGATTCCGGCAGCTCGCGGCTAGCTCGCCGCAGGCCGATGATCGAGCTCGAGTTGCTGAGCTTCCGTCAGCGGTACCTTCTCGGCGGACTGGCTCAGTTTGTCCCAGAGCTGTTGCAGCAGCTCGAGCTGCTCTTCGGCAGTCAGGCTCTCGATGTCCATTGCTCTCTGGCCCGCGCCGCAATTCTGGCTCTTCGATCGCGCAACAGCAATCATGGCCTCATTGGCGCTCCCCGCCGATCCCTTCGTGGAAGGCGAACTTCCGGATGTCGTCGTCCTGTGCGGGTTGGCGGCGGGCAGCGGCCAGATCTGCCGTCTTGACGATCCAAGTACATCAACGTATCATTACATCATGAGGACGACCGTCACCCTCGACGACGATGTGTACGAAGCCGCCCAAGCCTATGCCCGGTTGACGGGGCAACGCCTGGGACGTGTCCTCTCGGAGATGGCGCGGCAGGCGCTCCAGCCAACACGGCCTTCGCGGAAGCAGCGCGGGCGTTTTCCGGCGTTCGATGTCCCCCCAGGCAGCCGCGTCATCCTCGCGGCGCGGGTGCAGCGCGCCCTCGACGTAGATGGCATCGTCTGACGCCCGGCCGCTCCTCCTCGACGTCAACGCGCTGATTGCCCTGGCCTGGCCGAACCACCAGTTCCATGGGGCTGTGACCCAGCGGCTGGAACGCCGGACGGCGCCGCGCTGGGCCTCGTGTGCACTCACGCAGTTGGGTCTCGTTCGGCTGTCCTCGAACCCCAGCGTCGTCGGGGTGCGCAAGAGCCCGAGCCAGGCGCTCGACCTCTTGAGCCGTCTCACCGCCGACGCCCGGCACGTGTATCTGACGACCCTCCCCTCCTTGCCGGAGAGCGCCCGTCACTTTCAGCGCCTGATCGGTCACCAGCAGGTGACGGACGCCTACCTGGTGGCGATCGCCGAGGCGAACGACGCGATGCTGCTCACCCTCGACCAGCGTCTGGGGTCCACGACCGCGTTCAGAAGCCGAGTGGAAGTCGTGACGGTGTAGCACCGGCCGCGCCCGGCCCTCCGGATTCTCAATGCGGCGCGTCGAAGCTGTAGCGTCCGGGCTCGAGACGGAACAGAACACGGCCGGTCTGGGCGCCGAGCACCCTGACACCCGCCGCGCCAGTCGCGCGCTTTCCGCCTTCGCGAACGCCGGCGGGATCCTTCGTCGGCAGCTCGAGACGCGCCGTGGTGTTGGGCGGCACCGTGACGTTCATGCGCACGCGCCCATTCTCGACCCGCCATTCGCTCTCGATCGTTCCGTGCAGCGTCTCGAGGCTGCCTTTCGCCCAGTTGAGGCCGCGATCCGCCAGCACCGCGGGCTTGATCACGAAAGAAGAGTAGCCCGGCGCTTCGGGATCGGGACGGATGCCGGCCAGGCCGGGAATGAAGAGGTACCCGATGTGGAGATAGGAGCTATGGAGCTTCGAGTGCTGGTCGTCCTGCCAGCTCTCCCAGAACGTGGTCGCTCCGCGCTCCAGCATGTCGCCCCAGCTCGGGTAGGCCTGCTTGGACGCCATCTCGTGAATCAGGTCGACGCGGTCCGCTTCGAGGAGCGCCTTCAGCAAGAACGCCCCACCCGTGATGCCGGCCCAGATGTGGCCCCGCCGGGCGACCAGGATCTCGTACTCGAGCCGCTCCCAGACGGCGGGCCGCAGCGTCTCCGGCGGCACGCGGGTGAGCAGCGCGATCGCGAGGTAGGCCTGCGAGCCGTCCACGTAGCTCGCCGCCGACGGGTTGTAGAAGGCGCGATGCACCGCTTCGCGGACTTGGGCCGCGCGCGCGCGCCAGGCCTTTGCCGCATCCTTCTTGTCGAGGACGTCCGCGATGCGGGCCGCGGTGTCGAGGTTGAAGATCCAGTAGCAGTTGTTGAAGAACAGCGTCTCCCGGGTGTCGCCGTTCACGCCATCGGCGCCGGGCCAGAGCCAGTCGCCGAGGAAGTCCCACTGTCCGCCCCAGCGCACCAGCATGTCGTCCTTCGACTTCGTCTCGAGGAACGCGAGCCAGCGCTCGATCATTCGAAAGTTGTCTTCCAGGACGCGCACGTCGCCGTAGCTGCGGTACACGAGCCACGGCAACGTGACGCTGAAACCGCTCCAGGCGGGCCCGCCGCCGCCCCAGTAGGTGGGCGCCGTGTACGGGAGGTTGCCGTCCGCTCCCAGAGCGCCGGCCCCGGGCTGGCCGGCCGGCACGCCTACGCCCCACGACGACTCTTTCCCCTGCACGTCGCGCCAGTCCTGCGCCCACTTCGTGTAGAACGCGCCCAGGTGATAGCTCGCCAGCGCGGGCTCGGTGGACGCGTGCGCGTCGCCGCCATATCCCATGCGCTCGCGCTGGGGACAGTCCACGACGTAGCCCCCCAGGCTCAGGTTCTCGAACGTCCAGAGAAAGACCTCGAACAGGCGATTCATCAGCGGGCTCGACGACTCGAATTGCGCGGCGCGGCGGAAATCGCTGCGCACCAGGAATCCTCGGAAGTCCTCGAGCGCGGGCCGGGCCGACAGACCCTTGACCGTGATCCAGCGGCCCGAGTGATAGTTGAAGCGATTGCGAAACGTGCCGCGGCCGGAAGCGCCGACGATGTATGCGCTCTGGAGCTTGTGCGTGATCTCCAAGTCCGGACGCTCCGAGAACAGGAAGTCCACTAGCGTCCCGGGCGCGGCCGTCACGTCGATCTCCATGAAGCCGGCGAAGTTCACGCCCATGTCCACGCGATACGTCCCGTCGGGCCGTTCCTCGATCGCGACTGCCGGTACCGCCTTCACGGCGCGGTTCGGCTCGACCATCTCCGCGGACAGGTCGAGCCGCGGCGCGTACTCGGTCGCCGGCACCCAGGCGGAGTCGTCGAGATCGGCCGCCGACCAGTTCGGGAGCTCTCGGCGCGCGTCGTACAGCTCTCCGCCGAAGTTTCGGAAATCCCATTTGCCCAGCAGCGTGTTGGGACTCGGGTGGGTCCGCCACGAGCCGTCGGTCGCGACGCGCTGGCGGCCGCCGCCGGGCAGATCCATCTCCACCTGTGCGATCACGATCGGCGCCCGCGGCTTGTCCGCGGTCTTGTACAGGGGATAGATCGACCAGGACGTGCCGAGCCAAAGGCCCAGGGCGTTCCTGCCGGGCCGCAGCAGCCGCGTCACGTCGTACGCGACGTAGCGCGCACGCTTGGTGTGGTCGGTCGCGGCCGGCTCGAGAACGAGGTCGCCCGCCTTCACTCCGTTGACGTGCAACTCGTGATAGCCCACCGAGGCCACGTACGCGATCGCCCGCACCGGCGCGGCGACGATGTCGACTGTCTTGCGGAGCCATGGATCCGGGGTCTTGTTTCCTTCCGGCAGGCCTTGCGTGTCGACGGCAGGGAAGGCCGCGCCCGCTCCGATCCATCGGCCCTGCCAGTCTTCCGCGGACAGCAGGCCGATCGACCAGCGAGCCGGCGCGCTCCAGGCCGTGAGGCGACCCGAGCCATCGCGGACCCGCACCTTCCACCAGACGGCCTGGTTGGACAGGAGGACGCTCCCCCCATACTCGAGGTGCGTGGAGCGGTTCGAGGTCACCTCGCCGGAGTCCCAGAGATCGCCGATGTCGCGCGCGAGTGCCTCGCGGCTGGTACTCACGAGTATCCGGCTGACCGTCTGGCGGGTTCCTCGACTGGCCGGCGGCGCCTCGAGCCGCCAGCTCAGCCGGGGCTTCCTGACGTCGATGCCGAGCGGATCGGCAAGGTACTCGCAGCGCAGGTCGACCACCCGGACGCCGCTCGGTTCGGCGGCGCGCGCGCTGCTCGCAACGACGAGCAGCGAGAGAGCGATCCTCGCCGCCGCGCGCTCCCGGTTCTGCACGGTGGGCGTATGCTAAGCGCCTTCACTGCCCAGTAAGGTGACGCCTTGAAGAAGACGCGTGGGATCGCCTTCGTCATAGCACTTCTGGGCGCCGCTCCGGCGCAACCGCAACCGGCGGGCGAGCGGATCGACTTCGCGCGCGACGTCGAGCCGATCCTGGCGAGCGCCTGCGTTCGCTGCCACGCCGCCGCGCTGCCGCAGGGCGGCCTCCGGCTCGACAGCAACCAAGGGCTGCTGGCGGGCGGCGCTTCGGGCCCCGCCTTGGCCGGCAGCGCGCTGGAGAGTCTCTTCTACCAGCGCCTGGTCATCGACGATCCGAACCAGCGAATGCCGTGGCTGACGGATCCGTTGCCGGCCATCCAGGTCGAGACGTTGCGGCGCTGGATCGACGAAGGGGCGACCTGGCCCTCGGACCGGATCGTCCGAGAGGCCCGTCAGGTATCGGCCCGGCCGGTCGCGACTGTCGCCAGCGCTCCCTTGGAAGCCTCCCGGCTCGAGTTCAACCGGGACGTGAGGCCGATCCTCTCGGACAACTGCTTCGCGTGTCACGGTCCCGACCGCAACCGGCGCCAGGCGGGACTGAGGCTCGACCGCGAGGAGAGCGCCAAGCAGCGGCTCGCGTCCGGGAACATGGCGATCGTGCCGTCCGATCCCGACAAGAGCGCGCTGCTGCTGCGTGTCACGGACGAAGACGAACAGAAGCGCATGCCGCACGTCTCCAGCGGGAAGGGCCGGCTCGCGCCCGCGCAGGTCGCGACGCTGCAACGCTGGATCGCGGAGGGCGCTGCCTGGCAGCCGCACTGGTCGCACATTCCGCCGACCCGACCCGCGCTGCCGCCGGTGCGCGCGAACGACTGGCCTCGGAACCCGGTGGACCGCTTCATCCTGGCCGCGATCGAGAAGCAGGGGCTCTCGCCGTCGCCCGCGGCCGATCGGCGCGCGCTGTTGCGCCGGCTGAGCTTCGACCTGACGGGTCTGCCGCCCTCGGCCGAAGACACGCGCGCGTTCCTCGAAGACACGCGGCACGACGCCTACGAGCGCCAGGTGGACCGGTTGCTTGCTTCTCCACACTACGGCGAGCGGATGGCCGCGAACTGGCTCGACCTGGTGCGCTACGCGGACAGCGTCGGATACCACAGCGACAACGCGCGCAGCGTCTGGCGCTACCGCGACTACGTGATCGACGCCTTCAACGAGAACATGCCGTTCGACCGCTTCACCGTCGAGCAGCTCGCGGGCGACCTGTTGGAGAAGCCGACTCCGGCGCAGCGTGTGGCGTCCGGGTACAACCGGCTGCTGCAGACGACCGAGGAAGGTGGCGCGCAGCCCAAGGAGTACCGCGCCATCTACCTGGCCGACCGCGTGCGCAACGCGTCCACGGTCTGGCTGGCGAGCACGCTCGGCTGCGCGCAGTGCCACGACCACAAGTTCGATCCGTTCCTGGCCAAGGACTTCTACAGCTTCGCGGCCTTCTTCGCCGACGTCCAGGAGAAGCCGGTCGGCCGGCGCGACCCGAACTACCTCCCCGACGAGAAGCAGCGCCCGCTGCTCGGGGCGGTCGACCAGGAGATCGAGTCGCTCCAGAAGCTGCTTCGGCAGGAGACCCTCGAGCTCGACCTCGCACAGGAAAAATGGGAAGCGACGCTTGCCACGGAGCGGGTCTACACCTGGACGACACTCGAGCCGACACTCGCGTCATCTGTCAACGGCACGCGCGTCTTGCTCCAGGGCAACGACTTCTCGGTGATCGCGGCGGGGCCCGGCGCGCCCAAGGACAGCTACACCGTGAAGTACAAGACCCAGCTCGACGGCATCACGGCATTCCGGCTGGAGGCGGTCACCTTCGACGAGCTGCCGGGTCGCGGTCCGGGACGCGACCCGCAGGGCGGCTTCGACGTGACCGAGTTCCGTGTTTTCGACGAGGCCGGCCGAAAGATCGAGCTGCACAACGCGAGCGCCTCGACAGCCGGGGACGAGCGTTCGCCGGCCGCCGCCATCGACGGCAAAGCCAAGGGACGCGGCTGGGCGCTCTCCTCGGCCGACGGTGAAAGCCACCGCCTGGTCGCCGAGGCCAAGCGGCCGCTCGCGACGGGCGGCGAGGCCACGCTCAGCATCGTCATCGATCAGAACCAGGGCGGCGGCCGCACGCTCGGCCGCTTCCGTGTCTCGGCCACGACCGATGCGGGGCCGATCCGGACCAGGCCGGGTCGTGAGCTCAGCAAGGAAATCCTGGCGATCGCGGCGCGGCCGCGAGGCGAGCGCGCCAAGGAGCAGAGCGAGACGATCGCTCGTTTCTACCGTTCGATCGCCCCGGAGCTGGCCCCTGCCCGGGCGCAGCTTCGCGCAGCGGAGGTGCGGCGCGACGCCCTGGTCCAGGGCATCCCGCACTCGCTG
>CAZVOI010000166.1:0-2093 GCA_964628275.1 uncultured Acidobacteriota bacterium | reverse complement strand
CGGCACGCCCGTCTACTGGTCGAACATGGCCGGCGAGGTGAAGACGTTCTTCGATCGCTTCACCACCGAGTGCCAGTTCCTGCCGCCGGCCTTCCCGCTGAAGGACAAGGCCGGCGCCGCCTTCGTCACCGGCGGCGAGGTTTCGAGCGGCAAGGAGATCGCGCTCTTGACGATCCTGGCCGCGATGCTCGGCAACCGCATGGTCGTGGTCAGCGAGGGCCAGGCGCTGGGCGCGGCGGCCACGACCGGCGAGGGAAAAGGGCCGCTCACCGAAAAGGAGCTGGCCGAAGGCCGCAGCCTCGGCGAGCGCGTGGCGACACTGGCGCAGGCGCTCAAGCGCGGCCGTTGAGCGGCCGCCGGCTGAGAGAGTGACGGATTGGGCCAGTTGCTGCCCCCCCGAAGTGAGTCACTTCGGACCTTTCCTGACCTACTCGAGGTTGATGATTGCGGCTTGAGCATCGAGATGGTCTACGCCAAGTCTGGATGCGTGCCCAGTACGGCAGGACAACGCGCCTTGACCGCACGTTGGCCTCAGGCCTATGCTCGTCCTCGCGACTGGGCGAGTTGCCTTTGCGACTCATTCACTTGCCAGTTGCCTTCCTTATTTTCCGGCTCGCCCTTCAGGCGAGCCGGTTTCGTTTGGGCGTCCTGAATGTACCTGCTCTATTTGGACGAGTCGGGTAACGAAAACGACCCCAACGATCGTTTCTTCGTGCTCGGTGGAATCGCTCTCTTCGAACGCCAGACTTTCTTCCTCACGAAGGCCTTGGAAGACGTCCAGGACAAGTTCTTTCCGAATCACCAGCCGATTCCATTCCATGCCTCGGAAATCCGAAGCGGCCGCGATTTGTGGAGGAAGACCCCTCCCGAGATGCGCCAAGCCGTTCTTCAGGCCGTGAGTCGGGCCATCGAAGATTCGCCAGCCAAAGGGCGCATCCTCTTCGCGGCGGCCGTCGAGAAGACAAAAGAGCTTTGGGGCGAAGCCGCTGTGGAGAAGGCGACCGAGGAGGTCTGTAAGCGCTTTGACATCCTCCTTCAGCGCCGGTTCCAGGAAGCCAACGATCCCCAGCGGGGGCTCCTGATCTTCTCGGAGGGACGCTTCGACGCCCGCGCCAAGATTTGGGTTCGTGGGTTTCACAAACGGGGTACCTCGTGGGGAGCGATCAACAACTTGGCCGACATTCCCTATTTCGCCGCAATGCGCGAGTCACGCCTTCTTCAGGCTGCTGATCTCGTCGCACACGCCGTGTGGCTTCTCTACGAGCGCCACGACGCGACGCTCTTTAGGAGTCTGATGACCTGTTTCGACCAGAAGGATGGCGTGCTGCACGGACTCGTGCACGTACGGCCCACCGCCTCGCAGCCTTGTGACTGCCCGGCGTGCTTTTCCAGGCGCACGCCTTTCAGAAGCGGGCCGTGGATCCAAGGATAGGAGAAAGACGATGTTCCGAAAGCTCGCCGATTTCCACGCGAACTGGCAGTACGAAAGCGAATCGACGCTCAAGGTGATGCGCGCGATGACCGACGCGTCGCTCGCGACCACCGTTGGTTCGGACAACCGCACGCTCGCGCGGATCGCCTGGCACATCACGGGAACGCTCCCCGAGATGATGGGGCTCGTGGGCTTGACGGTGAAGGGGCCGGCGCCGGACGCTCCGCCGCCCGCCTCGGCCGCGGCGATCGCCGCCGCATACGAGACTGCCGCGCAGTCGCTGGCAGAAGAGCTGCGCGCGAACTGGCAGGACGAGACGCTGGCGACCGAGGACCCGATGTACGGCTACACCTGGAAGAAGGGGTTCACGCTGCAGGCGCTGATCAACCACCAGGCCCATCACCGCGGGCAGATGACGATGCTGATGCGGCAGGCCGGCCTGGCGGTGCCCGGCGTCTACGGACCGGCGCGCGAGGAATGGGCGGCGATCGGAGCGCCGCCGCCAGAGGCCTAGCGACCGGTGATCGAAGAGGTGATCGTCGACTGTCCGGCCTGCGGCGAGCCGGTGGCGCTGGAGGTGGATACGACTGCGGGGGCCGAGCAGAGCTACATCGAGGATTGCGCGGTGTGCTGCCGACCGATGGACGTGTTCGTGCGCTGC
>CAZVOI010000165.1:0-1805 GCA_964628275.1 uncultured Acidobacteriota bacterium | reverse complement strand
GTGACTACTTCGGAGAGCTTGGCGTGCGTCCCTTCATCAACGCCGCGGGGACGTACACGGCCATGACGTCCTCGCTCATGCCCCCTGAAGTCATGGACGCCATCACCTACGCCTCGAAACACTACGTGATGCTCGACGAGCTCCACGACCGGGTGGGGCAGCGGATCGCCACGCTGGTCCGTTCCGAGGCGGCGATGGTCACGTCCGGAGCCGCCGCGGCGCTGACCCTCGGAACCGCGGCGGTCCTCACGGGAACGGACCGCAAGAAGATCATCGATCTTCCCGACCTGTCCGGCATGAAGAGCGAGGTCATCATCCAGAAGTCCCACCGCTTCGGCTACGAGCATGCCGTTCGCAACTGCGGGGTGCGGCTGGTGGAGGTGGAGACGGCCGACGAGCTGGAGCGGGCGGTCAACGAGAAGACGGCGATGATGGTCTTCTACAACAACAACAACAAGGAAGGCCGGATCCAGGACGAGGAGTTCGTCAAGCTCGGGAAGAAGCACGCCATCCCCACCTTCAACGACGCCGCCGCAGACGTCCCGCCGGTCGAGAACCTGTGGAAGTACACGAAGCTGGGCTTCGACCTGGTGGCGTTCTCCGGAGGCAAGGGCATCCGCGGGCCGCAGAGCTCCGGCATCCTGCTCGGAAGCAAGGCCCTGATCGAGGCGGCCCGCTTGAACGCGCCTCCCAACGGCAACACGGTCGGCCGCGGCATGAAGGTCAACAAAGAAGAGATGCTGGGTCTGCTGGTCGCGCTGGAGATGTTCGTCGCCAAGGACCACGCGCAGGAGCGTCGTGAGTACGATCGGCGCGCCGAGCTGATCCGGAGCAGCGCCGTGGCCGTTGCCGGTGTGAAGGCCGAGGTCTACGTTCCCGAGGTCGCGAACAACGTCCCCCATATCAGGATCACGTGGGACGGCGCGGACGAAAAGGCGGCGGCCGCGGTGGTCAAGGCGATGAAGGACGGCGAACCCTCGATCGGGATCCGCTCGGAAGCCAACGCGCTCGTCCTGGGCGTGTGGATGATGCAGCCCGGCGAGGACAAGATCGTCGCGCGGCGGCTCCGGCTGGTGCTGGAGAAGAAGGCCTAAGTGGCGCGGCAACGCTTCGCGCCGCTTCTCGTCGTCGCCGCGCTCAGCCTGCTGCCGGAGCCGAGCTCAGCCGCCGAACGAGTCCGATTCCCCGCCGACGTCGGCGTGCGCAACGACATCCGCGTCGAAAACCGCGTGCCGATTCGGATGCGCGACGGCGTCACGCTGTACGCGGACGTGTACCGGCCGGTCGGAGACGGACGCCACCCGGTCGTCCTCTCGCGGACGCCCTACAGCACCGAGCGCTTCCCCACCGCCTGGGACGCGGCCGTCTACATCGCCCAGCGCGGCTACGTCTACGTCTTCCAGGACATCCGCGGCCGGCACGAGTCCGACGGCCGCTGGGAACCGTTCTTCGACGACGAGAAGGACGGCTACGACACCGTCGAGTGGGCCGCGAAGCAACCCTGGTCGAACGGCAAGGTCGGCATGCAGGGCGGCTCGTATCTGGGCCAGAACCAGTGGCGCGCCGCCCAGGCCGCGCCGCCCAGCCTGGTCACCATCTTCCCGATGGTGTCGTCCACCAGCCTCTACCACGACTGGATCACGCTCAACGGCGGCTGGCGACTGTCGTTCAACTTCGGCTGGGGCCCGGTGCGCCAGGAATCGCGGATCATGCAGAACCCCGGGCCGCACACGCTGCCAGGCGTGAAAGCGATCCACTACGACCAGGTGCAGTGGCACCTGCCGCTCAACACGATGCAGCAGCTC
>CAZVOI010000164.1:0-7433 GCA_964628275.1 uncultured Acidobacteriota bacterium | reverse complement strand
CCGCTCTCGACGTCCGTCACGCGGCCGCGGACCTGGCCGGTGCCGTTCACGACGAGATCGATCCCCTCGGCCGGCGCCACGACGCCGGAACGACGCGGCCCGAGACCGGCCTGCCCCATCACCTGCAGCTCGTAGGTCTCGCCGGCCAGGAGTCCCTCGAGCAGGAAGACGCCGTCGGGGCCGGTCGGCTCCTCGGTGCGGTTGGCGCCAGGACCCATCGGCGGGCCGCCACCCTGGCTCGCGGGACGCGCGGTGACGAACCAGCCGGAGGCGCCGCTGCCGGCCTTGTCGCGCAGCACGCCGCTGACGGTCGAGCCGGGCCGAAGCGTGAGCTCGAGCGGCTCGGCGGCCCGGGCCTCGGAGACGTTCACCGGGTCGACGCTGGCGCGCGAGAAGCCCGGGCGCCGGGCCACGAGGCTGTACTCCCCCGCCTTCAGCCCGCGGAACTCGAAGCGGCCGTCCGCCGTAGTCTCGCGCCGCACCTGGTTGCCGGGGCCGATGAGCTGCATCTGAATGCCGCCGCGGCCGGCACGGATCGAGCGGCCGGCCGAGAGGTTCACCTCGCAGCCGGCCAGCGGACGACCCTCCTCGTCCTTCACGATCCCGCGCAGCGAGAGGCCGCGCCGCATCACGACGCTCAGGCCCGAGCGCGTGGCCCCGGCAGTCAGGGAGATCCCGCCGATCGCACGCTCCTCGTAGTCGTCGTGACGCACGTCGAGCCGCTGGTTGTCTCCCGCGGCGAGCCGCGTGGCGCGGAACGAGCCGTCGCGGCCGGTGCGCACGGCCTGCTCCTCCTCCATGCTGCGCATGAACGCGCGGAACACGTTCTCGCCACCGCGGGCGAGCCGCACGCGCGCTCCCTCGATCGGGGCGCCGTCCTCGTTCACGACGCGGCCCACGAGCGTCGCGGCGCGGGCGAGCGGGACGTCCTGCGTCTCGGCCTGGCCGGCGGCGACGCTCACGCTCCTGGTCCAGGGCACGAAGCGGTCGTCCTCGGCGCTCAGCTGGTAGCGGCGCGGGCCGAGCCCTTTGAAGGAGTAGCGCCCGTCGGGGAGCGACCGCGCCTGGAAGACGGCGCTCTCGCCGCGAGCCACCAGCCGAACCCCGGCGAGCGCCCTGCCGCTGTCGGCCTCGACCACGCGGCCGGCGAGCGTCGCGGTCGGGGCGAGTGCGATCGCCACCGGCTCGCTCGCGCCCGCCGCGAGCACCACGGAGGCGCGGCCCAGGTCGCCGCCGTCGGCCACGAGCGACCCGGGCTCGCGAGGCGCGCCGTCGAGCAGGAAGCTGCCGTCGGACCGCGTCTCGACCCAGCGTGTCGTCTGCGTGCGCCCCTCGAAGCGCACGAGCGCGGCCTTGGCCGGGGTGCGCCGGTCGGCGAGCGTCACCGTCCCGCGCAGCACCTGCCCGAGCGCAAGCGTGAGCGGGCGTGTCACGGCGCCCGCGCGCACCGGCTGCCGCTCGAGCGTCGCAAAGGCGGGGGCCTCGACGCGCAGGCGGTTCGATTCCGCCGAGGCGGATTCGAAGCGGAAGGTGCCGTCCGCTTTCGTCGTTGCGAGCTGCGGCACGCCGCGCGCCGGCGAGGCGTCCTGCGCGCGTCTAACGCCGCCGGGCCACAGCGTCACGCTGGCGCCCACCACGGGCCCGCCGCGCTCGTCCAGCACGCGGCCCGCCAGCGCCGCGGCTCGCGGCAGGCGCACGTCGCCGGCGTCGTCTCCCGCCGTGTCGAAGAGCGCCTCCAGCACCCGTGGGGCCGCCTTTCCACCCGAGAAGCCGAGGCGAACGCTGCTGCCCGGCGCGGCTGCGACCGCGGCGGCAAACGTGCCGTCCGGGCGGGTGGTGGCTGAAGCCAGCGCCTGCGGCGGGCCCTCGCGACGAGCCTCACGCCGGGCCTCCTCGAAGCCGTCCTCGAAGGGCAGGACCGCTACGGTGACAGCGGCGGCGGGCTTGCCGTCGACGAGGACGCGGCCGCGGATCTCCCCTGCCGAGGTGGAGACGGCGATCGCGGCCAGCGCGACCGCACGAGCGAGCGTGGGGAAGGACATGCTGAATCTCCTGACAGGGCAAGGTACGCCGCTCATAGGACGCTGCCGGTTCCCAAAAAGTCGGAACTCACGAGCAACGGGCTGCGAGCGAAGCCCGATTCACGATGCCCACCAGATCGCGGCGTTGAGCGCGGCTGCGAAGCCGACCCAGGCGAGGTACGGCAGCAGCAGCAGCGCGGCCCCGCGGCTCACGCGCCAGTACGCCACGATCGTCCCCAGAATCGCGATCCACAGCGCCAGGATACAAACGAGGGCCCATCCGACCCGCCGCTCGCCGAAGAAGATCCACGGCCAGGCCGCGTTGAGCGTCAGCTGAAGCAGGAACAGGAGCGTCCCCGTGCGCGTCCGGCCCTCGCGCCAGGCGAGCCAGCCGGCGACGGCAAGCATCGGATACAGCAGCGTCCACACCGGGCCGAACACCCAGGCAGGCGGAGTCCAGGCCGGCTTGGCGAGCTCCGGGTACCAGTGGGCGAGCGCTGGCAGCGTGGCGCGTCCGCCGAGCAGCGAGACTCCGAAGCACATCACCACGAAGGCGGCGAGCCCGAATACGTCGCGCCGGCGTGAGACGGTCACGGGGCGTTCAGGCGCTGGGCGCGGAGCGCCGTGAGCAGGCCCTCGCCTCGCTCCTTGCGCGCCTCGTTCCACGCCACCGCGTCGTCGATCAGGCTGTAGGCCGCGGGCACCACGAACAGCGTGAAGCCGGTCGAGACGATCATGCCCCCGACGATCGAGAGCGCCATCGGCCGCTGTAGCTCGGCGCCCGGGCCGAGCGCGAGCGCCGGCGGCAAAGCACCCGCGATGGTCGCGATCGAGGTCATCAGGATCGGCCGCAGGCGAATCGGGCAGGCGTGCAAGAGCGCCTCGTGGCGCTCCATGCCGGAGGCGCGCGCCTGGTTCGTGAAGTCCACCAGCAGGATCGAGTTCTTCTTGGCGATCCCCATCAGCAGGATGATCCCGAGCATGCTGTAGACGTTGATGCTCTGGCCGGCCAGGAACAGCGCCACGAGCGCCCCGCTGACGCTGAACGGCAAGGCCAAAAGCACCGTGAAGGGGTGGGTGAAGGCGTTGAACTGCGACGCCAGCACCATGTAGGCCACGATCAGGCCCAGCACCATCGCGAAGAACAGCGAGTCGAACGACTCGCGGAACGTGCGCGCCGTGCCCGACGCGACGACCCGGTAGCCGTCCGGCATGCTGGCCTGCGCCAGCTGCATCGAGCGGTCGATCGCCGTCCCCTGCGAGACGCCGGGGGCGACGTTGGCGGTGAGCGTGATCGCACGCTCGCGGTCGCGGCGAGTGATCGACTGCAGCGTGGGCCGCTGCTCGATGCGCACGATGTCGCCGAGGCGCACCAGCCCCCCGCCGCCCGCCCGCACCAGCAGGCGCGCGATGTCCTCCGGGCGCTGGCGCTGCTGCGCCAACAGCCGCACGCGGATGTCGAAGCGACGGCCCTTGTCCTTGAACTTGCCCATGCGCAGACCGCCGATCGCCGAGTTGATCGTCTCGCCGATCTCGGACATCGAGATGCCGAGGTCGGCCGCCTTGTTGCGGTCGGGCAGCACCTGCACCTCGGGCATGCCGACCTGATAGTCGCTGTTGACGTCGGTCACCAGCCCCGACTCGCGCATCTTCTCCATGATCTCGCGCGAGGCGCGTCCGAGCTCGTCCCAGTCGCGGCCGCGGATGTTGAACTCGACCGGGAACCCGCCGCCGCGACCGGGGCTGAAGCTGCGCTGCGAGAAGTCCTGCATCACGATCCGCGCCCCGGGGATGGCACTCGTCGCCTGGCGTGCCACGTTCATCAGGTCAGCCTGCGACAGCCGCCGCCCCGTCGTCGGGTCGGGCGGGCGATCGCGCGGCTCCTTCATCGTCACGTACACGAAGCCGCTGTTGACCTCGCCGCCGCCGAAGCCGCCCACGAAGCCGCCGTACATGTCGACTTCCGGCCGCGAGCGCATGAAGCTCTCGACCTGGTCGAGCACGCGCTCGCTGGTGTCGAGGCTCGAGCCCACGGGGGTCTGGAAGCGGACCCCGAAGCGGCTCATGTCCTGGGAGGGGACGAACTCCTGCCGCAGCAGCTTGACGATCCCGAGCGAGAGCACGAACAGCACGGTCGCCACACCGAGCACGAGCCCGCGGTGACGCAGCGCCGGCACCAGCAGCCGCTGGTACGAGGCGGCGAGACGGGCGAAGGTCATGGTCACCCACTGCTCGAGCCGGCCCGCGCGATCGCCCACCTCCAGCATGCGCGACAGGCGCATCGGGGCGAGCGTGAGCGCCTCGAGCAGCGAGATCAGCACGGCCACGGTGATGGTGACGCCGAACTGGAAGAAGAACTTCCCGATGATCCCCTTCATGAAGGCGACCGGCAGGAAGATCGCCATGATCGCGAGTGTCGCGGCAGCGGCGGCGAAAGTGATCTCGCGCGCGCCCACCGAGGCGGCGGTGACCTTGCCCTCGCCCTGCTCGCGGTGGCGGTAGATGTTCTCGAGCACCATGATCGCGTCGTCGACCACGATGCCGACCACCAGCGTGAGCCCGAGCACGGTGTAGGTGTTGAGCGTGAAGCCGAACACGTACATCACGATCAACGTGCCCAGGATCGATGTCGGGATCGCGAGCAGCACGTTGAGTGTCGTGGACCACGAGCCGAGGAAGATCCAGCACACCAGGCTGGTGAGCAGCGCCGCCAGCACCAGCGTGAACAGGATCTCGCCAATCGCCCGCTCCACGAACACGGTGGTGTCGAAGTTGACGGCGAGGAACAGTCCCTCCGGCAGCTGCTTCTCGACGTCGGCGAGCCGCGCCCGCACGTCGCGCCCAACCTGGACGGCGTTCGCCCCGCGCAGCTTGGTGATGCCGAAGCCGACCGCCGGCTCCCCCATCGTCCGGTACAGCCGGCGGCGGTCCTCGAGCCCGTCCTCGACCACCGCCACGTCGGCGAGGCGCACTGGAGCGCCGTCCTTGTAGGTGATCACGAGGTTGCGGAAGCCCTCGACGTCGATCGCCTCGCCCTCGGCGCGCACGTTCATCTCGCGGTCCGCCGACTCGATGCGGCCGGCCGGCACCTCGAGGTGCTCGCGCGCGATCGCGCGGTTCACGTCCTGCACGGTGAGGCTCTGCGCCTCGAGCCGCACCGCGTCGTACCACACGCGCACGTTGCGGTCGCGGAAGCCCTGCATCTGGATCTCGCCGACCCCCGGGACCGTCTGCAGCTGCGGGCGGATCACGTTGCGGATGTAGTCCGCCATGAAAGTCGGGGGCCGGCTGCCCCCGATCGCGAGCCGCATGATCGGCTCGTCCTCGGGGTTCGTCTTGCTGACGATCGGCGGGTCGATCCCGAGCGGCAGGCGCCGCTGCAGCTGGGACAGCTTGCTCTGGACGTCCTGCAGCGCCACGTCGATGTCGCGCTCGAGCTCGAACTCGACGGTGATGTTGCCCTGGCCCTGGCGCGAGGAGGACGAGACCTCCTTGACGCCCTCGACGGAGGTGACCGCCTCCTCCACCAGGTCGACCACGTCCGTCTCCATGATCTCGGGCGAGGCGCCCTCCCAGGAGATCGAGATGTTGACGACGGGAAAGTCCACGTCGGGGTTCTGGCTGACCCCGAGGCCCTTGAAGACGCTGCCGAAGCCCGTGAAGCACAGGATCCCGAAGCCGATCAGCCCGAACATCAGGATCCAGGCGAAGACGTGGTTGCGGATCGAGATGTCCGCGAGCGTCATCCCGGTCGCGATCTTGAGCGGGTCCTCCGGCAGCTCGTCCGGACGCTTCTGCTCGTTCGCCATCGCCTACCTCTCGGGCGCCGCGGCCGGCCGGGGCGGGCCGGCCGGGGCGTCCGCCGGGCCGGCGACGGCCTCGACCGGGATCCCGTCGGCGAGGCGGTCGGAGCCCTCGGAGACCACGACTTCCCCGGGCGCGAGGCCCGACAGGATCTCGACGACGCCGGTGCCCGTGCGCAGGCCCAGCCCCACCGGGCGCATGCGGGCCGTTTTCTTGTCGTCGACCACGTAGGTGACGAAGCCCCGCTCGCTCGCCTGCACCGCGCTCTCCGGGATCACGAGCGCACCTTCCTTCTTCTCACCGGCGAGCGTCACCTCCGCGAAGAAGCCGGGCTTGAGCTCGTCCGCGGCGTCGACCCACGCCAGCACCTCGACCTGGCGCGTCGCGGGGTCAGCCACGCGCCCGACGTGGTAGATGCGCGCGCCAAAGTCGCGCTGCCCGAGCGGAGCGACGCGGAAGCTCACGCGCCCGCTCTCGCGGGCGCGCAGCGACTCGGCCTCGGAGAGCTTGAAGCGCAGCCGCAGCCGGCTCACGTCCACGATCGTCGCGAGCACGGTGCCAGTGCGCACGAACTGGCCGGTATCGACCGTGCGCGTGTTGATCACTCCGGTGATCGGGGGCTGGACCTCGGCGCGCCGCTGGTCCTGGAGCGCCAGCTCGTACGCGGCCTTCGCTACCTCGACCGCCGCTTCCAGGCGGGCGTTCTCGCCGCGCGAGCGGGCGAGCTCCTCGGTCGAAAGCAGCTGGCTCGCGGCGAGCGACTCACGGCGCGCCAGGTCGGCCTGCGCCCGCCCCAGCTCCGCCGTCGCCTGGTCCTTCAGGGCCTTGGCGCGCTCAGCCTCGACGCGGTGCCGGTCGGGGTCGATCCGCAGCAGCACCGTGGCCGGCGAGACGCGGTCGCCCTCACGGAAGCGCACTTCGGACGCCACGCCCTCGACCTGGGCGGTCACCTGGACCATGTCCTGGGCCTCGA
Organism: uncultured Acidobacteriota bacterium; assembly: GCA_964628275.1. GTDB lineage: Bacteria > Acidobacteriota > Vicinamibacteria > Fen-336 > Fen-336 > CAZVOI01. Next base: position 635 of record CAZVOI010000164.1, on the reverse strand, counting down.
TCGACCCGAGCGCCTTGATCTGGTGGACGACGTCCTGGACGACGACGGGCGCGACGCGCACGCGCAGCGCCTGTCGCTGGGGGCGGCCCGCCGCGGCTTCCTGCGACCCGCCGCAGGCCGAGGCCAGCAGGATCGCACCGAGCGCGATCGGGATCCGTAGCTTTCGTCTCAAGCCTTGCCTCGCTGGGATCGGGACCTCGTCGGCGATGAGGCTCGCGCGAGAGAGACCGTCCGGGCGATTCTCCGTCGAAATCACGCGCAAAATCCACATGCGAGCGAGCCACGAGCGTTTCCTTTACACGAGCCTTACACCAGCCGGAGCCGGGCGCCCCGCTATCAGACCCGCTGCAACTTCTCCCCCGCGGGCGGCCGCCGGCGGGTGATCCAGGCTGTTGGGCGGCGCGTGCTGCGCGGCCAAACTACAATGGAGGCAGAGGAGCTTCCGCAGCATGCACGATCCCCGCGTACCCGAGGCGCTCGAGGGCTGGAGCGTCCTGCACCAGCTGTTCCGCATCCGTTGGGCCGACTGGCGCCGCCTGCCGCCCGAGGAGCGCCAGCGCCTGGCCGAAGAAGCGGCGGGAGCGCTCGCGTCGATGCGGCGCGGCGCCGAAGGCACGAGCGTGCCGGTGACGCTC
>CAZVOI010000163.1:0-7423 GCA_964628275.1 uncultured Acidobacteriota bacterium | reverse complement strand
CAGGGCCGGCTGCACGAGGTTCGAATCGTGATGGACCCGGCTGATTGGACGGCGCTGCGTCAGAATTTTCGCAGCAACGATTATTACGCGGCGAACATCTCGCTCGACGGCGAGGTCGTGGAGCAGGTCGGGATCCGCTCGCGCGGCGCTGGCTCGCGCAGCGGCGAGAAGCCGGGCTTGAAACTCGACTTCAACAAGTACAACAAGAGCCAGGAGTTCCATGGCTACAAGACGATGGCGCTCGACAACCTGGTGCAGGATGCCAGCCTGCTTCGCGAGCGGCTCGCCTACGCCGTGTTCGAGGCGATGGGCCACCCGGCGCCGCAAAACGCCTTTTGCCGGCTCACGGTCAACGACGAGTACTGGGGCGTCTACAACGTGGTCGAGTCCGTCTCCAAGCCGTTCCTGAAGGCGCGCCTGGGTGAGGAGAGCGGCACGCTCTACGACTACGAGTACGCCGACGACTACCGCTTCTCGGTCCGGGGCGGGGACAAGGGCGCGTACAGCCCCACGCCGTTCGAGCCGCAGACGAACGAAAACAGCTTCGACGACGCGCTCGCCGAGTTCGTCAAGGCCGCCAACGACGCGCCCGAGTCCGGCATCGCGGCGGCGATGGCCGCCTACATCGACGTCGACCGCTTCCTGTCCTACCTGGCCACCGAGAACGCGCTGGCCGAGACCGACGGTTTCCTGGGCTACGCCGGGATGAACAACTTCTATCTGTATCAGTACGGCGGGCAGAAGAAGTTCGTGCTGATTCCCTGGGACAAGGACACCTCGTTTGGCGCCCCGGAGTTCCCGATCCTCTACAACGTCGAGAGCAACGTGCTCACGCGCAAGCTGCTCGCGGACCCCGCCAGGAAGCAGGTGTACAACACCGCCGCCCGGCGGGCCGTGGACAGCTTCGTCAACACGGCTTTCCTGGGCCCGAAGCTGGAGCAGGCCTACTCGCAGATCCGCGAGGCAGTCATCGCCGACACCAAGAAACCACAGCCCAACAACGAGTTCGAGCTCGCGATCACGGGCCTGCGCGGAATCGTCGACGCCCGACGGGCCGATGTCACGAAGCAGACGCAGTAGGCCTCAGACAGGCCGCTTGCTCAGCCAGTACTCGCGGAACGCACGCAACCGCGGCAGCGACTCACGATCCTTGACTCGGTTCGACGCGACCTTGCTCGCGATGATGTCGTCGATGTGGCACACCGGGAACCCTTCGACGTCGACCCGCCGCTTCCAAGCGTCCTCGAAGCGCTCGATGCCGTCGGGCGCGAAGATCAGATCGAGGTCGAACGGGCCGTTCTTGAGCTGGACGAAGTCCTTGCCGCGCTCGATCTCTGCACGCTGCTCGTCGCTGAGCGAGAACCCGAGATCGGCCAGCGCGCTGACGAGCCGGCTTCCGTTCCCTTGCGAACGGTCCACATAGATATCCGCGTCCTGCGTCGTGTCCGGATAGCCGAGCAGGATGGCTCCCGACTTGCCGATGAACAGATAGCGCACGCTGTGTCGAAGCAACGCGTCGCGGATCTCGGCGGCCTGCCGGTACTCAAACCCGGCCATAGCCGAGCCAGTCAGGCAGGTCTTCTTCGCACCAGCGGCGATAGTCTTCCATCGTTTCGAACGAGCGATAGCTGGCGTCGTCCAGCACCGGCTTGTAGGTCTTGATGAAGGCGTACCTGAGCCGCTGTTCGAGCGGCCTCTTCGCAGCAGCCTCGAACTCGGCCAGCCAATCGGCGGGAATCTCCGCGCCCACGATCTCCGGAGTCTACCGGAGCCGTACGGCTCGCCTGAGCAGCTCTCTAGCGCGCGGGGTCGGGTTTGATCTGCGGCTCGGCGAGCGGCGTCGTCTCGATCGGAGCGGCGGGCGGCGCTGCGGCGGCTCGGGCGGTGCGCGGGCCGAACTTGTCGGGCTGCACCAGGGCCGCGAGCTTCGCGGCCGGCTTGTGCAGGTACTCCAGGAACGGCTTCGGATAGATGCCGATCGCGAAGCACAGCACCACCAGCGGCACCAGCGTCGCCCACTCGCGCGCGTTCATGTCCTCGAGATGCGCGTTCTCTTCGTTGGTGATCTTGCCCCAGAAGACGCGCTGGTAGAGCCACAACAGATACGCCGCTCCGAGCACGACGCCGGAGACCGCCCAGTACGCCCAGACCTTGTTGGCCGAGAAGGCGGCGGCCAGGATCATGTATTCGCCGATGAAGCCGTTCAAGAGCGGCAGGCCCATCGACGCCAGGAAAATGATCAGCGTGAACGTCGCGTAGACCGGCATCACGTGCGCCAGGCCGCCGAACTCCGAGATCTCCTTGGTGTGGCGGCGCTCGTAGAGCATGCCGACGATCAGGAACAGCCCGCCGGTGGAGAGGCCGTGGTTCAGCATCTGCAGCACGCTACCTTCGATGCCGAGCGGGTTGAGCGCGAACATGCCGAGCATGCAGAAGCCGAGGTGGCTCACCGACGAATACGCGATCAGCTTCTTCATGTCCTTCTGGACCAGCGTCACGAGAGCCGCGTAGACGATGCCGATGATCGAGAGCGTGACCATGAAGCCCTGGAGCTCGCGCGTCGCCTGCGGCAACAGCGGCAGCGAGAAACGTACGAAGCCGTAGGTCCCCATTTTCAAGAGCACGCCGGCCAGGATCACCGAGCCCGCTGTCGGCGCCTGCACGTGCGCGTCAGGCAACCAAGTATGGAAGGGGAACATCGGCACCTTGATCGCGAAGCCCAGGAAAAACGCCAGGAACACCCAGAACTGGATCTCCGGCGATAGCCCGAGCTTGTACCACTCGAGCAGGTCGAAGGTCCCGCTCGCCGCGAACGCGGGCAGCCGCTTCGTTTCGAAATAGACGGCCAGCAGGCCGAGCAGCATCACCACCGAGCCGACCAACGTGTACAGGAAGAACTTGATCGCCGCGTACAGCCGGTTCTCGCCGCCCCAGATCCCGATCAGGAAGTACATCGGGACGAGCATGACCTCCCAGAACACGTAAAAGAGGAACATGTCGAGGGCGCAGAAGACGCCGATCATGCCGACCTGCAGCAACAACAAGAAGATGTAGTACTGGCGCACGCGCTCGTGAATCGCGCTCCACGACGACAGGATCGCGATCGAGCCGAGCAACGTGGTGAGCAAGATCAAGAGCGCGCTGATGCCGTCGACGCCGAAGTGATAGCCGACCCCGATCGACGGGATCCAGGTCATCTTCTCTTCGAACTGGAAACCGTCGGCCTGGGTGTCGAACGCAGTCCACAGCGGCAGGCTGACCAGGAAGCCGAGCAGGCCGAAGCCGTTTGCGACCCACTTGACGGCGTTGTCGTTCTTGCCGAAGAACGGCAGCAGCAGCACGAGCGCGCCGACGAGCGGCGTGAAGGTGATGACAGAGAGCAGGTGACCCGGGAAGAGATCCATTCCGTCGCTCCTACAGGATGTAGCGGCCGCCGATGCCGATCATGAACAGCATGATGATCAGCATCATCAAGGCGTAATGCTGAACGAGACCGTTCTGCACCGAACGGAACACGTAACTCATGTTGTCGAAGCCGTGGTCGGTCAGCTTGCAGAGGATGCCGTCCACGATCCAGCGATCCCAGAAGTCCGAGAGTTTGGCGACGATGTCGCGCGTCAGCCAGGCGAGGCCGTTCACGCCCAGGCCGGGCTGCACCTTGCCATCGCCGCCATCGATGCCGTAGCGGTCCACGGTCCACAGGCCGTTGCCACCGCCGATCGCGAGGCCGCGCACGAACACCGCGTTGTACAGCTCGTCCACGTAGTACTTGTTGAGCAGGACTCGATGCGCGCCGGCGAAGCGCGTCGCCAGTGAAGCGGCGAGCGACGGCTGCCAGAGGTACATCCGGAACGCGAAGATGATGCCGATCGCGGCGATGGCGACGCTCATCCCCATCAGCGCGTACTCGATCGAGTGACTGGGCACCGGCGCGTTGAAGACTTCCGTCAACGCATGCTGCGCCGGCTCGACCACGGGCTCCAGGAAATGCTCGAAGCGGTTGCTGCCGCCGAGCGCGGCCGGCCAGCCCAGGAGACCCGCGAAGATCGAACCGACCGCCAGCACCTGGAGCGGGATCGTCATCGTCCAGGGTGATTCGTGGACGTGGCGCTCCTGCTCGGGCGTGCCGCGGAAGCTGCCGCCGAACGTCATGTTGTAGAGCCGGAACATGTAGAAGGCCGTCATCGCGGCCGCGACGAACCCGAGGCCCCACACGAACTGGCCGTAGCCGCCGATCTTGAACGCCGACCACAGGATCTCGTCTTTCGAGACGAAGCCGGCGAGCGGCGGGATGCCGGCGATCGCGATGCAGCCGATCAGCATCGTCAGGTGCGTCTTGGGCATCTTCGACCGGAGGCCGCCCATCTTGCGCATGTCCTGCTCTCCCGACATGCCGTGGATGACCGAGCCCGAGCCGAGGAACAGCAGCGCCTTGAAGAATGCGTGGGTCGCGAGATGGAAGATCGCGGCCGTGAAAGCGCCCACGCCGCAGGCCAGGAACATGTAGCCGAGCTGGCTGACGGTCGAGTAGGCCAAGACGCGCTTGATGTCGTTCTGCACCAGGCCGATCGAAGCGGCGAAGATCGCGGTGGCGGCGCCGACCACCGCCACGATGAGCATCGCGTTCGGCGCGTGCGAGAAGATCGCCGCCGAGCGCGCCACCATGTAGACGCCGGCCGTCACCATCGTCGCCGCGTGGATCAGGGCCGACACCGGCGTCGGGCCTTCCATGGCATCGGGCAGCCACACGTAGAGCGGCAGCTGCGCGCTCTTGCCGCAGGCGCCGATGAAGAGGAGGAGCGCGGCGACGGTCAGTGTCCCCCAGCCCGATTCGACGGGCATGCTTGCCGCCGCGGCCATCACCGCGCGGAAGTCGACGCTGCCGAACGTCATCCAGACGAGGAACGCGCCGAGGATGAAGCCGGCGTCGCCGATCCGGTTGACGATGAAGGCTTTCTTGCCGGCATCCGACGCGCTCTGCTTCTCGAACCAGAACCCGATCAGCAGGTACGAACACAGACCGACGCCTTCCCAGCCCACGAACAGCACCGCGTAGTTGGCGCCGAGCACCAGCGTCAACATCGCGAACATGAAGAGGTTCAGGTACGACATGTACCGGGCGTAACCCGGGTCGTGCGTCATGTAGCCGACGGAGTAGAGGTGGATCAAGAAGCCGATGAAGGTGACGACCAGGATCATCACCGACGACAGCGGGTCCACCTGGTAGGCCCAGTCCGCCAGGAACGGCGCGGCTCCAGGCTGCCCGCCAACCAGCGTCTCGGCAGCGCCTCCCGGGATCCACTGCCACAGCGTCTGCACGATCGTGTGCTCGGGCGCGGACCGCGCAGCCAGCACGGCGCCGAGCGCGAACACGAACGAAAGCGCCACGACGCCGCAGCCGACGAGACCGATGATCGGCGAGGGCGCGTGGTGCGCGTCCGCGTGCCCCCCGCCGTGGCCGTGATCGCCGGTGCCGTGGCTCGCCTTCTTTGTGAGCACACGCACGCCCACAGTGAAGTTGAACAGGAACCCCAGGAGCGGAAACAGCGGGATCAGGAAGACGTACTGGTCCATGGGAAGACGGCGCGAAGCTTATAGACGCCCCCGGGGAGGGTCAAGGCAGATGCCGGTCGCGATCGCTCTTCGCTGCGATTGAGTCGTTCGGTGGCCTCCACGCGGGGATACTCGGCGGCATACCCGGGTATTCCCGGGCGGGGTATGATCGGGATCATGAAGATCGGCGTCTCCCTGGCGAAGGATCTCGTGGGCTTTGCGGACGAGGAAGCCCGCCGCCGCGGCACGTCCCGCTCCGGGTTGGTGGCGCAGCTCCTGGAACACGAGCGCATCCGCGAACAGACCAAGCGCTACCTCGACAAGCACGGCTGGGACGTCGCGGACGACGAAGCGAAATGGCGTCGCTATCAGCGCGGCCGGATGGCGGCGGAGTATCGCGATGACGAATGGTGATCCCCAGCCGAAGCGTGGCGAGGTCTGGTGGGTGCGAGTGGACAAGAAAAGGCCCGCGGTCGTCGTTCAGACGGATCGCGTTCGCGAACCGAGGGTCCGCTCATTCCTGGTCGTGCCGCTGACGAGCCGGCTGCACCTCGAGGATCTGCCGGGGAACGTTCGCCTCGACAAGCAAGACACGGGGCTCTCGAAAGTCTCGGTCGCGAACGTGTACGACGTTCAGAAAGTCTTCCGCGTGGACTTCTCCGAGCGTATTCGCACGCTGCCCAACAGCGCGCTTTCTCGCTTGGCGGAAGGGCTGCGGTTGGCGCTCGAGCTCTGAACCGGACGAGGGCCACCGACCTAGACGGGGTCTATGATCTGCGTGTGAAGGAAGCCGCTGCGTCGGGCGTGGCACTTCCGGAAGCTCTGGCGCTTCAGATCGTCGAGCGCGTGCGCGCCGCGGCGCGGCCGGAGCGCATCATCCTGTTCGGTTCACGCGCGCGGGGCGACGCCGAGCCGCGTTCCGATATCGACTTGGCGATCGCGGCGGCGACGATGACCCGAGCCGAATGGCTCTCCGTCCTCGAAGCGTTGGAGACCGTCGACACCCTGCTCCCGATACAGGCGGTCCGCCTGGAGGAGGCGCCAGCCGGACTCCTGGCGCGAATCGACCGGGAAGGCGTCCTCTTGTATGCCGAACCCCAAGCTGGCCGATAGCCTCGAGAGCCTGGGCCGGGCTTTGGCTCGGCTGCGAGAGGGGCTGGAGCTATCCGACGCGGCGCCGCTCGCCATCGATGGAACCATTCAGCGGTTCGAGTTCGTCATCGAGCTCTTCTGGAAGACGCTGAAGCGCGCGCTTGCGGCCGAGGGAATCGAGACGTCGACACCCCGGGAAGCTCTCCAGCGCGCCTACCAAGCGGGCTGGCTCGCTGACGAAGAGGCCTGGCTCGCCGCGCTCAAGGATCGGAACATGACGTCGCATCTCTACGATGAAGTCGCCGCCCGCGCGATCTACGATCGTATCCGCGTCTATTGGCCCGAATTTCAGCGCTGCCACGCACTCCTCGTGAAGCGCTCCAGCACCGTTTAGCGCGAGGAGCGTCCCCGATCCGAGCGCCTGTTAATCTTTCTCCGAGAGCAACAGTGGATGGCGTCGCTCTAGCGGCGGCGCATTGACTGGCCACCGAAGATCGGCGAGAACATAGGAGCTTGCGCATCGCACTGCTGCTCGTGCCATTGGCGTTGTTCGCGACGCAAGGCGCCCCCGAACAAGAGCGTCCCGCCGAGATCCGTTCGCTGAGCGTCGCCGTGACGCAAGGCAAGGCCGACACGCCTGTCGAGAGCCTGGTCACGGACGAGATCGCCGTGATCGAGAATGGCGTGGCGCGGCCGGTGGTCAAAGTCGAGCGCGACACGCGGCCGCTGGACGTCGCGATCCTGGTGGACTCGAGCGCGGCGGTCGGGTCGGCCTACC
>CAZVOI010000162.1:0-18801 GCA_964628275.1 uncultured Acidobacteriota bacterium | reverse complement strand
TTGACGTCGGACTTGTCCTTGAATGGACCCGTGCTGTCGGGGTCGGCGTCCTTCAGCTTGAAGGACGACCCGTCGCTGACGCGGAACGGCTCGATGAAGTCCCGGATCTTCATGTCATCAGTCTCCAAAGCGAATGCCCTGTGCGAGCGGCAGGTCTTTCGACCCGTTGATGGTGTTCGTCTGCCGGCGCATGTAGGCCTTCCAGGCGTCGGAGCCCGACTCGCGGCCGCCGCCTGTCTCCTTCTCGCCGCCGAAGGCGCCGCCGATCTCGGCGCCTGACGTGCCGATGTTGACGTTGGCGATGCCGCAATCGGAGCCCTTGGCCGACACGAACTCCTCGGCCTGGCGCATGCTGTCCGTGAAGATGGCGCTCGACAGGCCCTGCGGGACGCCGTTGTGGAGTGCCATGGCTTCCTCGAGATCGCGGTAGCTCAGCAGGTACAGGATCGGCGCGAAGGTCTCCTTCTTCACGATCTCCGTCTGCGCCGGCATCCGCACGATCGCGGGCTCGACGAACTGCGGGCCGATGTCGGCGCGGCGCCTGCCGCCGCACAGCAGCTCTCCGCCGTCGGCCCTGGCCTGCGCGAGCGCCGCTTGCATCTCCTCGACCGCCGAAGGCGTCACCAGCGGACCCATCAGCGTCGCCGGATCGAGCGGGTCGCCGATTCGTATCTGGGTGTAGGCCCGCGTCAAGCGATCCGAAAGCGCCTGCGCCACGCTCTCGTGCACGATGATGCGCCGCGTCGAGGTGCAGCGCTGACCGGCGGTGCCGACCGCGCCGAACAGGATCGCGCGCGTCGCAAGATCGAGGTCGGCGTCCTCGGCCACCAGGATCGCGTTGTTGCCGCCCAGCTCCAGGATCGTGCGGCCGAAGCGCTCCGCCACGCGCGACGCTACCCGACGCCCGATCTCGGTCGATCCCGTGAAGGAGACGAGCGGCAGCCGCGCGTCGCCCAGCATCCGCTCGCCGATCACTCGGCCCGGGCCCACCAGCAACGTGAAGAGGCCCGTGAGCCCGTGGTCGGCCATCACCCGATTGGCGATGTGCTGCACCGCGATCGCGCACAGCGGCGTCGGCTCCGCCGGCTTCCAGATCACCGGATCACCGCACACCGCCGCGATCGCCGCGTTCCAACTCCAGACCGCGACCGGGAAGTTGAAGGCCGTGATCACGCCGATCGGCCCGAGCGGATGCCACTGCTCCATCATCCGGTGGCCGGGGCGCTCCGACGCCAGCGTCAGGCCGTAGAGCTGGCGCGACAAGCCCACCGCGAAGTCGCAGATGTCGATCATCTCCTGCACTTCGCCGTGGCCCTCGGCGCGGATCTTTCCCATCTCGAGGCTGACCAGGTCGCCGAGCGGCTCCTTGAGCTCGCGGAGCGCGTCGCCCAGGTCGCGCACCAGTTGGCCGCGCTTGGGAGCCGGCGTCATGCGCCAGCTCTCGAAGGCCGTGGCGGCCGCGCCCACCACGCGGTCGTAGGCGGCAGGCGTCGCCAGCCGCACGCTGGCGATCGGCTCGCCGGTCGCGGGGTTCAGCGAGACGAGGTCGCTACCGGCCTCGTCTTCGATCCACCCGCCGGGACCCAGGCACGCGCCCGCGTTTCGGTCGGTCAGTTGGAGCTTTTCGAGCAGCGGACGGGTTCGCGTCGCGGTGACCATGTTTCCTCGATGGCGGGAGTTTAGCGCTTGGCTTTGCCGTGTCGGCGGCCCGGGCTTTTTCGAAGACCGCCACGGCTTCGATGTGCGCCGTGTGCGGGAACATGTCGACGGGCTGGATCGGCCGTGCAGTGTAGCCAGCGCGCGCCAGGAAAGCCGCCTCCTGGGCCAATGTCTCGGGGTTGCACGAGACGAGGACCACGAGCGGCGCCGAAAGCGTCGCGAGCGCTTTGAGAGTGGCGTGCGTCAATCCCTGGCGAGGCGGGTCGAGGATCACCGCGTCGAAGCGTTCGTCCTTGAAGCGCGGCAGCGCGTCCTCGACACGCGCGCAGATGAGCTTGAGCCGCGTCTCGGGAACCTTGTTGTGCCGCGCGTTGAGCGCCGCGTCCCGGGAGGCCTTGCGGCTCTCCTCGACCGAGGTGACCTGGTGCCCGCCCAGCGCCAGCGGCAACGAGAAGAGGCCGCTGCCGCTGTAGAGGTCCAGTATCCGCAGCGGGCCGCGGTTGACCACCGCCTGCTTCACCAGGCGCAGCAGCTCGCCGGCCGCCTTCACGTTCGTCTGAAAGAAAGACGTCGACGACACCAGGAAGCGCGTGCCGAGCGCGCTCTCGAGAACGTGGCCCGGCCCGTCGACGCGCGCCGACTCGCGCCCGACCAGGAACGGACCCGGCCGATCGTGCAAGTTGAGGACGAGGCCGTCCGGCCGATCGCGCGAGTCCAGCAGGCGCCGCAGAGGTCGAATCAGCTTCTTGTCCTCGCGCGCCACGACGACAGCGGCCACGGCTTCCTTTTCGTCGGCCGTGGTCCTCACCACGACGTGGCGCAGCACGCCGTTTCGTTCGCCGTCCCACGCGCGCAGTCCCGATTGGACGAGCCCGTCGCGCAGCGTGAAGGCGATTCGGTTGGCGCGCTCGGAATGCACCGGACACTCGGTGACCGGAACGATGTCGTGGGTGCCGCGCGCGTAGTGGCCCATCACCAACCGCCCGCGCGCGTCCGACCCGAACACGAACGAGGCCTTCTGGCGGAAGCCCCACGGCATGCCGTCGGCGCCCACCGGCATGCCGATCACGGGCAGCACTTGCGGCGCCTTCGGCCCCAGCGCCGTCGCCAACAGCTCCTCGAGACGCTTCTGTTTCTGCGCCAATTGTTCGGGATACAGGATGTTCTGCCATCCGCAGCCGCCGCAGGTGGCGTGATGGCGACAGCGCGGCTCGATGTCCATCGCGCGCTAGCCGAACTGGACCGAGCGCCGGCTGATGTTGCCCATCTCCCAGCCGACGAACGGGAAGGAGACGGGCGAGGCCGCGCCCGCTCCGGCGGCAACCAGGATCGGCCGCAGGTGCTCTTCGCTCGGATGTGCGATGCGCAGATCCGGAGCGCGCTCCGGATAGTCGATCAGCGCATCCCAGTCTCGCCGCGACAGAACGTCGCCGATCCAGGCATCGAAAGCGGCGGCCCACGGCTCCGCCTCGGCTTCGCCTTCCCAAACCACGCGCCGCAGGTTGTGAACCAGGTTGCCGCTCGCCAGGATCAGCACGCGCTCCTCGCGAAGCGGCGCGAGGGCCTTACCGATCGCGAAGAGCTCGGCGGCCGAAGCCGGCCGTGGCATCGAGAGCTGCAGCACGGGGATATCGGCGGCGGGAAAGAGATGGACCAGCGGCGTCCAAACGCCGTGGTCGAGACCACGCTGCGAACGTCGCACGTCGCGACCGACCAAGAGCGCCACGACACGATCGGCGAGACCGGGCGCGCCCGGAGCGGCGTAGCGCACGCGGTAGAGCTCGTCCGGGAAACCCCAGAAGTCGTAGACGAGATCGCGCGGCTCGGTGGCGCCGAGCGTCAGCGGCGCGTCCTCCCAGTGCGCCGAAATCGCCACGATCGCGGCAGGACGAGGCAGCGCTTTCCCCCAAGCGGCGAGCGGCGCGCCGAGCGACGCGTCGACCGCGAGGAAAGGCGCGCCGTGCGGGACGAAGATCACCGGCTGAGTCAACGTTCGGGACGATAGCGCGTTTCGCCGGCGGTCCGTGGCCCGCCAGCCTTTGGTCTACGCGCCGACCAAACGGAAGAGCGGGCTGCTCGCCGCCCGGCGGTCGAAGGTGAACGTAACGTCGACCTTCTCTGCACGGCCGATGAGGCCGATCAGGTAGTCGGCGTAGTCCGCGGAGCCGTCCTCGTAGAGGTTGAGGGCCTGCCAGGCGACCTCGGAGCGCTCGACGCGCAAATCGTCCGCCGAGAGCATCTTTCGCAGCACGGCCGCGATCTGCGACCGTCGATATCGATAACCCTGGCCGAGCACCCAGACGAGCTCGGAGAGCACGATCAGGCTGACCAGGCCCGGCGACTCCGGCGTGCAGGCGGATTCGATGAGCCGCGTGGCCGCGGCGGTCTGACGCGGCTCGTCCCGGACCACGTACCGCGCCAACACGTTGGTGTCGAGCCCGATCACCGCACGCGTCCTTTCACCCCCTTGGCGATGGCGGCGTCCATCTCCTCGAGCGACAGGCTCCGCGAGGGGCGAGGCAGCAGGCCTTTCAGATCGCGGGCCGACCCTCCGACGCGCACCACCTCGAGCCGTTCGTCGTCCTTGATGATGAACTCGAGCTTGGTTCCGGCCCGGATCCCGAGTCGCCGTCGCGCCTCGACGGGCAGCGTCACTTGGCCTTTGGATGTCACGGTCACGGTCATACCTTTGGACCAATATCCTTACTATTTCGCCTTACATGCTAGGAGCCGGCCGGGCTCCCGTCAATACGTCAATCCGCGAGCGGCGGCGGCGGCTTGAGAGGACAGCTCGTGAGATTCGGTGACACGGGCGAGAGCAGCGCTTCAACAAGCTGAGCACCGAGCCGGAGGCCATGAGCTGGGCGGCGAAGATGCCGAGCTGGCTCGGGATGTTCGAGAGCCAGGCCCAGAGCCGAACCCAGCGCCGCTCGCCGCAGCGCACGGCGAAGAAGTCGATGGGGACGATGCCGCCGATGGTACGCATCCTGCGGGCGGCCACCAGGCCGGCCAGCATCGTGCCCACGCCGCAGCCGAGCCCATACCAGGCCCCCGGCCACAGCCCCGAGGACGCGCCCACCTCGACTCCGCCCAGCACCACCCCCGCTCCGATCTGGACCGCGGCCAGGGAGGCCGTGGTGAGGGCCAACCCCAGATCGCGCCCAGCCACCAGGTAGTTGGAGGCGCGCTTGATGCGTGAGCTGAGCGCCGCTCCGACCACGAGGGTAGCGAGGAGGTACAGGACGACGATGGCCAGGATCATGCGGGGAGACTATGCGATCTGGAGGGGCGGAGGTCGAGGCGGTTTCCTTTGAGATGCGAGCGAGCGGGGCTACGGACGCCCGCAGGGGTCGTCGGGATCGGGCCCGCGGCACTCGCGCCACGTGGTGATCCGCGTCGACTGGAGGCCCGTGACGCCGTCGTAGCGCAGCGCGAAATCGCCGGCCAGCTCCATCACACCGCGCTGCAGCCCGACGAGGTTGCGCGTGGCCGCGCTGGCCGGGTCCGGCGGGCAGCCGAGGTCGCCGCGGTTCTTCGCGAACACTTGGCCGCCGATCGTCGGCTCTCCCACGATCTCCACCTGGTCGGACGCGAAGAAGACCCCGAGGTATGGCGTCGATTCGTCGCCCGCGAGTCGCAGGTCGCCGCCAGCGACGACGGCGTAGCCGGTCGTCAGGCCGACGGTCGCCGGCACGATTCGGACGCCGCCCGCAAGGTCCACCGAGCCCTCCGCGACCAGGGTCAATCGAACGGGCGCTCGCATCTCCCGTGGTTCGCTGGAAACCTGGATGTTGCCCTCGGCGTAGTAGGTGCCGGCCGGAACGTCCCCGTTCGTCGACCAGACGTGGTCCCGCGGGTTCCACGACCAGCCGGAGACGCTGGCGCTTGCCCCCGCTGCGTCGCGGATCGAGCCGTCGGATCCGAGGACGTAGTCCGCGCGGGGCCTGAAGCTCGACGGGACGAGGTCGGGAAGCGGTATCGAGGGCTGCCCAGGCCGATGTTGCGCCTCGCTCGCGGTGCAGCCGGGACCTCCCTCCCCGGCGCCGCCAATCGTGGCCAGGGCACTCCAGCGCTTCTCGGCGCACGGCGAGCCTTCGAGCTCGAGCGTCCCGTTCGCGTGAACGCTGCCGCCCTCGCCCATCACGCTCGCACTGCCACGCAAGCGCAGATGGCCGTTCACCAGCAGCGCCGGCAAGCTCACGCGCGCGACCGCGGTCTCGACCGTCGCGCTGGCGCCATCTCTGCCGCTGCCGGTCGAGCGGATCAGGATGCGACCGTTCGCGTCGTGGTCCGGATCGAAGTCGGGAGCGAGGGCCTTCGCCTCGATCGACTCGTCGTCGCACAACCGGACCTGGTAGCTGCCGAAGGGCGGCGCACGGCGGCCGGCCGCGGGAATCCGTTCGCTCGGCGGTGGGTACGCCGTGGCGTTGGGCGGCTCCGACGCCAGCTCGTCGCCTGTGCAGGCCCGGCCGTCGCCCGACCTCAGGAACGCGTCGAAGCTCGACCAGGCGTCTTGCGAGCCGAGCAACCCGAGCGCGTGCGCCACGCCCGAGTCGGCGAGGTAGAACGCGTCGGCCGCCTCGCGCTCGTTCACCGCGACCGCCATCGACAGCGCGCTCATCGTCGTCAAGGCGAGGCCGAGGAACGTCACCACCAGCAGCACCAACAGCGCCAGCACCAACGCCGCTCCACGCTCGTCGCGACGCAGGCTCATTCCTGGTTTCGGAGCGCGGCGCCGGAGCTGAGCTCGATCCGGCCGCCCGCGGCGGCTGACGTCCGCAGCGTCAGCGTGATCGAGACGTAGGCGATCGAGCCTCTCGCCTGGGCCGGGGTCGCGATCGGCGCCATTTGGTTGTCGAAGTATTCGAAGCGCATCGCTTCGACGCCCGGCGCGAACTCGATGCCGTCAGGCGGGTCGCCCGCCTCCAGCTTCATCAGGCGGCCGGCGTGGACGAAGAACAGGATGCTCTCGTAGGGATCGGCCAGCTTGCCGTCCGCGGGGTTCCAATCGGCTTGGATCACGATGCTGTCGGAGGCGCCGTCGTGGCCGGGGTCAGGGTCGATGGCGTGCAGGTTCGCGATCGCGCGCGGGTTGCTGCCCGCCATGCGGACGAGGCGCAGCATCATGTCGAGGCCCGCGCGCACGTTGTCGACGGCCTCGATCTGCGCGCGCTGCGCGTCGTAGTTCCTCTGGATGCCGCTGATCATCTGGCCCGCGACCAGCATCACGACCGCCAGGATCGCCGTGGTCGTGACCAGCTCGATCAGGCTGAAGCCGGCCTGCGCTCGCTCCCTGGCGCCTCTCCTGTTGATCACCGAAGCAAGACCCGCAGCTGGGCCGTCGGCACGTGAGCGTCGTCGACGACGGCGACGACCAGCGACACCTCCTGGGTTCCCGCCGGGCCCGGCGCGATGACCCATCGGCTCGTCAGGCGGCCCTGACGGCGGAAATGACCCGCGACGTCCGCAGCGAGGCTGCCGCCGGTCTGGCGCTCCGGCTCGGTTCGCGGGACCACGCGAAGCCGCTCGATCTCCGCCCGCGCGAGCGAGCTGGTGATCGCGGCCTCGCGGGCCGCAGTCCCGAGCCGGGTGCCGTAGAGGATGAGCAGCGCGACGCCCAGCAAGGAGACGACGCTGACGACCATCGCGACCAGGACTTCCACCAGGCTGAAGCCGGCCGCGGCAGATGTCCGTGCGCCTTTCATGGCCGCGCGACGGTTCCCGACGGCGAGACGGTCACGGCGCGCCGGGCCTGCGTGCGGGCGATCTCGACTTCGATCGTGCGCGGCGGCGGGTTCGTCGGCCGGCCCACCGAGTCGAAGCTGAGCACCGGCGACGGAGCCACGAAGCGTACGCCCTCCGGCAGCATGCCCGCCGCGCCGATGTCCACGATCCTGCCGCCGGCGGCGGTCGTCTGCACCTGGACGCGCCCGGTCGCCACGTCGAGGCGGAGCCACGTCTCGCGGTTGCGCTTCAAGGCGTTGATGCGCGCCTCGCCCAGCTTGCTCGCGAGGAGCGAAGTGGCCGACTGGAGCCGGTACGCATCCAGCACGCCTTGCACGTTGGGGACGGCGATCGCCGCGAGCACCATCGAGATTGCCACGACGACGACGATCTCGACCAGGCTGAAGCCGCATTGCGACGATCGCCCGTCCACGGCGGCGGACGCCTCGCCCTGTGGCGGCGTGTTTCCCCCGCGGCCTCTGGCCGACGCTCCGTGCGTCGTGGTACGCGGCACTCCGCGACAGTACGTGCGCTTCGTCCGGCGCGTCAAGGAGCACCAGCCTGCTTGCCGGGACGTTCGCGGTCGCGCCGGCCGATCCTCACGATCCGTCGCTGTGGAGCGCCGACCTGGAGCGGCTCGGCGCGGATCTGGCCAGACTCGTTCGCTGAATCGGGGGCCCCGAACCGGGGCACCGAAGCGACAGATGTTCAGACTTTCGAACGCCGGAACATCCTCTGGTTGAAGATGAGCCATTGCATCTTCTTGCTTTTCAGATGGTCCGAAGCCTAGGATCGAAACACTAGTACATCGATTAGTTTGATTTCCTGTATTTCACCGAGCGACCTTGATCCAGCCAACAACCTGGAAGGACGGGGGAGTGTCATGACTCGATTTCGAGCATTGTCGTGTGGTGTCCTGTTGCTGGCGTTTGGCGTCCCTGCCTCGGCCCAGGAACAGAGCGGTTCAATCCAAGGCGTCGTTCGGGACGCTCAGGGCGGGGTCCTTCCCGGCGTGCTGGTGGAGGCGCGCAGCGCGCGCAACGTGGGCGCGGTCAGCGCGGTGACCGACGCCACGGGGGTCTTCCGATTCCCGGCGCTCGCGGCCGGTTCGTATGAATTCACCGCCACTCTCCAGGGCTTCTCGTCCGCCAAATCCACCGCGGTGCTGGCCCTCGGCCAGCTTCTCAAGGTCGATCTGACGATGAAGATCGGGGCCATGACCGAAACCGTCCAGGTCACCGGCGAGGTGGCCCTGATCGACACCAAGGCGAATGCCGCCACCGCAACCGTGAGTCGCGAGACCATCGACCTGGTCCCGAAAGGCCGTGGACTGATCAGCGTCCTGACCCAGATTCCGGGCACCAACTTCGAAGGGCGCGGCGGCGGCCTCATGATCGACGGCGCCTCGGGTTCGGAGAACCGCTTCCTCGTGGATGGCGTCGATCGGACCAACGCGCGCACCGGAACGGACAGCTTCTCCGGCGCGGCTTCGGCCACCGCGGCCAGGGCGAACGTGGTCATCCAGGATTTCATCGAGACGGTTCAGGTGAAGCAGTCGGGCTACAACGCCGAGTACCGGGCGGCCCTCGGCGGCGTCGTGAACGCGATCACCCGGAGCGGGACCAACGCGTTCCATGGTTCCGTCGGCGGGTATTACACCAACAACGACTACCTGGGGGACATTCGTCCGACCCTGCGCCAGGTGCCCACCAACCTCGCCCTCGCCGAACAGATCATCGTGCCCCGCGACAAGGGCTGGTCGGCGGATCCCGTCCTGAGCCTCGGAGGCCCCATCAAGAAGGACAAGGCCTGGTTCTTCGTCGGCTACGGTCCGCAGTACCGCAGCGCGGAACGGACGGTCACCTGGGTGACCCCGGGTACGAACCCGCCCACCCAGACCTTCACCGACGACGACCCGCATGTCAAGGCGCTGAATTACAACCTCACCACCCAGTTGAGCGCCAAGCTCCGCGCCCGCTTCACCGGCAGCAACGAGCGGCAGAAGGGCGGCCTTGGGCTGCCCGCGATCGAGCCCGACGGCACCAGCACCGCCAACGCCGCCTCCTTCAATCCGCGCCCGACCATCCGCACCGACCAGTTCGCGGACTCCTACAGCGGCGTGATCGACTACGTGGCGAGCAACAAGGTCTACCTGAACCTGACCGGGGGCTACTTCGGCTACGGAAGCCACTCCGCGGGCGGCGACTACTACCACGGCACGCGCCGCACGTTCACCACGACCAACGTGAACCTTCTGGACGTGCCCGTGAGCCTCCAGCGAGTGAGCGGCTTCGCCGACAACCCGTCGAACTCCTTCAGCGTTCAGGACGACTATTCCCGCTTCAACCTGTCGACCGACGCCACCTGGTTCGCGCGCTGGAAGGGCGATCACTCGATCAAGATCGGCGGTCTCTACGAGAAGATCGGCAACCTCGCGAATCTGGGCGAGCAGAACCCCAATATCTTCTTCAACTGGGGCGGCACCTACGCCAACCTGAGCGGCGGCACCAACCGCGGCAAGTACGGGTACTTCACGGCCAGGCGGAGCTACACCGGCGGCGACATCAAGGAGACGAACCTGAGCTTCTTCGTGCAGGACCAGTGGACGGTCAACAACAAGCTGACCGTCAACTACGGCATGCGCCTCGAGAACGAGGAGATTCCCTCCTACAAGCCCGAGAATCCGGGCGTGAAGTTCGGCTGGGGCGACAAGGTCGCGCCGCGCCTCGGCTTCGCCTATGACGTCAAGGGAGACGCCCAGTGGAAGGCCTACGGGTCCTGGGGCGTCTTCTACGACACCATGAAGCTCGAAATGCCCCGGGGGGCCTGGGGCGGCGATCACTGGATCGACTACGTCTACACCGCGAACGAGGCCGACTGGACGAGCGTGGACTGCAAGGACATCAACGGCGGCACGACCTGCACGGGAGGCACGTTCATCGAGCAGAACGATCGTCGTCACCCCTCCAACGAGCTTGGAAAGAGCCTGGTCGATCCGAACCTCAAACCGACCAAGAAGCAGGAACTCACGTTTGGCGTCGATCACGAGTTGAGCTCGGTGATGTCCCTGGGCGTGCGCTACGCCCACAAGTGGTGGAACGAAACCATCGATGACGTCGGGGTTTCGGTGCCGGGAGTCGGCGAAGTCTTCTATATCGCGAACCCGGGCACGGGTCTGGGCGAGTCTCCGCTCGGCGCGCAGTACCCGACCGTGCCCAGAGTCCTGAACCACTACGACGGCGTCGAGGTTGTCCTTCGCAAGCGCTACAGCAACCGGTGGCAGGCGACATCCAGCATTCTGTTCAGCCGCCTCTACGGCAACTACGGAGGCCTGGCGAGTTCGGACGAAGCGGGTCGCAACGCCCCGAACGTCAGCCGGTACTACGACGCCTTGTACCTGTCCTTCGATCAGAAGGGCAACAAGACAAACGGGCTCCTGAACACGGACCGTCCGATCCAGTTCAAGCTCCAGGGCTCCTATACCGCGAAGTGGGGGACGAATTTCGGCTTGAACTTCTTCGCCATGAGCGGAACCGTGAACTCGTCGACCGTCACCTACGCGTCGGTGCCGGTCTACTTCAACGGCCGTGGCGATCTGGGCCGTACGCAGATGATCAACCTGACGGATCTGAACATCCTCCACGATTTCAAGATCAAGGGGAATACGAAGTTCAGCCTGCAGGCCAACATCTCCAACGTTTTCGACCAGCAAACCGTCACCCAGATCGCCTTTGCGGCCTACCGGGACGCGCTGGTCATCCCCGGATTCCCCAACAATCCCGGAGGCGCCTTCTTCCAGCCGGGCGGCTTCGATACCGTGGCGGTTCAGGCGGCAAGGCTCCCGGCATCGGGACGTCCCGATCCCAGGTACACGTTGCCGAATACCTACCAGAGCGCGCGCGCGATCCGCCTGATGGCCCGGATTTCCTTCTAGCGCGAACCCGGTCGGTTCGTAAGAAGTGGCTGAGCCACGCTCCCGCCGCCGTCCTGGTCGAAGCGTCACAGAACCGCCCTCTCCGTCGCGGCGGCCCGCGATGTCCGCCCCCGCACATTGGATGGCAGGGGCCGTCTTGATCGTGATCGCGGGGGTGGCGGCCTACTCGAACAGTTTCTCCGGCATCTTCGTCTTCGACGACGAGCCGGCCATTGCCAACAACCCGAATCTTCGGCTCTGGCCACTGGCCGAGGCCCTCCTGGCGCCCCCCGGCACGACGCTTTCGGGTCGGCCCATCGCGAGCCTTTCCTTCGCCCTTGGACCACGCGCGGTCAGGCGGCTCGCTGATCTCGTACCACACGACCAACCTCCTGATCCCAGACCGGGTCGGTCACCTACATCGTGCAGCGGGTCGAGTCCCTCATGGGTCTCTTCTACCTGACCACGCTCTACTCCTCCATCCGTGCCGTCGACGCCGCCGCCGGACGGGCCCGGACTTTCTGGATGGCCGGCGCGATTCTGGCCTGCGCCCTCGGCATGGGAACCAAGGAGGTCATGGTCACCGCGCCCCTCATGGTGATGCTGTGGGACCGCCAGTTCGCGCCCCGTCGCGCGACCGCCCGAAGGTCCCTCTATGTGGGACTGGCAGCGACCTGGGCGGTCCTCGCCGCCCTGGTTGCGGGCGGCCACCGAGCCACTTCGGTGGGATTCACGTTCCCGGACTGGCCCTGGTGGCGCTATCTCATGACCCAGGCGGAGGTGGTGGCCTGCTACCTGAGGCTTGCGGTCCTGCCGACCCCCCTGGTCCTCGACTACGAATGGCCGGCGGCGACGTCGATGGCTCAGGTCACCGGCCCGGGAGCCTTGATCGCCGTCCTCCTCAGCGTCACCGTCTGGGGCCTCGCCCGCAGGTCTCCGGCCGCGTTTGCCGGCGCATGGTTCTTCCTGATTCTCGCCCCCACCTCCAGCGTGCTGCCGATCGTTACCGAGGTCGCGGCGGAGCATCGCATGTATCTCCCTGTGGCCGGGGTGATCACCCTCCTGGTTCTCGGTCCTTTCGAGTTAGGGCGCTTGGCGGCGGAAACCAAGGCCTTCCCGGGCAGGCACGTCCTGCGCCACCTCGGTTTTGTCGCGTCCGCGGCCGTGGTCATCCTTCTTGCCCGCATGACCCACGAAAGGAACGCCGACTACCACGTCTACGACCGCATCTGGTCCGACACCGTCGCCAAGCGTCCACAAAACGCTCGGGCAAGGAACAACTACGCCACCTCACTGCTGGCCCAGGGACGGTTCGCGGAGGCCGAGCCGCAGCTTCGCGTAGCGGTGAAGCGAGAGCCCGCCTACCCCGAGGCCGAAGCCAATCTGGGCGCGGCCCTCTCTGCCCTGGGACGACTCGAGGAAGGCTCGACGCACCTGGTGAGGGCGATCGGACTTCGTCCGGATTTCGGCGACGCTCACAAGAACCTCGGTGAGAACTATGCCCTGCAGCACCGGCTGGGTGAGGCGGCGGCGGCATACAGCGCAGGCCTCGTCCACAAGCCGGATGACGTCCATCTGCTGAACCGCATCGCCTGGATTCTGGCGACTTGCGCCGATGATCGGGTGCGGGACGGGGCCCGAGCTCGAGCCCTCGCGGATCGCGCGGTCGAACTCTCGGGCCGCCAGGATGCGGAGTCCCTGGACACCCTCGGCGCCGCGCTCGCGGAAATGGGGCAGTTCGACCAGGCGGCGAACGCTGCCAGGAAGGCTCTGGCCGTGGCTGCACGTGCTGGCGGCGACCCGGAGCGGTCGTCGCAAATGGCGTTCAGGGTGTCGCTCTATACTCGCGGCCAGGCCTTCCGCGAGCCCTGATCGAAAGCAAAGGATCCGACGAAGCCCTTCTCGAGCCGGGCTGAGCGTTGACCGTTCCAACGGCTTGAGGGCGCGTGCCCAGCCAACTATGATAGATGCCTATGTTGGTGCATCTGTGACCGAGACGGTGTCCACGCTCGAGGTCCGGCAGCGCCTCGGCGACCTACTGAACCGCGTCGCGCTGCGCCAGGATCAGTTCCTGATAGCGCGCAAGGGCCGGCCGCTGGCGGTCTTGCTGCCGGTCGGGAAGCTGGAGCAGATGGAGCGTCTGGTGCGAGGCCGGCTTCTCGAGATGCTCGGCGAGCCCCGGCGCGGTCGCATCAGCCAGGCGGAGGCGGAGCGAATCGCGGACGAGGCGAAGCATCGGTCGCGACCGAAAGCCCCCAGCCCCCGGCGAGCTCGCCGTGGTCCGCGCCGTCCTCGACGCTAACGTCATCGCCAGCGCGCTGATCCGCCCGGCGGGCCCGCCGGGGAGGATCGTCTCGCGCCTGCTCGAGGATCGGGCCTTCGAGCTGGTTGCGTCGTCGTCGATCCTCGAAGAGTGGGGCCGCTGCCTACGCTACCCGCGCGTGCGCAAACGAACCGGGCTGTCGGACTCTGAGATCGATCTGTGGGTCGCGGGTCTGGCGCTCGTCGCCGAGGTCGTGACCGCGAGCGTGGGCTCGATCCGCGTTCCGGCCGATCCCACCGATGAGATGTATCTGGCTGCCGCCCTCGAGGGCCACGCGGGCTTCGTCGTGAGCGGCGACTCCCACCTGCTGTCGCTCGGAGAGCTCGCCGAAGTGCGGGTCATCTCTGCCCGCAGCTTCCTCGCTCTGATCGAGCGCTGAAGCCAGCCGAGCCGCCGTGACGATTCGTTGCCGGCGTTGACGTTTCGTGGCAGTTCGCGACAGGTCTGTGGACAGAAGTGTGTCTCCAGTGAGGGACGGCGCGTTCGGCTGTCGTGAGTGGCCCTAGGCCCATCAACGTCTTGACGAAACCGGGCGCTGGCAGGCGGCTTGCTCCATGTCTCGACGAGCAGCGGCGAGTAGCCGCGCTGAAGGAGGAGCCATGGAACGAGTGGTCACGACACGGACGGGCGCACTGGGTCTCGGCCTCGCGCTGGCCGGGCTTCTTGCGGCGAGCGCTGCGGCGGCGCCGCTGTCGGCGGACGCGCCGGGCAGGGCGGATGCGGCCGTGCTCGAGGACGTCGAGAACGCGATCCTGCGTTATCCGTTCTACACGGTCTTCGACGCCGTCTCGGTATCCGTCGACGCCGGGACGGTCGAGCTGCGCGGCTCGGTGAAGGAGCCGTACCGGAAGAGCGACATCGAGAAGCGCGTCGCCGGAGTTCCGGGCGTGCGCGCCGTGAAGAACGAGATCGCGGTCCAGGCTGTGTCGATCTACGACGATCGCTTGCGCGCCCAACTGGTCCGGGCCATCTACGGCAACGAAATGTTCAGCCGCTACGCCCACTGGGCCGATCCGCCGATCCGCATCCTCGTGGATCGCGGCAACATCACGCTCGCGGGCAACGTGGCCAGCGAGGTCGAGCGGGTGGTCTTGGGCCACATCGCCCGCGGCATGCTCGCCTTCAAGGTCGACAACCAGGTCCAGCTCGAGAAGGAAAGCCCGCGCAAGGCCGGTGGCTCCCAGTCCTGACCGGCGCGTCCAGCCGACCGAACCGACAGATGCGGCGCAGCGCGGCCTCGCGAAACGAAGAGCGAGGCCGCACGGCGTGCCGGGTTCCGCGGCGGAACAAGGGTACGCGAGCGGTCGCCAAGGAGTATCAGGGCAGGATCGTCACGTAGCGCTCGAGGCGCGCGACCTCTTTCGCGTTCACGTACTTGCCGATCTCCTTGCGGAACTGCTCGATCGTCTTGTACGGGCGGTATTCCTTGAACTCGCGCAGCATGCGCGGGCCCGTACCGGGGATCGCGAGGATGTCCTCGTCGCTGGCCGTGTTCAGGTCGATCGGGATGAAGCAGTATTGCTTGAGCCGCGCCACCTGGGTCGCGTCGACGTACTTGCCGATCTCCTTGTCGAACTGGGCGAAGCTCTTCCAGGGCCGGTACTCGGCGAACTCGCGCGCCATCCGGCGGCCCGCCCCGGGAATCAGCAGGATCTCCTCGGCGGTCGCCGTGTTGAGGTTGATGTGGATGAACGCCTTCGCGTACAGCTCACCCAGTTGCTCGGGCGTGAGCGATTGACTGGCGAGCAGTGCGTTCAGTTCCGTGACGCTCGCGAAGGGCCGCTTGTCGAGGATCGCTTTCGCGATCGCCGGCGTCAGATGCGGCAGCGCGAGCAAATCCTTCTCGATCGCCACGTTGGGGTCGACGAGACCCTTGGCCACCTGCGCGTGCGCGCCCGACGCGAGGCTCGCCGCGACGACGCACGCTCCCAGCGTTGTCCAGACCGATCGGTTCCGCTTCATCTCACTCTCCCGTGTTGGAGCTGCGGTGTGCCCGGCCCAGCGCCGGATGACCGTACGCGTACGCCAGGCCCAGCAGGCCGAGCTGCACCATCACCCCCGGCGCCAGCGTGGGCGGCGCCTTCGCCTGCATTACCTTCCAGTAGAGCTTCCGACCTCTGAGCGCGGGATCGGCCTCCAACTGGAACTCCATGCTACTTCGAAAGTGCAGGACCATCCCGACCGCGCCGGCGGCGACGAAGAGCAGCATCGTCAGTTGCAGCGCCCTGAGGCTGGCGGCGGCGCCGGCCGATGCGTGCCAGGCCAACACCAGCAGCGCCAGTCCGAGCAGAGCCAGCGGGATCGACTGCTTGGCGTCCTCGTGATGGTTGAGCAGCAGCAGCTCCGCCGCGGTGCCCGACATCCCGAGCACGAGGATCGCCAGCAGCAGCCGGCGCAAGCGGTGGACGGCGGCGTCTGGAGTCGACACTGTTCGGCGACATTATCCCAGTTGCGGCCCGACCCAGCGTCGGTTCGGAGCGCGGAACACGCCCCGCCCGGCGAAGGCTCTCGCGCGCCCGCTACGTGCAGCCTGCAATTGTTGCTAGCAAAGGTACCTTTGAACCGGAGCCATGCCCGCCGGCAGGTTCGGTTTGCGGAACGCAGGAGAAGTCGTGATTGGAGTTGCCGGGGGCTGGCACGTGCGCCCATGGTGTCTCACCCATTTGGTTGGAGGAGCCGGACGATGATGAGGAACGCCAGAGCTTTCATCGCGCTGGTCGTGCTCGCTGGAAGCGCGCATGCCCAGAGCGCCGGTTCGATCACCGGCACCGTCAAGGACTCGAGCGGGGCCGCGCTGCCCGGCGCGACGGTGACCGTCACCAACCGGGCGCAGGCGGTGACTCAGACCGTCCAGAGCGGCCCGCTGGGCGTGTTCGTGTTCCCCCAGCTTCAACCCGGCGCGTATTCGCTGCGGGTCGAGCTGACCGGCTTCAAGACCGCCGAGAGGAGCAACGTCATCGTCACCACCAAGTCGGCGATCAACGTCGGCGATTTCTCGCTCGAGGTCGGCAGCGTGACGGAAACGATCACCGTGGAAGCCGACGTAGGCCGACTGCAGATCCAGACCGAGTCGGCGGAGCGCTCCGACGTCGTGACCAACAAGCAGCTCCGCGATATCGCGCTCAACGGGCGGAACATCGTGGACTTCATGAAGCTGGTCCCGGGCGTGATCGCGGGCGGGACGCAGACGACCTCCACCGTCACCAACGTCGTCGGAAACTTCAACATCAACGGCACCCGCAACGACCAGCACGAGTACACCGTCGACGGCGTGACCAACCTGAACCTCGGCAACAACACCGGCGCGCTGGTGACGGTCAACCCCGACGCGCTCGAGGAGGTCAAGGTGCTCACCTCCAACTACCAGGCCGAGTTCGGCCGCGCCGGCGGCGGCTTCATCGCGCTCACCACCCGCTCCGGCACCAGCGAGTTCCACGGCGGCGCGCGTTACTTCCGACGCCACGACAGCCTGAACGCGAACACCTACTTCAACAACGCGCGCGGCGGCTCGGACGCCGGCTTCCCGCGGCCGCTCTACCGCTTCAACTACTACGGCTGGGATTTCGGCGGGCCGGTCCCGTTCGTGGGAACGAAGGACAGCCGCAAGCTGTTCTTCTTCGCGAGCCAGGAGTACTACGACCAACTGGTCCCGCAGGCCGCTTCGATCAACCGGCGCGTCCCGACGGCCGCGGAACGCAGCGGCGATTTCTCGCAGACCCGCGACGGCAACGGCAACCCGATCACGGTTCGCGACCCGGTAACGGGCTTGCCGTTCCCCGGCAACGTGGTGCCCGGCGCGCGCTTCTATGCTCCGGGGCAGGCGATCCTCAACGTCTTCCCGACACCGAATACGACCGCCGGCGGCAACGCATACAACTACAGCTCACAGGTCCCGAGCGAGTACCCGCGCCGTGAGGACATCGTGCGGCTCGACTGGCAGCCCTCGAACCAGACGCGCCTCTCCGGTCGCTTCATCTACAACAAGGACGAGCAGCGCTTCGCCTACGGCACCACCACCGCGCAATGGGACTGGCCGCTCACCATCACCACGCGTAAGAACGGGCCCGGCAAGACGCTCTCGCTCACGCTCACCCACAACTTCAACTCGACGCTGGTCAACGAGTTCGTGTTCGCGGCCGGCCGCGGCGGGGTCAACATCGGCCCGGCCGACGACAAGTACACGCGCGCGGCCACCGGCATCAACGTGCCGCTCCTCTACGGCAACGCCAACGCCGGCGACGCCATGCCGACGCTGATCTTCGGCGGCATCGCCAACCAGACCTTCGCCCAGACCAACTTCAACGGCACGCCGTTCACCCAGACCTTCGCGATCAACAACTTCATGAACAACCTCACCAAGGTCTGGGGCAAGCACACTTTCAAGGCGGGCATCTACTACCAGCGCGCCAACAACCAACGGACGTCGTTCGGTCCCGTGCAGACGAACCTCGACTTCTCGAACAACGCCGCCAACCCGTTCAACACCGGCCATCCGTACGCCAACGCGTTGCTCGGCAGCTACACGTCGTACACGCAGGCGAGCGTCAAGCTCGACAACAACTTCTTCTACCAGGACCTCTCGGGCTATCTCCAGGACACTTGGAAAGTCGGGTCGCGCTTGACGCTGGACCTGGGCTTGCGCCTCTCCCACTACCAGCCGATCTACGACAAGGAAGGCCAGCTCAGCTTCTTCAACCCGGACCTCTACAGCGCTTCCCGCGCGTCGCGCATCTATCGGGGCGTGTGTGTGACCGTCAATCCCTGTGGTGTGCGGGCGGTGGATCCCGCCGCGACGGCGACGCCGACGGCCGCCAACACCCTGCCGCCGGTCTTCGTGGGCCGGCTGGTGCCCAATTCGGGCGACTTGACCAATGGCCTCGGGCAAGCATCCAACGGCTATCCGCGCGGTGGCTTCGACAGCAAGGCGATCTTGCCGCAGCCGCGTCTCGGGTTCAGTTGGGACGTCGCGGGCAACCGCAAGACCGTGTTGCGCGGCGGCTTCGGCATCACCTACGACAGGATCCGCACCGACGTGATCGCGGACGCGATCACCAACCCGCCCACGGTGCTGACGCCGACGCTCTTCTACGGCAGGCTGCAAGACCTGGCGGGCGCCGGAAGCGGCAGCGCGCTCGCCATCACGCAGGTCGTGGGCATGGACCAGGGCGGCGACGTGCCGACG
>CAZVOI010000161.1:0-1900 GCA_964628275.1 uncultured Acidobacteriota bacterium | reverse complement strand
ATGACGCGCTGGACCCGGCTGATCTTCGTAATGCTGTGCGTCTCCAACTCGGTTGCCGCGCAGACCGATTGGCCCAACGTCGGCAACGACAAGGGCGCCATGCGTTACTCGCCTCTCGACCAGATCGACCGCCGGAACGTCGAGCAGCTCGAGCCGGCCTGGTCGTTTCACACAGGCGGGCTCCATCCCGACTACCGGAACTCGGCGATCCAGTGCACGCCGATCGTCGTCGGCGGCGTCATGTACGTGACGTCTCCGGACACGCAGGTGATCGCGCTCGATGCCGGAAAAGGACGCGAGCTGTGGCGCTTCGACCCGAAACGTGGCGGGCGGCATCGCTATCTGTACAACCGCGGCGTCGCGCACTGGGCGGAAGCTCGGAACGACGGAGCACGGCGGATTCTGTTCGCGACGCCGGATGGCTTTCTCTATTCGCTCGACGCGCGCACCGGCACGCTCGATCCCCACTTCGGCACGGACGGCGTCGTCGACCTGCGCGCCGGCATCGAGCGCGACCTGCGCGAGCTCACCTATGGCGTGACCTCAGCGCCCGCGATCTTCGAGGACCTGGTGATCCTCGGCTTCTCGCTCGACGAAGGCTACCGAGGCGGCCCCGGCGACGTGCGCGCGTTCGACGTTCACACCGGCAAGCAGGTCTGGCGCTTTCACACCATCCCGCGGCCGAACCAGCTCGGCCACGAGACCTGGACGGCTGATTCGTGGCGAGATCGAGGCGGCGTCAACTCCTGGAGCGGCGCGACCGTGGACGTGGGCCGCGGCCTGGTCTTCGTCGGCCTCGGCTCGGCGGGCTTCGACTTCTACGGCGGCGATCGGAAGGGCCACAACCTGTTCGCCAACTCGGTCCTGGCGCTCGAGGCGCGGACCGGGCGGCGGGTCTGGCACTACCAGCTGCTTCACCACGACGTCTGGGATTACGACCTGCCCTACCCCCCGGTGCTGCTGAGCGTGCGCCAAGCCGGCCGCTCGGTCGACGCGGCCGCGCAGATCACCAAGCAGGGCTTCGTCTTCCTCTTCGAGCGCGCGACCGGCAAGCCTGTCTTCGAGATCGTCGAGCGCGCGGTCCCCAAGACCGATGTGCGGGGCGAGGAGTCGGCGCAGACCCAGCCGTTTCCAACAAGGCCTCCCGCGTTCGCGCGGCAGGGCTTCAGCGAAGCCGACATCACGAACATCTCGAAAGAGGCGCGCGATTCGGTTCGGGCCAAGCTCGCGGGCGCCCGCTTCGGCCCGCTCTATACGCCCGCGAGCCTGGAAGGCACGCTCTACAGTCCCGGCACGATCGGCGGCGGGACCTGGGCGGGCGCGTCGTTCGACCCGGCCAGCGGGCTGCTCTACGTCAACGCCAACAACTTTCCCAGGCTCTTGAAGCTGCAGCCGACGCAAGACCCCGGTGAGCCCTATCGCGATGCCGGCCTGCTGCGTCTCACCGACTCCGAAGGCTACCCGGGCGTGAAGCCGCCGTGGGGGACGCTGACCGCGATCGACCTCCATCGCGGACAGATCCACTGGCAAGCCACGCTCGGCGAGTTCCCGGAGCTGACGGCGCGCGGCATCGCGCCGACCGGCACGCCCAACATGGGCGGTAGCATCGTGACGGCGGGCGGGCTGGTCTTCATCGGCGCGACGATGGACGAGAAGTTCCGCGCCTTCGACAGCGCGACGGGCAAGCTGCTGTGGGAGCACAAGCTGCCCTTCGGCGGTTACGCGACACCCAGCAGCTACTCTGTGAACGGCCGTCAGTTCGTGGTGATCGCGGCCGGCGGCGGCGGCAAGCTGGGGACGCCGTCGGGCGATGCCTACCTTGCGTTCGCCTTGCCCCAAGACAAGACAAGTAGGAGATAGGAAATGAGGCTCGTCACCGCGGTTGTCGCCGCGCTCGCGC
>CAZVOI010000160.1:0-2729 GCA_964628275.1 uncultured Acidobacteriota bacterium | reverse complement strand
GCTGGTGCTCCACGAGCACTTCGCCGACCCCAAGCTGCCACCGCATCAGGCGCTCGCTGATCGTGTGCTGTCACGGTTGACGGATCGCGCGATCGCGGTCAGCGGATCGACGCGCGAGTTCCTGGTGCGCGAGCGCTTCGTGCCCCGCGAGCGGGTGCGTCTGATCTGGAATGGCGCGCCGCTCGACGAGTTCGCGCCGGTATCCAGCAAGCGCGGCCTCGCCGTGCGTTGCGAGCTCGGGATTCCGGACACAGCGCTCGTCGTCGGCGCGATCGGCCGGCTCAACCCACAAAAGGGGCACCGCTACCTTCTCGACGCCGCGCCTGCCGTTCTCGCGCGCCACCCGGATGCCCGCTTCTTGATCGTGGGTGACGGGGACCTCTTGAAATCGCTGCGCGCGCAGGCCGTGAGCCTCGGCGTCTCGGACCGCGTCGTGTTCGCCGGACATCGCGGCGACGTGCCGGACGTGCTGGGGGCCATCGACGTGCTGTGCATCGCCTCGCTCTACGAGGGCACGCCGCTCACGCTCTTCGAGGCGATGGCTTCCCGAAAGGCCGTGGTGTCGACCAGCGTCGACGGCTGTCGCGAGGTGATCGTCGACGCCGAGACGGGCCTGCTGGTGGCTCCGGGCGACCCGGCGGCGCTGGCGATCGCCCTCGGACGCGCGCTCGGCGACCGCGATTTGCGGGATCGGCTCGGGGCCAACGCGCTCGCCGCGTCGCGCAGCTACGACGTGAACGCCTGCGTGCGCCAGATCGAAGAGGTCTACCAGGAACTCCTCGCGGCGTGAGCGGAACGTGGGCGCGCCTCGCGAAAGCGTCCGAGGTCCCCCGAGACCTCCTGTTCGGCGGCTATCCCGGCTTCGTCACTGGCGGCGAGCTGCCCCGGGGTGAAATCCCCGTGTTCGTCTTCCACTCTCTCGACCCCGAGTCGTTCGGCTCGAAGCTCGCCTATCTCCAGGACAACGGCTACGCCACGCTGTCGGTCGCCGAGTATCTGGAGGCGTTGACCGGCTCGCGGCCAGCCCCCGAGCGGGCGGTACTGCTGACAATCGACGACGGACGCGCCAGCGTCTACTCGGTGGGCGATCCGCTGCTGCGGCGGTTCGGCATGAAGGCGGTCGTGTTCCTGGTGCCGAGCCGCGTCAGCGAAGCGGCCGCGCGGGCGGTCCCCGAAGGCGCGCTGCAGGCGCCGCCGGCCAACGAGGGCTTCCTGTCGTGGAGCGAGATCGAGATCCTGATGCGAAGCGGACGCTTCGAGTTCGAAAGCCACTCGCTCTCGCACGCGCGCGTTCCGATGGCTCCGGAAGTCGTGGATTTCATGGGCCCCGAGCTACGCGAGGGTTACGCCTCGCTGGACGTCCCGCGGATCCACGCGAACGGCGTGGATCTCCCCGTTTCGGAGATCCCGCTCGGCACGCCGCTGCTCCGATCCGAGCCCAGGCTCGGCGAAGTGCGGCGTTTCTTCGAAGACGAGACGTGTCGACGCGCGGCCGTCGAGC
The DNA here is from genome assembly GCA_964628275.1 of uncultured Acidobacteriota bacterium. GTDB lineage: Bacteria > Acidobacteriota > Vicinamibacteria > Fen-336 > Fen-336 > CAZVOI01. The sequence goes on along the minus strand of CAZVOI010000160.1, from coordinate 1,228 downwards.
GCGTCGCTGGCGGCGGCGGCGGCTTCTTTTCCGATCCCAATTGGAGGGACGAGCTTCGACGCCTGATGCCGAGCGCGATCGCAGGCCGGATCGAGACCGCGGAAGAACAGGCCAAAGCGATCCGGCATGAGCTTCTGGGCTCGAAGGCGCTGATCGAGAAGCGGACCGGCGGGCCGGTCACGCGGATCTGCTATCCGTGGCACGTCGCGGGGCCAACCGCCGAGCGGATCGCGCGCGAGGTGGGCTATCGCGCCGCGTTCTGCGGCAAAGTAGCGGGCGTACCGATCACGCTCCCCGGCGGCAATCCAGCGCGCATCGCGCGGATCGGCGAGGACTGGATCGAGACGCTGCCGGGAAAGCGGCGCCTTTCCGCGCTCGCAGTCCTGCGGCGCAAATGGCGCCGGGGGGCTCTCGGCAAAGCGTAGTATCCTCTCGCGCAGTGGCCAGCTCCGAGCCGCCCCTGACGCCGCGCGGCAACCTGATCTTGCCAGTGCTGCCGCTTCGCGACGTCTGTTTGTTTCCCGCGGCGTCGCTCTCGACGACGGTGTCTCGCCCCGGAGCACTGCGCGCCCTCGAGATGACGATGCGTAGCGGCAAGCAGCTTCTGGCGCTCGCTCAGAAGGAGACGAACCTCGAGGGCGGGCCGCTTCACGGCATCGGCACGCTGGCCGACCTGAACGAGAACGAACCGATCGACGATCAGACGCGGCGCGTGGAGCTGGACGGACACCGGCGGGCGCGGGTCGTCTCGCTCGTCGGCAGCGACACGCTGGTGGCAGAGATCGAGATCCTGGACGAGGGCGACCCCGGCGACGAGTGGGGGCCGGCCGTCGAAGCGCTCGCCCGCTACATGCACGCGCATCCGGATCTGCGCGCCTTTCTCGACAAGCAGCGACGCTCCAAGGAGTCGATGGGCTGGGTCAACCTGGCCTGCCAGCACCTGCCGATCACAGCCAGCGCGCGCCAGAAGCTGCTCGACTCCGACGCGCCCTCGCGCTGCCTGAAGATCAGTCGCGGCCTGGACGCCCTGCTCAAGAAAGAGCAGAGCACATAACCGCGATCGACACGCCCCGAGCCGCACCGAGCCCCGAGGCGCCTCGCCTCGCGCGTAACGCCCTGTTCTCGGCGATCGGCGAGGGCTCGAACCTGCTGCTGTTCTTGCTGGGCTTCGCCGCGGCGCGGCTGCTGACGCCGGTCGGCTTCGGCGAGTACAGCGCCGCGTTCGCGT
>CAZVOI010000159.1:0-3149 GCA_964628275.1 uncultured Acidobacteriota bacterium | reverse complement strand
TTCGACTCAGCCTTCCAACGAGGACTCAGGATGCCCTGTATGAAGGACGTGACCCCGAGGAAAAAATCCAAGGGCGGACTCACGAGGGATTCCTTTTGAAAAAAGAGACCGTGCGCGAGGTCGGAGAGAAGCTTCTTTTTGCCGGGAGCCATATCCCGCCAATGGTCTTCGACCTCTGTCCGGAGGCGATCAGCCTTTACCGTAAGGGTTCGCGCAGAAATAAGTCCCGGTTTCAGATTGAGCCGGATCTGAGTTCGTAGTTCCACATCGGAAGCGATTCGTGCCAAGTAATGGAGAGGTTGCGCATTTTGGCATCGTCGATCTTGACACCCCGATGATAGTGGCGGTCCAGGAGATGAGCGCGTACCTGAAGGCCCGTCTTGGTCTTGGTGGTGCGGATGTAGTTGAGCGCGGTGTCGTAGGTGTCGAGCGGCCGGCCGGCCCAGTTCTTGGAGACCTCACTGAACAGGCGGTGCTCGATAGGGTTCCATTTGGACGCGCCCGGAGGGTAGTGGGCGACGGTTACGGTAAGGCCGTATCGCTCGGCGAGCTGGTGCTGGAGGCCATGTTTCCAGAGGCGGTTGGTCGAGCCGTTGCTGCCTCCTCCATCGGCTAGGATCGCGAGTTCCTTCGCGCCGTCGTATCGGTGGCGGCCTTCGCTGAGCCACCACGCTTCAATCGCATCGATGGCGAACTCGGCCGTGTCGATCGAAGTGCCGACGTAGATGGTGCCACGGTTGGCGAGGATGTCGTAGATGCCATAGGGGACCGCCTTTCCGTCGGCTTCGGAGAGGAAATCGTGGTCTTTGACAACGACGGGCTCACGGTTCCAGACGGCACCGGGGTTCTTGAAGCGTCCAATCAACTCTTTCTTCTTGGTGTCGACGCTGATGAGCGGTAGTCCGCGGGCGGCGCAGTGCTCGCGGAGTTGGGCGATGTGTGTGAACTGTGCGTCTCGGTCTTCAGGCGCGACCTTGCAAACCCGGGCCAATTGCTTGTGGTTGACCCGGAGTGAGTAGCCCATCTGCTTGAGCAGCCTTCCGACCGTGTTCGGGCTGACACCGATGCCCGCAGTCCGAAGCTCCGAGGCGATCTTCTCCGTGGTCTTGCGGGTCCACTTGACCCCGGACATCGGATCGCCGGCCGTCTCGTGCTTCATCAGTTCCGCGATGCAGTCGATTACTTCCGGCGTTTTTTTTCCACCGGCTTGCGGCCAGCTCCCGTCCCGCGGATCCGTTCGACCTCGACGTCTTGCGCCAGTAGCTCTCGGCGGCCTCGGGCCACGGTGCCGTCATCAAGCCCGAGCAACGCGGCGATCCGACCAGCACCACCTCTCCCCGTCTTCAAGGCTTCGAGTCCGGCGTACAGCCGTCGCTGTTTCTCATCGAGCAGACTGAAGAACAGCACGATCGCCGCTCTCAATTCATCCGGCATGATGGCCGCCTCGGGCAGCGGTCCAGCCACCCCGGGCTGTGCGAGGAGGACTCTCCGGGCCAGCAACTGTTGGCGTCTGCGGTCGATGGTCGCCGCACAGTACAAATACCGACCCGCGAGCCGTTCGCGCGCCAGACGGGAATCTCGCACGAGCTTGCGCAGCGCGTCCTTGGTTCCGACGTGCAACGTGTTGTCGAGTTCCTCGACGAAGTGGCCTCGCTCAGCGACCTCCACGATCGCGGCGGTCGTGGAGAGCAGTGTGCCGTGAACCGAAAACCAGACCTCTCGGTGCGACCAGATGCCCCGCGTATCGAAATCAGCGACCTCGTCGAGCGTGTAGTAACGGCCGCGATGGGAGTAGCTGGTGCGGTACCGCAACTCGCTGAGCTTGCGGAACACCGTCCGCCTGGCGTCGCTGCCCAGTACCGCCATCAACTCCGGCATAGTGGCGATCTTTTGCTTGCGCAGCAGTGTGGCGATGGCGTCTGCGGAGAATTCTACTGGTCTCATTATGGCACCATTGCGCAATTCATAAGCGTAATACTGCCATAACTAAGCCCAGAACACCACAACGCAAGTCCGCGAAGTCCGCGTGGTTACTGCCTCAGCGGATACTCAGCGCTGCGAGGGCATGCCGGCTGTTTCGGCGCGATTACGATCGAATAGCCAGATTTATTTCTGCGCCGACCCTAAGGCGCTTCACGCCGCGGGCGGTACCCCGGAAGGCCGAACGCATTCGTGTGTTTCGGCTCGGAGCGCGAGTCCTCCTGTCGCAGGTAATGCGGCTCCAGGCGCCAGCGATCGTTGATAACGATCTCGAGACCGGCTTCGTAGCGCCAACGAGTCACGGGTCAAGGATCTCGAGTCACCCCTTTGACATCAAGACATCACTGATTCCATGCTCTGACTGTATGCGTACGACGCTGACGCTCGACGACGACGTGGCCGCCAGAATCGAGCGGCTGCGCAAGGTCCGCAAGCAGAGCCTCAAGGAGCTGGTCAACGAGGCTCTGCGCGAAGGCCTCGAGCACCTGGCTGCCCCTCGGAAGAAGCGGGCTCCGTTTCGGACCGCGGTGGTGGATCTCGGGCGCTGCCTGATCGGCAACGTCGACAACGTGGCCGATGTGCTCGCCGCTGCGGAAGGCGAGTCGTTCGGGTGATCCTGGTTGATGCCAACCTGCTCGTCTATGCGCACGTGGGCTCCTTTGCGCAGCATGCCCAGGCGCGCGACTGGCTGGACGCCCAGTTGAGCCGGGGCGCGCCGGTCGGCTTGCCGTGGCCGAACCCGCTCAACGGGCAGCGGCCGCGGACGTCGCGGCCTGATCCGTCGTCGTCGCGCGCGTGCACCACACACCCTGCGCCCGGGCGCGCTGAGCCGGCAGCGAGTACTTTCAGCGCTCCCAGTGCAGGACGTCGCGCAGGATCGACCAGCGCGGCCGGCGGGTCTGGGCTTGCTTGCCGAGGATCCAATGGTCGTAGAGGGCCTGGATTGTTCCGTCCTTGCGCTTCAGGTCGATCCAGAGGCCGAGAAAGCGGGCCATCGCCAGGTCGTGGCGGGCCACCGGGTAGGCGAGGGGCAACCGTATCTCGAGCGGGTGCGGCACGGCCACCGACCACGCGGGGTAGAGAAGCGTGAGGAAGGACCCCCGCTCGGCGGTCAGGCAGACGGCATCCACGTGTTCGCCCCGGCCGGCGAAAAAGGCCTCGCCGTCCCC
>CAZVOI010000158.1:0-1582 GCA_964628275.1 uncultured Acidobacteriota bacterium | reverse complement strand
CTCGGCGATTGGAAGCGTCAGGACGGCAGCGAGCTCGACAGACACAGCGACGGGTACGCGACAGGCTTGGTGACGCTCGCGCTTCAGCAGGCTGGCCTCCCCTCCACAGATCTCCAGGTGGCTCGGGGACTGGAATGGCTGCGGCGGAATCAGGACCGCGTCACCGGCCAGTGGCCCGCCGCATCGCTCAACAAGCAGCGCGACCCGCTGTCCGACACCGGCCGTTTCATGAGCGACGCGGCCACGGCGTTCGCCGTCCTGTCACTGACACGAGCGCGCTAAGCGCGGTAGCGGGACCCTCGATGAGAGGAACGCGAGTGCTTCCCGCCAGCTCGGCGCGGCATGGACACGCTCTTTCTTGGAAGCGTTGGATCGATGGCACCTGGGAGGTCTCCTTCAAATCCGGGCGCCCCGACCCCTACTTCTTGGCGCGCGGCTCGCGGTAGCGGCTGGCGGTGACGCGGCGACCGCGGATGGTCTTGCCGTTGATCGCGGCGACGATGGCGTCGGCCTCGCTCTCGCGCACCTCGACCAGCGCGAACCGGTCGGCGAGCTCGATCGTCCCGATCGCATCGCCGGAAGTCGAGGCCTCGCCCGTGATCGCGCCGACCAGGTCGGCAGGGCGAACTCCCGCGACGCGGCCGGCGGAGATGTAGATGCGCGTGAACTCCTCGGAGCCGCGTTCGCGACGCGGCTTGGGGCGGGTCTCGCGGGGAGCGGCCTTGATCTCGATCGGCTCGCGCGGCGGCCGCGCGTGCGGCTTCTTCTCGTGGAACGGCGCCAGCGACGGCGCGTCGGTCGCGCCGCGCGCGGCGCCGTCGCGATCGCTCGCCTCTTGGATCAGGTGGACCGCGGCGGTCGCGATCGCCATCACGTCGAACTCGGCCGAGAGCGTCTCCACCACGACGCGCGCGCCGTCGGTGCCGCCGCGCAAGAGCGCCTCGCGCAGCGTCGCCTGCGTCAGCTCCAGCCGGCGCGCCCTGAGATCGGCCACCGTCGGCAGCGAGCCCAGCTCGATGCGCTTGCCGGTGAGCCTTTCGATGTTGCGCAACAGCGGCCGCTCGCGCGGCTCGACCAGCGTGATCGCGACCCCCTCGCGTCCGGCGCGGCCGGTGCGTCCGATCCGGTGCACGTACGACTCCGGCGCCGACGGCACGTCGAAGTTGACGACGTGGGTGAGGTGCTGGATGTCGAGCCCGCGCGCCGCCACGTCGGTGGCGAGTAGCAGGTCGGCAGCGCCCTCGCGGAAGCGGCGCATCACGCGGTCGCGCTGCACCTGCGTGAAGCCGCCGTGGAGCGCTTCGGCGCGGTAGCCGCGCCCGCCGAGGCTCTGCGCCAGCTCCTCCACCTCGTTGCGCGTCCGGCAGAACACGAGCGCCGCGCCGGGATTCTCGATGTCCAGCACCCGGCTGAGGCCGTCCACCTTCTGCGAGCGCGTCACCAGGTAGGCCACCTGCCGCACGCGCGGCAGGGTACCTGCGCGAGTCGCTTCTTCCTTGACGTCGAGACGCACCGCGTCACGCAGGTGGCGTTTCGCGATGGCGGCGATCCGCGGCGGGATCGTCGCGGAGAAGAGCGCCGT
>CAZVOI010000157.1:0-6199 GCA_964628275.1 uncultured Acidobacteriota bacterium | reverse complement strand
GCTGCTTCGTCGTACGTCTCCAGCGAAAACGGCGCGATGCCTCCCGTGACGTGGCAACCCTGACAGCGTTTCGCCACCACCGGGAGAACGTGCTGGTACCAAGTCGGCGCCTGCGCAGCGGCCTCCGGCGCCGCGGCCAGTAGCAGGATGATCGAAGGCGAGAGTCGCACGGACGATAGCGAAGGCTAATCCAGGCGTGAGAAAGATGCGCGGCTACCGTTCCGGCCGCGGTTGCCCCTTCACGAACGCCACCGACTTCTCCAACGCATCGAGCGCGCCGCCGAGCAGCACTTCTCCGCGGGCGAGGTCGGGGCGGTTCTGGCCTTGCGAGCCGAGCACGAAGTCGTGATATCCGTGCTCGTAGACCTCCATCCTGACGGACTTGCCCGCCTGCGCGAGCAGGTCGTGGAGTGTCGTGTCGATCGAGAGCAGCCGATCCTCCGTGCCGACGAGGATCAGCAGCGGCGTCTTGATGGGCTCGATGTTCGCGGCCGCGACGGCGGCATCCGGCTTCGCCACGGTGAGATCCGGCCGGCCGCCGCCTGCCGGCCAGGGCACGCCGAGAAACCACAGCGGGGCCGGCGCGCCGAGGATCGCGGCATGGATCTCGGGCGCCTTCGAGATCAGGTACAAGGCCAGATTGCCGCCGAGGCTCACGCCATACAGGCTGATCCGGGATCCGTCCACGTACGGCAACCCCTTCACGTGCTCGATCACCGCCAGGCCGTCGTCGATCGCGGTGACGGCTCCCGAGGACGAAGGCGCGTTGACCGTGTTCCACCCGCCGCCACGGTAATCGGCGACCACCACGACAAAGCCTTCCTGCAGGAAGCGCTCCCACACCGGTCCGCCGGTGGCTCCGCGCGACCAGCCCACCAGTTGCTCCATCCCGCGGCCGCCCGGAGCGCCGTGAAAGAAGATGATGGCCGGCCGCCGGCCTTCGCCCTTGGGCCGGCGAATGGCGGCCGCGACATACAGCCCGTCCTTCGCCTTGATGAAGACCTGCTGGACGGGCGAGTCCGTCTCACTCACCACGCGGACGTACTTGTCGTGCGGCAGCGGGTCGGCCGAGCCGGCATGGCGGTGGACCTCAGCAGCGGCGATCGTGGGGCAGGCCAGGAGCAGGACGACGCAGAGGGGCTTCATGGAGCCGGAGTATGGGTCCGGCGTCCAATGCGGCGCAAGCGCCTGCGCCCTTGCTCGCCGGACCGCGCGCAGAGTAGTGTCTCCTCGCGATGAGGAACGAATCCCGGTGAGCATGCAACCCGATCCGGTTTGGTTCGAGATCCCGCTCGCGCCACAGCCGGAGGACATCGACGCGCTCGGCCACGTCAACAACATCGTCTACTTGAGCTGGATCCAGGACGTGGCCGCGGCGCACTGGCGCGCGATCACCAGCCCCGAGCAGCGCGCCGAGATCGCCTGGGTGGTGGTGCGCCACGAGATCGATTACAAGGTCGCCGCCCGGCTGGGCGATGCGCTCGTGGGTCGCACCTACATCGGCGAGACGTCCGCGGCAACCTGCGTCCGTCACACCGAGATCGCGCGCTCCGGGGACGGGCGGACGCTGGTCCAGGCTCGCACCACCTGGTGTTCGGTGGACCCCGCCAGCGGCCGCCCGAGGCGCATCCCCGAGGCGATCCGGACTCGCTTCGCAGGCTGAGGGGACCGCTCGATGCCGCTCTCCTACGGCGCCGGGCCATCCACGCGCAAGCCGATGGTTCGGGCGCTCGCCGGAGCCGGGCTGCTCGCGCTGGCCGTGTTCGTCGCCTTCACCACGCGGCGTCCGGCCCGCGTGTCGCCGACGCCCGCGCCGCCTTCAGCGACGATCGCCCCCGCGAGGTCCGCGCCGCCTCCTTCGACCCTGCTCTCGCCGAGGCCCTCGCCCGCCCGCGGCGTGCCGAAGCCGCCCCCGATCACAGCACCGCCCAAAGCTCCCCTGCTACGCGTCGAGTCGGACGTGCCGGGCGCGTCCGTGTTCGTCGACCGGCGCTTCGTCGGCAAGGCTCCGGTCGACGTCAGCGACGTCACGCCCGGGCCGCACCGGGTCCACGTGTCGGCCGAGGGTTTCGAGATGCAGGCGGAAGAGATCGAGATCGGCGAGGCTCCCGTGGTCGTTTCGGCGCGCTTCAAGGACATTCGCCTGGCCGAGGCGATCGACGTGATCCACAAGCACGGCATCGGCTCGTGCCGTGGCCGGCTGAGCGCGACGCCTTCGGGGCTTCGCTTCGAGGCGAGCGCGGCCAAGGACTCGTGGAGCGCGCCGCTTCAGGATCTCGAGCGCTTCGAGGTCGACTACCTGAAGAACACGCTGCGCCTATCGCTGCGCGGTGGACGCTCCTACACGTTCACGACCGACGCGAAGAGCGCCGACCCGTTGCTCGTGTTTCAGCAGAAGGTGGACAAGGCCCGCAAACGTATCAGCGCTAACTAATAGCGCGAGATGAGATACCGAATGCCGATCGCCATCACGTCCTCCCAGGCCTGTTCCACCTCGGGCCCGAATGCCGGGTCGAACTCGCGCACCGTTGCGAGCAGGCTGTCGAGCCAGAGATCGTAGAGCTCGGCCCCGATACCGAGGTGGGCCGAGCTATGTTGCTCGGCCACATCGCGCAAGTAGCGATCGGCCTTTTCCGGGGCTTGCGCGGCGAGCAGGATCAGGTGCAGGGACGCGAGCACGGATCGCTTCTGGTGCACGAAATCGGTCTTGGCGAACTTCTCGCGCACCTTCGGCGAAGACGCCAGGAAGTTTTCGTAGAAACGGTCGAGAAAGCGCGCGTCCGCGCTGCAGCGGCGAAGGCTGTCGTCGAAGATCTGAAGGATTCTCGGTTCCGTGGATGCCTCCGGCCGCCAGGCTCGCGACATTGTAGTGGCTCCCGCTTGCAATCCGGGCCGGTTCGGGCCAAAACCTCCCCATGAAACGCCGAGTCTTCCTGCGATCCAGCACTGCCGCCGCCCTCGGACTCTCGGCGGCTCGGTCCCTTGGTGCCTACGCCGATCCGCCGAAGAAACGGGTGGGCCTGATCGGCAGCGGCTGGTACGGCAAGAGCGATCTCTTGCGGCTGGTCCAGGTCGCGCCGGTCGAGGTCGTGTCGCTGTGCGATCCGGATCGGCAGATGCTGGCCGACGCCGCGCAATTGGTCGCGACGCGCCAGCTCTCGAGGAAGACGCCGCGAACCTACGCCGACTACCGTGCGATGCTGGGCGAAAAAGACCTCGACATCGTCTTGATCGCGCCGCCGGATCACTGGCACGCGCTGCCGTTCCTGGAAGCGGTCAAGGCCGGCGCCGACGTCTACGTGCAAAAACCGATCAGCGCCGATGTCATCGAGGGCCAGGCGATGCTGGCGGCCGCGCGCAAGTACGGCCGCGTGGTCCAGGTCGGCACCCAGCGCCGCAGCACGCCGCACTTGATCGAGGCGCGCGACCGGATCATCCGCGAAGGCAAGCTCGGCAAGGTGGGCCTGGTCGAGATCTATTGCTACTACCACATGCGGACCCGCGAGAACCCACCCGACGTGGCGCCGCCGGCGAACCTCGACTACGAGCTCTGGACCGGCCCGGCGCCGATGCGGCCCTACAACAAGCTCGTCCATCCGCGAAGCTGGCGGGCTTTCATGGAATACGGCAACGGCATCATGGGCGACATGTGCATCCACATGCTCGACGCGGTGCGCTGGATGATGGACCTCGGCATGCCGGCGCGCGTCAGCTCCACGGGCGGCATCTTCGTGGACAAGGCCAGCAAGTCCAACATCACCGACACCCAGACCGCCACTTTCGAGTTCCCGGAGCTGAGCGTCGTCTGGACCCACCGGACCTACGGCGATGCCCCCGATCCCAAGTACCCCTGGGGCATGACGTTCTACGGCGAGAAGGGCACGCTCAAGGCCAGCGTGATGAGCTACGACTTCACGCCGCGGCAGGGAACCCCCGTCCACCAGGACGTCACCTACGAGCTCGAGCAGTTCCCCGAAGACAAGACGGAGAAAGACCTCGAGAAGCACGTGGCCCCCGCCATCCGTGGTCACATGAAGGACCTGCTCGACTGCATCGAAACGCGGAAACGTCCGGTGGCCGACATCGAACAGGGCTACATGTCCACGACCGCGTGCATCCTCGCCAACCTCTCGCTGCAGCTCGGCCGCGCGCTGCAGTGGGACCACGCGAAGGGCCGTGTCGTGAACGACGACGAGGCCAACCGGCTGCTGGCGCGGCCCTACCGGGCGCCCTGGGTCCACCCCGACCCGGCCCGGGTCTGAGCTCGGCTAAACACCCGCGCCCCTGAAAGTCTAGATGGCGTCTATACTATTGGTGTGAAGACTACGCGCGCAAAACTGTTCCAGAACGGCGGAAGCCAGGCGGTGCGCCTTCCGAAGGAATGCCGCTTCATCGCTCAGCGGGAAGTCCTGGTGCGCCGCGAGGGACGGCGCGTCATCCTCGAACCGGCGGATGAATGGTCCGAGGAGTTCCGATCCTGCTTGGGCTCGTGGTCGGGGGACATCCCACGGCCGAAACAGCAGAAGATCACCGAGCTTCGAAACCCCTTCGCCTGATGCCCCGGTTCATGCTGGACGCTGACACCGTTAGCTATGGGATTCGCGGTGTGGGGCAGGTAGGCGCCCGTGTGCTCCAGCACCAACCCTCCGAGCTTTGCCTCAGTTCGATCACCCTGGCCGAGTTGAAGTTCGGAGCAGAGGCCAAGCAATCGCAGAAGTTGCGCCGCTCCATCCGCAGCTTCATCAAGGACGTTGCGGTCATTCCATTCGATGCGGCCGCAGCCGATCGGTTCGCGCTGGTTGCGGCGGCATGGGCTCGGCGCGGAGCGCCGATCGGCGCCTTTGACACCCTGTTGGCGGCTCATGCGCTCTCGCTCGGGCTCACGGTCGTTACGAACAACACGAAGCACTTCAGCCGCGTGCCCGGGCTCAGGGTCGAGAACTGGGTCAGTGAGCTGAGCGCGTGACCTCTGTTTCAAGAGGCGGTGGCCTTCAGCCTCGTAAGAACGGGAGCAGTGCGGCCAACGTCTCGGTTGGGACTTCCTCCGGCAGGAAATGACCGGCCGGCAGGGCCTTGCCGGTGACGCTCAGCGCGTGGTCGCTCCAGATCTTGATCACGTCGTAGAGACGGCCAACCGTTCCGCGTTCGCCCCACAGGACGAGCAGCGGACACGTCACTTTCCTCGTCCCGTCCTGCCCCGAGTGCTCCAGGTCGATCGTCGCGCCGGCCCGGTAGTCCTCGCACGTCGCGTGAATCGTCGCGGGATCCTCGAAGCAACGCAGGTACTCGGCAAACGCCGCGGGCGTGATCGCCCCTGTGCCGCTCGAGGGGCGGATGAAGCGAGAGCGCAGGTAGAACTCCGGATCGTTGCCGATCAGCGTCTCTGGGAAGGGCGCCGGCTGGATCAGGAAGAACCAGTGGAAGTACTGCGTGGCGAACTCGCGCGTCATCATCGAATACGGCAGCGGCACGATGTCGAGCACCGCGGCACGGAGGACGCGCTCGGGATGCTCGACCGCGAGACGCCACGCCACACGCGCGCCGCGATCGTGACCGACCACGGCGAAGCGATCGTAGCCGAGCGCCTGCATCACCTCGACCTGATCGAGCGCCATCGCGCGCTTCGAGTAGTTCGCGTGATTCTCGCCGTCGGCCGGCTTGCTGCTGTCGCCGTAGCCTCGAAGATCCGTCAGCACGACCGTGAACCGCTCGGCGAGTTGCGGCGCGATCCTGTGCCACTCGACGTGGGTCTGTGGGTAGCCATGCAGCAGCAGCAATGGCGGCCCGCTGCCGCCGCGCAGCACGTGGATCGTCGCGCCTGATGTCTGGATCTTGCGCGCTTCGAAACCGGGGAAAAAAGCCGCCGGCGCGGCTGTGGCTTGCTGATCCGCGGCTAGCGCCGTCGAAGCTGCCAGTGACGTTCTCAGGAAAGCGCGCCGATCATGGGTCATACACCCGCCAATCAAAACCGTTGATATGTTCCCTCGAGCGCCACCTGCTCCACGCCCGGCTTGCTGAAATCGCACACGCCGGTTGGGAAGATCCGAGCCAGCAGCGCCTTCTGCCCGTCGCTGAACGGCGCTCGGTAGTCGGCGTAGTCGATTGGCTTGGTCTGGCACTTGAGCACGTCGTTGCTCGTCGGCGTGCCGGCGACCAACCGCGGCTCGCCGTGCACGGGATAGAGCGTGTTGCAGGTCCC
>CAZVOI010000156.1:0-1816 GCA_964628275.1 uncultured Acidobacteriota bacterium | reverse complement strand
GGCGGCCGGCTCGAGCTTCGCGTACCTGGTGCCGAGCGCGGCGGTGTTCGGCCTCGACGAAACCGCGCAGGCGATCCTCGACGCCCTGGACGGGCGTCCGTTGACGGTCGCGGACCTCGAGCGCGAGCTAGACGAGCGCATCGAGCCGGCGGCGCTTCACGACACGCTCCGTGAGCTGGTCCGGGTGCGGGCGATCGGCACCGACGCGCCCGAGCCCAAGGTCCCGAAGGCGCTGCCGATGCGGCCGTTCCCGCTGCAAACGCTCGTCCTCAACGTCACCAACCAGTGCAACCTGAGCTGCGCCTACTGCTACGAGTACGGCGAGGACCGGATCCCGGGGGCGGCGACCGAGGGCTCGCGCTTCATGAGCGAGGAGACCGCTCGGGCGGCCGTCGACTTCATGCTCGAGGAGTCGGGGGAAAACCGCTTCGCCCACCTGACGTTCTTCGGCGGCGAGACGCTGCTCAACCTGCCGGTCTTGAAGAAGGCGATCGCGTACGCCCGCGAGCGCGGCCTTGCACTCGGCAAGACGGTCGACTTCAGCCTGACCACGAACGCGACGCTGCTGCGCAGCGACGTCATCGAGTATCTGGTCGAGAACGACGTCGGCGTGACGATCTCGATCGACGGCCCCAAAGAGGCCCAGGACCGCTTCCGCGTATTCAAGGGCGGCGCCGGCAGCTACGACGTGGTGTTGCCGAAGATCAAGGAGCTGCTGAAGCGGCACACCCGGCGGCCGATCGGGGCGCGCGTTACGCTGACCGGCCCAAACCTCGACGTAAAGGGCATCTACCGCCATCTCACCGAGGAGATCGGCTTCCGCGAGGTCGGCTTCGCCCCGGCCACGACGTCCGCGAAACGCGACTTCGCGATCGCGGGCGACGGGTTCGAGCAGGTCTTGGAGCAGTTCCGCGAGCTGGCGCGCGAGTTCCTCGACTACTCGCTCGAGGGCCGCCCACACGGCTTCTCGAACGTGAGGGACACGCTCGAGGAGATCCACAAGGGCATGAGCAAGCCCTATCCGTGCGGCGCTGGCCTGGGCTTGATGGGAGTCTCGACCGACGGCGAAGTCGCGCTCTGTCACCGCTTCGCCGGATCGAAGGCGCACACGCTCGGCTCGGTCGTGGACGGGATCGACCGCGAGGCGCAGGCGCGCTTCCTCGAGGCAAGCCACATCGCGGAGAAGACCGACTGCAGCCGCTGCTGGGCGCGGCCGATCTGCGCCGGTGGCTGCTATCACGAGGCCTACACGCGCTACGGCGACGCGCGGCGACCCAACCTTCATTATTGCGAGTGGATCCGCGGCTGGATCCACACGTGCCTCGAAATCTATGGCGAGTTGGCGGAGAAGCAGCCGGGGTTCCTGCGTCAGTTCGACGAACGGGTGGGTTCATGAAGCATGTCAAGGCGGTGAACCGGAAAGCGGCGCTGATCGAGCGCCACCTGCAGGAGCAGGAGCCCGCGTCGCCGGGGGACGTGGTCGCGCTCCAGGAACCGCCACAGCAGCCGCAGGGGCCGCACATCCCGCTCGGCTGCTCGCTGGTCTTCTTCCCGGGCTGGGAGGTGGACCGGAACGGCGGCACCGCCGGCCTGTGCCAGCCTGTCGAGCGCGACCTGTTCGACTGCCACATCGGCTGCTTCTGGCCCGCCCAGGTCCCCGACCAGCTCAACTACGCTCAGGACTGGACCGCGAAGTGCGCGGCCGCGCAAAAGGACTGGCGCAAGATCGACCTCGTGTTCCCGTGAGCGCGAGGCTGCTGCTGGCGGCGGCGCTCGCCGCGGCCAGCTTCCGCACCCTGGCCGCCGACAAACTCAG
>CAZVOI010000155.1:0-15992 GCA_964628275.1 uncultured Acidobacteriota bacterium | reverse complement strand
CGTCGTGAAGTAGGCCTTGCCGCGGCAGATCTCGGTGATCTTCTTCACGAACGCCACCAGCTCCCAATCGCGCGCCAGCATGAACGTGTTGACCAGGATGCCCTGGCGGCGGCAGTTCGACACTTCCTTGAGCGTGAGCGCGACCACGCGTGGGTCGAGCCCGAACGGGTTCCGGTAGATGCGGCCATCGGCTTCGGTGAGCGCCGACGGCTTGCCGTCGGTGATCATCACGATCTGTTTCATGTCCTTCGTCTGGCGCGAGAGGATTCGCTGGGCGAGCCTGAGGCCCTCGCGCGTGTTGGTGTAGTAGGGACCGACCTTGACCTTGCCGAGCTGCGAGAGCGGCACCTCTTCGGCCGAATCGTGGAACAACACCAGGTTCAAGCTGTCGCCGGGATACTGGGTGCGGAGCAGGTGCGAGAGCGCCAGAGCCACCTTCTTGGCGGGCGTGAAGCGGTCCTCGCCGTACAGGATCATGCTGTGCGAGCAATCGAGCATCACGACCGTCGCGCACGAGCTCTGGTACTCGGTCTGGTGAACCAGCAGGTCCTTGTAGTCGACCTCGAGCGGCACCTTGAGCCCTTCGCGCGCGACCGCGTTCAGGAGCGTCCCGGCCACGTCGAGGTTCATCGTGTCGCCGAACTCGTAGGGCTTGCTCGGCCCCGAGGCCTCGATGCCCGTTGCCAGGTCGCGCGTGTCGTGACGTCCGAAGGACGATTTGCCGAGCGAGCCCAACAGGTCCTTGAGCGTCTTGAAGCCGAGGAAATCGTTGCCCTTCTCGGTCAACTCGAACTTGATTGGCGGACCCTGGGGACCGTGGCCGCCGCCTCCAGCTTGCGTCGGATCGTTGAACGGCTGCTGCTCGGCGGTGCGCAAGTAACCCTCGCGAACCATCCGCTCCACGACCTTCTGCAAGAACTGATCGAGCGACTCCTGATCCGACATCAGCTTCTGGAGGTCCTCGTCCGACAGCATGCCGCGCCGCATCAACGCCTCGAAGATCGCGTCGTGGAGCGACTGCAAGTCGTTCTCGTCCCACTCACCCGGCTCGTCGCCGAAACCGCTCTGCAGGAAGAAATCCGACAGCTCGCCGACCAGGTCCTCGAGGTTCAGGTCGTCCCACAGGTCCGCGATGTAGCGGTGGTAGCGAACGAAGCGCAAGCTAGTTCACCTGCTTCTTCATGCGACGCAGCCGCTCCAGACGCTCGAGATCCATGTCGACCTCGGTCTTGCGCTCGATCGCCACGAAGCCCTTGTCGTCGCTGCGGCCAATCCGCTTCTGCGACCACAGGCCCTCGAGGATGAACTCGCCCGCGGCCGCGAGCAGCGGTTCGGGGTCGCTGTCCGACACGCCCAGCGCCTGGGTGTGCGAGAACAGGCCTGGCACGCGACGAAGCTGGCGAACCATCGCGGCGGAGGCGGCCGCCTCTTCGAGCTTCAACGTGCCGCCGTTCTCGAAGAACGAAGACACGCCCTTCAGATCGGCCGAGCCTAGGTACACCGAGAACACCTCCCCGACCGCGTCGCGAATCAAGTCGCTGGCCACGCGCTCGGCGCCGACCATCTCACCCTCGTACTCGAGCTCGAACTTGCCGGTGAGCGCCGGCATCGCGGCGTACACGTCGGCGACGCGTGGCACGATCGGCGTCTCGCCCAGCGCCAGCGCGCGCCGCTCGGCGTTGGAAACGGCGATCTCGAGCGCGCTGATCGGCAGCCGCTGCGACACGCCGCTGCGCTTGTCGATCTTCTTCTCGCGCCGCGCCGCGAAGGCGACGCCTTCGACCACCTCTCGAAGGAAGCGCGGCACCCGCACCGTATCGCCGCGCGCCGTCCAGGCTTCCTGCTGGGTGATCGCGACACCCTGCTCGAGCGTCGCGGGGTAGTGGGTGCGGATCTCGCTGCCGATCCGGTCCTTGAGCGGCGTGATGATCTTGCCGCGCGCGGTGTAGTCCTCGGGGTTGGCCGTGAACACCATGCACACGTCGATCGGCAGCCGGATCGGGTAGCCCTTGATCTGGACGTCGCCCTCCTGGAGCACGTTGAACAGACCGACCTGGATCCGGCCGGCGAGGTCGGGCAGCTCGTTGAGCGCGAAGATGCCGCGGTGCGCGCGCGGCAGGAGGCCGTAGTGCATCGTCAGCTCGCTCGACAGATCGTGGCCGCCGCGCGCCGCGCGGATCGGATCGACGTCGCCGATCATGTCCGCGATCGTCACGTCGGGCGTCGCCAGCTTCTCGACATAACGCTGGTCCGGCGTCAGCCACTCGATCGGCGTGTCGTCGCCCGCGCGTGCCAGCAGATCCTTCGCTCCCTTGCTCAGCGGCCGAAACGGGTCGTCGTGGATCTCGGAGCCGGCCACCGCCGGAATCAGCGGATCCAGGAGCGTCGTGAAGCAGCGGATCAGCCGGCTCTTGGCTTGCCCTCGCAGCCCCAGCAGGATCATGTTGTGGCGCGACAGGATCGCGTTCACGACCTTGGGCAGCACCGAGTCCTCGTAACCGAGGATGCCCGGGAAGAGCGGCCCGCCCGACGAGAGCTTGCTCAGGAGGTTCTTCCGCATCTCGTCCTTCACGCCGCCCGCGGGCGGCGGGTACGTGCGCTTCAGTTCGCCGAACGTTCGGGCCTGGGTCATTTGTTCCTCGGCGTCGATTATAGGCGGCCGGCCGATCGGGCGACCTTCGGGAGCGCTGCGGCGTCTCGGGTGGGTGAGCGCTACTTCGCGGGCTGCTTCAGCATGTCGAGGAAGCCTTGCAGCGTAGTCAGCTTCCGGGCCGACGTCGAGTAGAGCTTGGCGGAGAAGATCGCGGTGGCGGCATGGCCCGCCAAGAGCGTGAACAGCTCGTAGTCCATGGTGGTGAACTGGGTCTTCTGAACCAGCAGCTTGTTGATCGAGATCACGCCGATCACGCTCTCCTTGATCTTCAGCGGGATCACGGCGATCGGCTTGTCGAACGGCGTCGGCTCCTTGTGGGCGACGCTGTCGGCGTAGAAGCTTTCGCCCGTCTGAGCCGCCTGGCCGATCGGTCCTTCGCCGACCGCGACCGAGGTCACCGGCGACGCCTGGCCCTCTGAGGCCTCCAGCTCGAGCGCGCCCGTCTTCTCGCTGATCACGAAGATGTGGAACGCCTCGGCGCCGATCAGGTTGATGACGATCTCCTGGACGATCCGCACGACCTCCTTGAAGTCGACCGTGGAGTGGAGCTGGTAAGAGGCCACGTACAGGTTGGCCAGGTTGTTGTTCTGCTCCTCGATCTCGATGTAGCGATCGGCGAACTCTTTGTTCTCGTCCTCGACCTTGCGGAAGCGCGCCTCCATCTCGCGCAAGCGCTCTTCCAGCTCGCGGATGCGTTGCTGCAACTCGCGTTCCCTGGCATCGCTGGGCGCTCCGCCGCCCTGGTTCTCCAGCCCGGCCACCTTGAAGCGCAGCCGCTCGTTCTCGCGCAGCAGTTCCTCGGTGAAATCCTTCACCTTGACGAACATCTGCGAGAAGTCCTGACTGCCCTTGGCGGCGTCGTCGGCGTCTGACATCGAAGAGCGTCCTTCACAACCCGGGGATGCCGGGAAGCGAAATCCTACCTCTTTTCGTCGACCGACCGCAGCTTGCGCAGCAGGATGGCGTTTTCCATGGCGACGCCCGCCTGCTGCATGAAGACGTCGAAGGCGTCGAGGCGCTGCAGCGGACGGCCGGTTTCGGGGTTGTCGCCGAACAGGATCGCGATCGTGTCTCGATGCGCGACCAGCGGCAGCAGCGCCACGTCGCTGGAGCGAAATCGTCCGAGCCGCCCCATCAGGTACTGGCTCCACTTGTTGTCGGGGAGGGCTCCATGCCGCGCCCGCCCCGACGAGGCGACGTCCACGAACACCGAGGGTTCGTCGAGCGGGACGCTCACCTCGCGCACGATCAAGCTGATGTTCTCGCCCGCGCCGACCGGCCCGAAACCGCCCAGCCCGCGCAGCTCCTGGTCCTTGATCAGGAACAGCACGCCGCGCTCGAAGAACTCGCGCGCGACCTTCATCACCAGCGCCGAGATGCGCGACGCGTCCTCGGTGGCGCGCAGCTCGTTGAGCGCGGCCTGGAGCACCTTGATGTCGCGCGAAGCGCCTGCGCCGTCCCGCGTCGGCGCGGGTCCGCTCGCCTTCTCACGCGCCGGCTTCTTGTCGCGCGGCAGCCCGCTCTTCCGCGCAAGCTCGGGCAGCACGTCGGCCAGCAGCTTGGACGCGAACGCCCGCAAGTCGGCCTGATGCTGCTCGGGATCGAGCTTCGACAGGCCCGGCTTGAAGACGAAGCTCGAGATGCCGAGCTGCTTGGCGCGCAAGCGTACGGCGGGCGACAGGGTTTCGGTCATCATCAGCACCGGCGGGTCGAGCTTCATCTTGACGAGGCGCTTTACAACTTCGAAGCCGCCCTGAAAGGACGAGCCTCCCGAAGTCGGCATGCCCAGGTCGGTCACCAGCACGAAGGCGATCCCCGCCTTGGAGAGCCGGCTCGCCTTCTTGATCGCGGCGTCCGGATCCTCGGCCTCGACGACCTGATAGCCGCCCAGGGTAAGGCTCTGCGCCAGGATTCGGCGGACGTCTTCCTCATCGTCGACGAGAAGCAGCGCGCGGATCTCTTCCGCCGCAGGCGTTGCCGGTTGTTCCGGCACGCCGGCCGCAGGCGGAGCCGAGTGCCGCAGCAGCGTTTCGGGGATGGACTGAAGGGGAACCGTGTATTCGGGGGCGACGTCCGATCGCAGCGCGGTGTACTCGGGCGCCGGATCGCGATCGGTGCGTAGCGGAGCCGCCGGCAACGGAAGCTCGTCGTGCTCGTCTCCTTCTTCGATATCGGGCAGGCCTTCCGCTTCGCCGCCGGCTTCTGCGGAAGGGTCGGCGCCGGGTGCAGCCGTGAACGAGGCCTCGAGCGCTTCCGACGAATCGCGCCGGTCCTCGTCCATGCCGCGGGCCAGATCGAGCAGCAATTCCTGCGGGTTGATGCCGGCCTCGAGCGTCTCGCCTGTGATGTCTCTCGGCCCGACGCTCAGCGGGGTCTTCTCGCTCAAGCTGAACTGGAACTGGCCCTCGCGCAGACGGATCAGCTGTTGAAGCGAAGCCTCGATGCGGCGGCGGATCGCCCTTTCCCTTTCGGCGTGCGGCAGCCGTGCGACGTCGGGGCCGATCGGTGATGTGTCCCACGCGAAGCTGGCCACCACGAAGCCCTCGCGGAACACGATCGCCCCCTCGCCCAGGCTGGTGGTAATGCTCAGCGATCCAGTCTTCTTGCTGAAAGACACGATCTGGAGGATATCGAGGAGAGGCAGATCCTCGAGGTTGCCGGTCAGGCTCAAGGTCCGGCGATCTTACACCGCGGCCAAGATCTCATCGGCCATGCGGTAGAGCGGCACGGATCGCTCCACCAGTCCCGCCTCGACAGCCGCCTTCGGCATGCCGTAGATGACGCTGGTTTCCTCGCTCTCGGCGAAAACGCGGCCGCCCGCGTCGCGGATCGCGCGCAGGCCGATGACGCCGTCGGCGCCCATGCCGGTCAGCACCACGCCGAGCGCCCGCGCGCCGAAGATCTTGGCCGCCGAAGTCATCAGGATGTCCGCCGAAGGCCGGTGCAGCGCGGTCTGCGGCTCCTCGTCCAGCCAGACCTTCACGCGCTCGCCGCGGCGGCGCAGCTTCATGTGAATGCCGGCGGGCGCGATCAGCACCTGGCCCGGCGTGACCGGTTCGCCGTCCTGGGCTTCCCGGACCGGAAGCACGCTGCGCAGCGCCAGCCGGTCGGCGAGCGAGCGAGTGAAACCGGCCGGCATGTGCTGCACGATCAAGACCGAGGCCCGAAACGACGCGGGCAGGCTGGGGATCAGCGCTTGCAGGGCGGGCGGCCCGCCGGTGGAGGTCGCGATCACCACCGCTTCGATGCGGCGCTCGACCGCCGCCGCGGGCGCAGGCTCTTCGCGGCGCGCGAGCCGCGTCGCCGGCACGCGAGCCAGCACCTTGATCTTGGCGCGCAACTCTTCGCCGAGCGACAGGATGTTCATGCTGCCGACGCTCGACTTGTCCACGAAATCGAGAGCGCCCAGCTCCAGGCCGCGCAGCGTCACGTCACCGCCTTGGCGCGTCAGAGAGGACAGCAGCAGCACCGGCGTCGGGCGCTCCGCCATCAGGCGCTCGAGCGCTTCGAGTCCCCCCATGCGCGGCATCTGGATGTCGAGCGTGATCACGTCGGGCGTGAGTTGTTTCGCCTTTTCGACGCCTTCCTTGCCGTCGACCGCGACCCCGACGATCTCGATCTCGGGATCGTCGCGCAGCATCCGCGACAGGGCCTGCCGCACGAAGGCGGAGTCGTCGATGATCAGCACGCGGATCATGCGGTCCCCGGTTCGGGCGCCCCGGGCTTCTCGTAGATCATCGCGCCCTTGAAGCGTACCGGGGTGAGCGAGTCGGTGATCCGCGAGAGCGACTCGGCGTGGCCGAGCAGCAGGAAGCCGCCCGGCGCCAAGAGCTCGAAGAAGTGGTCGACGACCCGCCGGATCGCGGTGTCCGAGAAGTAGATCAGCACGTTGCGACACAGGATCGCATCGATCGGCTGGAGGCCCTCGTAGCTCTCCGCGTCGAGCAGGTTGCCTTGCCGGAATCGGACCATCTTCCGGATCGCCTCCTTGACCTCATGGCCGCTGCCGTTCTTCGAGAAATGCTTCTCGATCAAGGGCGGCGCCATCGAACGGAACGAGTTGTGGAAGTACACCGCGCGCCGCGCTTTCTCGAGCGCCACCGCGTCCACGTCGAGCCCCATCACCGACACGTCCCAGTTCCAGAAGAACTGGCCGCTGTCGTACAGCAGCATCGCGAGCGAGTAGGGCTCCTCGCCGGTCGAGCAGCCCGCCGACAGCACGCGCAAGCGTCGGTCGGAGCCCTTGGTCTTCCTCTCCTTGAGCGTCTTCAGGACATGCGCCTCGAACACCTGGAGCTGAGCGATTTCGCGGAAGAAATAGGTCTCGTTGTTGGTGAGGTGGCTGATCATCCGGCGCAGCTCGTCGGTCCGCTGCGGCGCGAAGCGCAGGTGGTGGTAGTAGTCCTCGAATGACGCGAGGTCGAGGCTGGCCAAGCGGCCCACCAGGCGCGAGCGCAACGAGGCCCGCTGGGAATCCTCGAAGAACAAGCCGAAACGCTCGTGAATGAAGTCGCGCAACAGCCGGAACTCCTCCTCGTGAAGCTCGACGTCGTGATCGGAGGGGTGAAACATCCCTCCTCAGTGCGGAGCGAGCTTCTTCAGCGCCTGGCCCGCCGCGCGGCGGACCTCGGGCGCCGCATCCTCCGCCTTCAGGTCCATCAGCGGCCGCAGCGCATCCTTGAAGCCGCCTTCGCCGAGCGCCAGCGCGGCCTCGGCGCGCACCGCCGGGCTCGGATCGGTGAGCGCCGCGAACAGCAGCCGCCGCGCGCGCCGATCCTCGAGGCGCTGCACAGCATCCACCAGCAAACGGCGCGCTTCCGGTGATGCCGCCGCGAAGCCGCGCTCGATCTCGGCGAGCGCGGCCGAGCCCATTCGCCGAAGCGCATCGATCACCGCGGTCTGTAGCGCGGGATCGGAGACGAGCGGAACCAGCCGCGTCGCAGCGCGTGGATCGCCGACCTCGCCGAGCGCCGTGGCCGCGGCCCGGCGAACTGTCGTGTCGTCGTCGTTCAGCCGCGCCAGCAGCGCCGGCGTCGCCTTGGCGCTGCCGAGCCGGCCCAGCGCGGCGGCTGCGGCGCAGCGCACGCTCCAGTGGCTGTCCTCGAGCGCCAGCAGCAAGGGCGGGACCGCTTGCGGATCGCCGATCGCACCCAGCGCTTCGGCGACCGCGCGCCGCAGGTTGCGGTCGCCGTCGCGCAGCATCTCGACGAGTGGCGCCACCGCGGCCGTCGCGCGCAGCGCCGCGAGCGCCTCCACGGCGGCGAAGCGCAGCTCCTTGCTCTTGTCCAGCAGAAACGCGATCAGCCGCGACGCCACACCGGGGTTCTTGATCTGGCCCAGCGCGCGTATCGCGGCGAAGCGCAGCTTGGGATCGGGATCGTCGAGCAGCGGCGCCAGATCCTTGACCGCGTCGGCCTCCTGGAGCTTTCCGAGCGAGAGCGCCGCCTGTTGCCGCACGCCGCTGCTCGGATCGCTGAGCGCTTGCCGCATCAGCGCGCCGGCCTCCGGGTAGTCGAGCTCGGGCAGGGCGCGCAGCGCCGCGCGGCGCACGGCCTCGCGCGGGTCGCGCAGCAGCGGCAAGAGAGGCCGCGCAGCGCTCGGGTCACGCAGCATTCCGAGCGTTTCGGCCGCGCGGATCCGCACCAGCTCCTCTTCGCTCTTCAATGCCTGGACCAAGAGCGGCGTGGCTCGCTCTGGCGGAAGCTGCGCGAGGCCGCTCATCGCGCGCTCCTGGATCAGCTCGTTCTCGTCGCCGAGCAGCTCGAACAGCAGCATCGCGGCGTCTTCGTCGCCGAGCCGGCCGACCGCGAGCACCGCCTCGGCGCGCACTTCCGGCGAGGGATCGTGGACCAGCGGCGCCACCAGCGACGTCGCGACCGTCGGACCGATCCAGGCCAGGCAGCGAATCGCCGCCTGGCGAACCTGATCGGCGGGATGCGCGAGCGCATCGCGATACGCCGCGGGATCGCCGAAGCCGATCGACACCAGCGCATGCTGGACGTGCTCCTGCAGCTCGGGCTCCGCAAGCAGCTCGAACAGCGGGCGCTGTGCGCGCGGCTCCTTCAGCCAGCCGAGCGTGATCACCCCGGTGCGGCGAATCTGCGGATCGTCGTCCTTCAGCATCTCGAGCAGATGCGCGACTAGATCGTCGCGACGCAGCACGGCCTGAACGCCTGGATCCAGGCTCTCGCCCTCGGCGGTCGCGCGCTGCTCGATCGCGACGACGGCCTGGATCGCGAGATTGCGCAGCGCCGGATCGTCTGCGTGCAGGATCGGCGCGATCCGCGAAAGCGCGTCGCGGCCGGCGAGCCGCGCCAGCGCCTCGAGCGCGGGCCCGCGCAGCGTCTCGTCGTCGAGCAGCGGCAGGAGCGCCGGAGTCGCGCTCGGGTCGCCGATCTCGCCCAGCGCGTGAATCGCCGGGTACTGGAGCCACGGCTCCTCGGCGAGCGCCTGGATCAGGGCTGGCACCGCCGCGCGCGCGCCGATCGGGCCGAGCGCGGCCGCGGCCGCGTGGCGCACGTTCACGTCTGCGTCCTTCAATGCCGCGATCAACGACGCGGCGGCGCGCGGGTCGCGCAGATTGCCCAGCATCACCGCCGCGAAGTTGCGGATCTCCTCGTTCCGGTCGAGCAGCAGCGCCTGAAGCGGCGCCAGCGCGCGCTCGCCCAGCGTCACGTAGACCTCCATTGCGGCGTTCCGCAGGCCGGCATTGGCGTCGTCACGCAGCGCTGCATCCAGCGCCGGCAGCAGCGTCTGCGTGGCGAAGCCGCGGACCTCTTCGGCGGCGGCCTGGCGAACCGGCCAGCTCTCGTCGGCGACCTGAGCGAGCAGCAGCGGGAGCGCCTCCGGCGCTCGCGAGGACCCGAGCTCGCGCACCACGCGCAGCCGCGCGTTCTCTTCGCCGCCTTGCAAGGCGAGCGCGGCCGCGCGCAGATCGACCACCGGGCTACTTGGCCCGGAAGACGGCGATCAGCTTGGCCAGGTTCTCGGCTTGCGTCGCGAGGTTCGCGGTGGCCTTCGACATCTCGTCGACTGTCGAGAGGTTGTCGCGGGCGATCGCCGAGATGTTCTCCATCGCCTGCACCACCAGCTCGCCGCCGCGCTTCTGCTCGGCGGTCGCGAAGCTCACCTGCTGCGTCATCCGGTTCATGTTTTCGACCGACTGGATGATCTGGCGGCTGCCCTCGGCCTGCTCCTTGGTCGCGATGCCGACCTGCGCCGCGATCTTGTTCATGTTCTCGACCGCGGTTCGCACCTGGCGCCCGCCGGCGGCCTGTTCCCTGGTCGAGAACGCCACCTGGCTCGTGATCTTGTTGATGTTCTCGACCGCCAAGCGGATCTGCTTGCTGCCCTCGGCCTGCTCGCGCACGGCTGTGGTCACCTGGTTGGTCGCGGCCGTCATGTCGTTGACGGTGCGCAGCACGTCCGTCGAGGCCTGTGATTGCTTCGCGGTGGAGCCGGCGATCTGCGCCATCAATTGGCTGCTGCGGGTGACCGACTCCATGATCCGGCGCAGCGCGAGCCCGGCCTTGTCGGCGAGCGCGATGCCCTCCTTGGCGGCGGACGCGCCGTCCTTGGCGGTGTCGACGGCGCCTTGGGTTTCTTCCTGGACCTGGCGGACGACCTCGCCGATCTCCTTGGTGGCTTCGACCGATCTTTCGGCGAGCTTGCGGACCTCGTCGGCCACCACCGCGAAGCCTCGGCCCGCCTCGCCGGCGCGCGCGGCTTCGATGGCCGCGTTCAGCGCCAGCAGATTGGTCTGGTCGGCGATCTCTTCGATCACTTCGAGGATCTTGCCGATCTCCTGCGAGCGCTTGCCGAGGCCCGTGATCACGCGTGCGGTGTTCTCCATGGTGTCGGAGATGGTTCGGATCCCGTCGATGGTGCGCGCCACCGCTTCGTCGCCGGTCTGCGCGTCGTCCTTTGCTTTCTGGCTGATCCGGTCGGCTTCCTCTGCGGTCTTGGCGACCTCGCTCACCGCTGCCGCCATGCCCGAGACCGTGAGGCTGGTGCGCGAGGCGGCGGTTCCCAGCGAGTCGGCGTTGCGCGCCACCTGCTCGTTCGAGCTGGCCATCTCCTCGATCGTGGTGGAGGTCTGCTGAACCGTGGTCGCTAGGCTGTCCAGGTTCTTGGCCATCTGGTCGATCGAAACCGTCATCTGCTCGATCGTCGCGGAGGCTTCGGACACGGTCGAAGCGAGCGTTCCCGAGGAGCGCGCCACCTCCTCGATCGAAGCGCCCATTTCGTTGATCGAGCTGGAGGTTTCTTCGACGTAGGTGGCGAGGCTCTGCGAGTTCGCCGCCACGGTCTGGATCGAGGCCGCCATCTCTTCCATCGACGTCGACGTTTCCTCGGCGGCCTGAGCCTGGCCTTGCGCGCCCGAGTTGATCAGTTTGGCGTTGGCCGAGATCTGCCCCGCCGAGGACGCGACCTGCACCGACGCGTCCTGGATGTTGTCCACGATCCGGCGCAGGTTCACGACCATCTCGTTCAGGCTCTTGGCCAGCGTGCCGAGCTCGTCGTCGGTATCGATCTTGAGGCTCTCCGTGAGATCGCCTTCGGCGACCGATGAAGCCACGCCCACCATCGTCTGGATCGGATTCAGCCAGCGGCCGGTCAGGAAGTAGCCGCCCGCCGCTCCCAGTGAGAACAGCGCGAACGCCACCAACAGCGTGCGCGTGAGCGCCGAGCGCTGCTGCTGCGCCATCAGTCGCTTGCTGATCGCGACCTCCACGCCACCCTTCTGTTCCTCGCCCTTGGCGGCGCCGGCCCCTCCCAGGCCCAGCTCCGCCGCCATCCCGCCGCCGGAGGCCGTCGTCGTAACGGGCTCCCGGAACAGGATGACCTCCTCCCCCTTGTCGGTGACGCCGTCCCGGTCCTCGGGCCGGGCCGCGGGCGTCGCGGGCAGGTCCTTGACGCCCTCGCCCTTCTGAGCCAGCACCTGTCCCTTGGCGTCGCGGATCATCGCGCCCACCACGTCCGAGCCTTCGGCGCTGCCCGCCGACAACGCCCCTTCCAGGAGCTGCGTCAAGAGCGGCTTGTCCTCGGTCAGCACCCCGTACTTGCTGTTGTAGGCGAGGTTCGAGGCGATGTAGTGCCCGCGTCGAACCATCTGGTCGCGCAACAGCCTCTCGGTGGTGAAGTACGCGTAGCCCGCGGAGACCAGGTTGACGAGCAGCGCCACCCCGACGACGAGCAGCAGGAACTTGGTTCGAATCGATGTGAGTCGCATGGCCTCAGTACACCTTGACCGCCGCCTTCAGGGCGTCGGGCGGGATCTCGATCTTCAGTTTATCGGCGATCTTCTTGTTGATCACGAGCTCGGCGCGCGGGATCAGGAAGTCGATCTTGGCGTTCTTCTCCGCACCAGCGAGACGATTGGCCAGCTCGGCCGCCTGCTCGCCGATCGACGCCATGTCGACGCCGTTGCTGACCAGGGCTCCCTCGGCCACGAGCGCGGCGGAGAACGTGTATATCGGTTTGCCGGCCTTCAGGCTCTCGGCGAGCAGGAAACGGCGCGCCTCTTCGCCGAGCAGCAGCGGATCGGGCGGCACCCACAACGCGTCGACGGCGGTCGCCCCTTGCAGCAGCGCCCGCAACGCCTGCGGAACTTCCTTGTCCGAAGCGATCGGCTTCTCGACGATGGTCAGCCTGACCACCGGCGCGCCCTTCTGCGCCTCCTGAACCACTCGGCCGGTGTTCTCGGCGCTGTAGATGACGCCGATCCGGAGGCCGCGCGGGTTGACCATTCGGAAAGCGGCCAGCTGGTTCTTGATCGGCGTTTGGAACATCACGCCGGTTACGCCGGGTCCAGCCGACACGCCGACTCGAGCCGGGTCGAGCAACATGCACGCCACCAGCGGGATTTCCGGCGCGCCCTCGCGCGCGCTCTGTGCCGCCAGCGGCCCCAGGGCCACGATCACTCCCGCCTTGCCCCGCAGCAGCCCGATCACCCGATCGGCTTCCGCCTTGTCGCCACGTAGATCGATCTCCGAGACGCTATGGGCGCCGAGTCCGCGCTTCAAGGCGTCGAGCGCCGGCCGCCAAGCCGGCGAGTCGGCGCTCTTCAAGACAGCGATCTCAGCGCCCCGCGCGCGGGCGCCGAACGCCAAGGCGAGAGCACAGACGGCGATCCTTTGCAGCGTCTTCATGGGCTCAGCTCAAGCACGGGCCAGCTCCTCAGCGTCACGCAGCTCGACAGCAAGCACTCGGATCAGGTCGATCAGGATGATCAGGCGACTCTCCAGCTTGGCCACGCCGCGGATGAAATTGGCGTCGATCTCCACCACCTCTTCCGGCGCCGCCTCGATCACCGACACCGGGACCTTCAGCACCTGCGACGCCCCGTCGACCAAGAGGCCGATCAGTCGATCGCGAACTTTCACCACTACGACGCGCGAGGCGCGTGCTTCGTTGAACTCTCCGAGCCCCAGCTTCCGCTTCAGGTCGATCACCGGGATGATCCGGCCGCGCAGGTTGATCACGCCGCGAATGAACTCGGGCGCACGCGGCACCGGAGTGACCTGCGCGACGCGGATGATCTCCTGCACCAGCTTCACGTCCACGCCGTATTCCTCACGGTCGAGGAAGAACGTCGCCAGGTGCTCGGTCGCGACGACGGTCTTCTCCTCTCGCGATTGCGCGGAGCTGAAGAACGACAGTGTCGCCGGGGCCGCTGGCGCCGGCTCGGCTTCGAGCAGATCGGCTTGCGGCGCCGAGCTCGCGAGGTCGCGCATCTCGGCGCGCGCCAGGATCTCCTCGGCCGTGCCCGACGCCGGCAACACGAAACGGCCGGCGGGCGCTCGATCGGGCAACGGGTCGGCGGGGAACACCAGCGTCTCCTCACTGGTTTCCCAGCGATCCGGCCCGGGCTCGGCGGCGGCGGCACGCGCCGGAGGGTGCGGCGGGCGCGCTTCATGTCGCGGTTTCGTCGAGCGCGTCTTGTTCTTGGCCCGGGCCATCGGCGTCAGGCCGGCGCTAGCGCGAGCGGCGCGCGCAACAGGCTCTTGTCCTGGCGGCGCGCGTCGAACAGCGCCGCGACGTCGAGGATCAACACCACGCGCCCGTCGCCCATGATCGTCGCGCCGGCGATCGCGAACGCGGCTCCGGAAACGGAAACGTCGAGGGCCTTGATCACGACCTCCTGCTGTCCCTTGAGGCGATCCACCACCAACCCGATCCGCTTCTCTCCACGGCCGAGGATCACGGCGTAGCGCCTCGCGCCGGCGTCGCTGATAGGCAAACCGAACAACTCGGCGAGCGCCACGATCGGAACCAGACGGTCGCGGATCCGTAACGTCTCGCGGCCGTTGATCCGGTGGGCGTCGGAACGGTCGAACTTCAGGCTCTCGACGACTGCCCCCAACGGGACGGCGTACGTCCGATCGCCGACCTCGACCAGCAGGGCCGAGATGATCGCGAGTGTCAACGGCAATTGGATGATGAACTTGGTTCCGACGCCCTTGACGGTTTCGACCTCGACCATCCCGTTGAGCCGCTCGATCGATTTCAGCACCACGTCCAGCCCGACCCCACGGCCGGACACCTCGGTGACCGCCTCCGAGGTAGAGAAGCCCTGGGCGAAGATGAGCTGGATCGCCTCGCGATCGGAGAGCGTCTGGTCCGACTTCAACAGGCCGCGCGCGATGGCTTTCCGGCGCACCTCGGCGGCGTCGATGCCCGAGCCATCGTCCATGATCGTGATCACGACCTGGTTCGACTCCTGGGCGGCCTGCAGCAGGATCGTTCCGGTGGGCGTCTTGCCGCGCGCGACGCGCGTCGCGGGTGTCTCCAGGCCATGGTCGATCGCGTTCCGGATCATGTGGACGAGCGGCTCGCCGATCTCGTCGATGATCGCCTTGTCGACGCGCGTGTTCTGACCCTCCAGGATCAGCTCGATCTGCTTGCCTTGCTGGTGTGAGAGGTCGCGCACCAACCGCGGAAAGCGCTCGAACACGTGACGAATTGGCAGCATCCGGATGTCCATTACGGATTCCTGGAGCTGCGAAGAGACGTTGGCGACCTGCTGAACGGCCTCGATCAGGTCACGCGCCGCGCCGCTATCGTCCGATTCCTCGGCCGTGGCCTGCGCCAGATCGTGGAGCTTGGTGCGGAAGATGATCAGCTCGCCCACCAGGTTGAGCAGATGGTCGAGCTGGGAGAAGTCGACTCGCACCATGCTCGAGCGCGCCGACACGTACTGTTCGGCGGCGACGCGCCGGCCTTCCTGTTTGGGTTTTTCGGACGCCGCGAGGGCCGGCGGCGTCGGGGCGAGCGCCGCCCGGGCAGCGCGCGCCGCCAGCAACACGTCGAGCGCCGCCTTCTCGACGAGCAGGTCGCGGGTCTCCGCCTTGGCCCGGACAGCGCGTTCGACCGCGTCGCGCAGCGCACTGGCGCCCGCGAACAGCTTGTCGAAGAGCTCGGGCTCCAGCGGAACGCGGTGTTCACTGACGGCCGCGAAGACGTCTTCGAGGCGGTGGACGTAGTCCTTGATCCGCGAGAAGCCGATCATCCCGCTGTTGCCCTTGAGCGTGTGGAGCGGTCCCAGCACCGATGCGACTCGCTCCGCCTCGAAACCCTCGCGTTCGAGCGTGAGCAGGCAATGGTCGAGGGCCTCCAGATGCCCGCGCGCGTCCTCGATGTAGATGTTGAGGAGATCCTGAGAGGCGGCGAAGTCGGACATGCCGCCGGCCCCTAGCTCGCGGCGGTGACTTTTTCGATGAGCCCGTGCAACTCGGAGGCCTGGAACGGCTTCTTCACGTAGCCCTTGGCGCCGAGCTTCAAGCCACGGATGGTGTCCTCTTCTTTGCCTTCCGTGGAGATGATGATGACCGGGATGGCCTGATAGGCCGGCTCTTTCTGAACACGCTGCAGGAACTCCAAGCCGTTCATTACCGGCATGTTGATGTCGAGCAGGATCAGGTCGACGTCGCTCTCTTGGCCGAGCTTTTCGAGCGCTTCCATTCCGTTCATCGCGCTGACGAGCTTGCAGTTCTTGTAGCGGGAAAGGAACAGCTTGTACATCTGGTGGATCAACGCGGAGTCGTCTACCGCGAGTATCTTCCTGAGCATTCGCCGTCCCCTGGATACTCGGTTTTTACCACCGATACCGCGGGCGGGCAATGTGACGCCACAGTCGGCGGGCGCCAAGTGCCTTAGAATCCCGGGAGCGCCGGCCTGGACTCGGCTTCGTCGGCGTTCCTCCACCCCCCGTCCCTTCATGAAATACATCCGCAACTTCTCGATAATCGCCCACATCGACCACGGCAAGACGACGCTGTCGGACCGCCTGATGGAGCGGACCGGCGCGTTGACCAAGCGCGAGATGACCGAGCAGTTC
>CAZVOI010000154.1:0-23498 GCA_964628275.1 uncultured Acidobacteriota bacterium | reverse complement strand
GACGCCGGCTGTGGCTCGGGCCGCAACCTCGTTCACCTGCTGCGGTCGGGATTCGAGGTGTTCGCGACTGATGGCGACGAGGAGGCGATCCAAGCCGTCCGCCAGATGGCCGCGACCCTGGCGCTGCATCTGCCCGAGTCGAACTTCCGGGTCGAGCCGATCGAGGCGATGAGCTTTGCCGACGGCTCGATGGACGCCGTCATCAGCAGCGCCGTGCTTCACTTCGCGCGCGACGACCCGCAGTTCGAGGCGATGCTCTACGGCATGTGGCGCGTCTTGAAACCGGGCGGCCTGTTCTTCTGTCGGCTCGCTTCCAGCATCGGCATGGAGGACCGCATGCGGCCGGTTGCGAACGGGCGCTTCGGTTTGCCGGACGGGTCGGAGCGCTATCTCGTCGACGAAGCCCGACTGGTGGGTCTCACCGCGCGCTTGGGCGGCGCGCTGCTCGATCCGCTCAAGACCACGATCGTCCAGGACCAGCGCTGCATGACGACCTGGGTCGTGCGCAAGGCCGGCTGAGGCCGGCCCAGCTCCTTCGATCATCGAGGAACTCCGACGCCGGAGTGACGCTCGTCACCAGCAGGTGTCAGCGTGCTGGGGCGAAGGGATTCTCGATCCTGATTCCGGAGATCGTCCGACCCTGGCTGAAGTCTTCCGAGAGGATTGTGGTAGCGCCTCCCTTCAGGGCCGCAGCAACTATCAGAGCATCCCAGAAGCTCAGTCGTTGCTGCTCCTCCAGCTCCGAGGCCAGCAGTATCTCAGGCGGGCCGAGAACTTGCATCTGCCAGACGGCGTACGCCTTCACGATGTCGCGGGCTGTTGCGCGAGGCAGGGGCGACGGGATCTTCCGTGTCGCGTTCACGTAGAACTCCTGGAGAACCTGAGTACTGATCACCGCCTCACGCGTTTGCCAGAACTCGGCCACCAGCCGGGACGCCACGACGTGCCGCTCTCCCGCGTCCACGTCATAGGCGTAAACCAGGACACTGGTGTCGACGAACGCTCTAGCGCTCATGCAGATCGTCGCGCTTCAGGCGACCTCCTCCCATGTGGAAGCCCCGCTCGATCAGGTCCAGGGCGATACGCCGTGCGGACTCGTACCTGTCGTCGTCCGCCACCGTTGCGCTGAGCTGAGCCGCGACCAAACCGCTCACCGATGTACCCCGCTTGGCCGCCAGGATCCTTGCCTGCCGGATCGTCTCCCGATCAAGGTGGATCGTAAGATTTTGTTTTGTAGACACTTAACCTCCCAACACGTAATTCACGTGTACCACGCAAGACACGTGGAGTCAACTCTTCAGGCCGGCGGCCGGTCCGAACTGACGCCGAAGTGCGCAAGAATGCCGCGGGGCGCCGAGGAGGCGGGATGCAACGGCGAGCAGGCGCAGCGGTTGGTGTTCTGGTTTGCTGGGGCGCGGCGCAGGTCGTCTTTGCACAGGGGCGCCTGGGAACGGGTCTCGACCTGATGGACGTGGACCTGATGTTCATCGGCGCGCATCCCGATGACGACACCGGCGTGTTGGCGACGCTGGCGCGCTATCTGCTCGACGAAGGCTACAAGGGCACGGTCATCACGCTGACCGGGGGCGAGGGCGGCGGCAACGCGATCGGCCGCGAGGCCGGCGCGGCGCTCGGCCTGATTCGCCAGGAAGAAGAGCGGCGCTCGCTCGCGATGGTGGCTGTCACGGCGCCGCAGTTCCTCGGCCTCGAAGACTTCTACTTCACGCTCTCGGCCGAAGAGGTGCAGCAGCGCTGGGGCGACAAGTGGCTGTGCGACGTGGTGCGGCGCGTGCGTCTGGAGCGGCCCGAGGTGATCCTCACCATGTGGCCCGGCCCGGGCACCCACGGCGCGCATCAAATGGCCGCGCGCGCGGCCACGATCGCCTTCGACAAGGCCAGCGATCCGTCGTATTGTCCGGAGCAGATCGCTCGCGAGTTCTTGCAGCCGTTCGCGCCCGCCAAGCTCTACTACACGCCGAACGACCCCAAGGGCCCCGGCATCGTCTCGATCCCGACGGGCGACGTGTCGCGCTCGGCGGCGCTGCGCTACGCCGACCTCCGGGCGATCGCAGCCTCGAGCTATCGCAGCCAGGGCTTCGATAGGCTCACCCGCCCGCCGGGCGAGGCGCAACCCGAAACCTTCCTGCTGGTTCGCTCGCGCGTGCCCGTCTCGGATCCGGAGACACACCTTCTCGAAGGCGCCCGCTTGCCCGCCGGGACGTCGCCCGTCGGTGTGCGACTCGAGGCTATACCGGCCAGCCTGGATGCCGGGGTCGGCAGCGATCTGACGGTCGAGGTGCGTTTCGCCAACGAAACGGCGGCGCCGATGCGGAAGCTGCGGCTCGGACTGCGCGCGCCGAGCGGTTGGTCCGTCACGCCGCTGGGAATCGCGGCGTTCGATTCGGTCGACCCTGGCAAGTCCGTCACAGCCGGCTTCGCGTTGCAGCCTTCCGCCAGTGTCTCGGTCGGAGCGCAGGCCCGGATCGACGCGGCGTACGAGGCCGAATGGAACGGCCACTCCGTTTCGGGCCGGAACCCCGTCTGGCTCCGCCCAGTGGCACCGGTGCAGGTCTTGTTCCGCCCCACCTTCGACATCGCCGGCTATCGCGACTTTGCCAAGTCCACCCACACGGAGTGGGTGATCCCGACGCTGCCGACGCGGCTGCCGCTCGCGGTGGGACGCACCGGCCGCGTGACGGTCGCGCTCCGCAATAGCTCCGCCGAAACGGCGCGGGTCGAACTGACGCTCGCGAGCCCCGAGGGCATTCGGCTGGCTCGGCCGGCGCCCATCGCAGTGCCGAGCGGCGGTGCGGCCGACGCGACGCTCGAGGTCGAGGTCACGAAGGACGCGCTCCCCGCCGGCCGGCACTCGGCGCGGGTGCCGGTGATGGTGAAGGCCGCTACCGGCGGCACGACCAGCCAGGATGCGGCCGAGGTCTACGTCCTGCCGTCGCTGACCATCCCTCGCGTGACGACGGCCCCGAAGATCGACGGGGACCTCGCCGACGTGCAGTCGTTCGCGCGCGGCGAGATCGGGCCTCAGGACCTCTGGTGGCGCCGCGCGGCGAAGGACGCGGCCGATCTGTCGGCCGATTTCTTCCTCGGCTACGACGGCCGCTTCCTGTACGTCGGCTTCCACGTGCGCGACGAGACGGTCGTCTGCAACATCGCGCCCGACGACGTGAAGGCGCAGCTTCGTTCCGATGCCGTCGGCATCACCGTGGACCCCTCGGGGACGAGCCGCGACACCGGGACGACACTGCAAGCCGCCGCCTTCCCGTGCACCACGGCCGGTTTCGCCGCGCGCGGCTTCCGCGACGCCGACGCGCGCCCCGGCCTGATGGAAGAGACGGCGCCCGGGATGCAGGTCGCGTCGCGGCGCACGCCGGACGGCTACGACCTCGAAGCCGCGATCCCGTGGGCCGCGATGCCGAAGCAGCCACGCCCCGGCGACGAGATCGGCCTGAACCTCGTGCTCTATGACGGCGACGACAAGGACGCCCGCCCCGGCGCGAACATCAGCGAAACCGGCCTCGGCTGGGCCGCCTTCGAGTGGGGCGGTAAGCAGGCGCTACCCTATCTATGGCCGCGGGTGGTGCTGGGTCGCTGAGGACGCCGCGAACGCTACCTACGCGATCACGATATCGGTTTGCGAGAAGTCGCGCCCGGTGCAGAGCAGCGGCCACCCGGCGAGTTTGGCGACGGCGTAGCTCAGGCAGTCGCCGAAGTTCAGCGCCGCCCTGTGGCGGCCCTTTCCATACCGAACGTAGGCCCGCACCGCTTCTCGCCAGTGCGGGTCACCAAACGCGATCGTCGTTACGGAGAACTCCGCGAGGAAACGCAGCAGTAGCGGCCGAGCGTCCTGTCGCATGCGAGCCGTCAGCACCAAGCCAGCCTCCGCGAGCGTGGGCCCTGCGATGCCGACGACGGTTTCCTGGCCGAGATGCTCGATCAGCTTCTCGAAGCCCGGCTCACGCAGGAAGATCGCGACGACCGCGGACGTATCGAGAATCACACGCCCGCTTTGCCGTATCCCAGGATCTTCTCTTCCTTCCATATCCCCCATTGGCCCGGAGCCAGCCTGAAGAACTGGGCGGACAGGGTGGCGCACTTGTTTCCACGAAAAACCGGCGCATGCTGCCCCGATCATGGCAATCCCTGCGTCCCCACGCCGGGTGCCGGCCGGCGGCCGACACTCACTTTGCCGCGGGCGCAGATCGTGCAGAACGACCGAAGTGGAAACGCGGAGGAGGGCGGCGGTGCGCCTAGAGTCCATGACGGCGGTTGTTGCACTCGCGTTCGTGGCGGTCTTGGTCGGCTGTGGGTCAGACGGCCGGCCCATGGCTGGACCCGCCGCAGCAACGCTCGTAACCGGACCCGCCGCCACCGAGGTCGAGCCGCTCAAGACCGCGGCCAGCGCAACCGGACGCCTGGTTGGCGCGGCGGTCCAGGCGAGCCTGCTCCGCAACGACCCGACGTACGCGACGGCGTTCGCCCACCACTTCAACTACGTGACGGCCGAGTTCGAGATGAAGTGGGGCCAGATCGAGAGGCAGCAGGGGCAACGCAACTACGGACCTGCCGACGAGATCACGGCGTTCGCGCTGGCCCGAGGTATCCGTATCAAGGGCCACGCCCTGCTGTGGCACGGCGACTCGCCCGCCTGGTTCGAAGGGCTGTCGAACGCTGACGCTCGCTCGGCGGCCGTGGACCACATCCGAAACACGGTGGGACGCTACCGAGGCCGCCTCGCCGCCTGGGACGTCGTCAACGAAGCCATCGCCGACGATCGAACCGGCCTCAGAGACACGGTCTACTCGCGCAAGCTCGGCCCGGGCTACATCGCGGACGCGTTTCGGATCGCCCACGACGCCGATCCCGACGCCTTGCTGATCTACAACGACTACGGCGCCGAAGGGATGAACCGCAAGTCAGACGACGTCTACGCCCTGCTGCGTGACTTGATTCAGCAGGGCGTCCCGATCGGCGGCATCGGCCTGCAGATGCACCTCGACGCCGCCAACCGCGCGGCCACAGCCGACATCTCGCGCAACGTGCGGCGGCTTGCCGACCTCGGTTTGCTGGTCAACATCAGCGAGATGGACGTGCGCGTGGCGCGCGTCAGCGGCGATCTCGAAGCCAAGCTCCAGGAGCAGCGGCGTGTCTACCACGACGTCGTCGGCGTCTGCGTTCAAGAACCACGCTGCCACGCCGTCACCCTGTGGGGGTTCAGCGACGCACACTCGTGGATCGACCGGGCGTTCGGGGCAGACGATCCATTGCCGTTCAACGAGGCCTACCGCGCGAAACCCGCGTACTTCGGGATCCAGGACGCGCTCCTAGGCCGCTGATCCATCTGCGGCCTGGCTCCGCTGGCCGCAGATTCGCGATCGCCTATACTGTGCCCGAGCTGGGGAGATGGAGATGCGGCGGCTGATCGCCCTCGGAGCGCTGCTGCTGGCCACCGGCGCGGCGGCCGCTCAACAGGCGCCGCCCCCGTCCGCGCCGCTGAAGGTCACCCTCAGCGACGCCGAGAAGGAAGGCTTCCTGCTCGAGGCCGAGATCGTGCGCCGACGCTCGGCCCCCGGCGGCATCACCAACTCCGGCCGCGCCACCTTGCGCCGGCAGGGCCTGGTACACGACGCTCATATCCAGACGATCGACGAGTACCAACAGCAGTACCAGCTCGCGGCCGGTATCGGGACCGGGCTGCGGCGGCTGGACCGCCCCACGCTCGAGGTGGCCATGAAGGACCTCTTGGAGCGTCCGCAGATCGAAGGCCTGCTGGCTCGGCGGGACAGGATCGTCCAACACTACGACGCGAAGATCGCGCAACTCGGAGAGACGGCCGTGCTCTACGACCTCCCGACTCGAGTCATCCAGGCGGCGGCGGCGCGCTGAAGCGTTGCGAGGCCGCACTAGGCCCGACACGCTTCGCCATCATCTTGACCGCCTGCCGGCTCGACGCTAGCTTCTCCGCCGCAATCCCAGCGCTGTCCCTCACAGGGTGCGATCCGCCATGACCCGCCTGATCCAGCGGCTGCTCAACCTGCAACGAGAAGACCTGAGCCGCGGCGGGCTGCTCTTCGCCTACCTCTTCCTCGTGATCGCGAGCTACGTCGTGGGGAAGGCCGCGCGGTCGGCGCTGTTCCTGGGGAAGTACGCCGCGGTCAACCTCCCGTACATGACGATCGCCATCGCCATCATCGTAGGCCTGGTGGTGGCGGTGTATGTGCGGATCTCACGCGCCACCACGCTGCACAACCTGCTGGTGGGCAGCCTGGCTTTCTACGCCTCGAGCGCTCTCGTATTCTGGTACGGCGCCCACTACTACAAGACCGCGTGGCTCTACCCGGCGTTCTATGTCTGGGTGGGCATCTATGGCGTGCTGGCTCCCACGCAGGTCTGGACCCTGGCCAACCACGTGCTGACCACGCGCCAGGCCAGACGGCTCTTCGGGCTGGTGGGAAGCGGCGCGATCTCAGGCTTCATCCTTGGCGGCTTCCTGACACAGCAACTCGTCGGGCGCTACGGCGCGGAGAGCGTCCTCCTGGGGATGGCAGTCTTGACGGCCGCTTGCATCGTCCCGGTGATGCTGCTCTTCCGCAAAGGAAACGCCGCCCAGTCCGATCGAGCGAGCGAAGCCCTCGAGCAGGCGGCCGTCGCCGGTTCCAGGGAAGAGATCGAGCACTATTTCCTGGAGAGCCTGAGGCTCGTGGGCGCGTCCCGATACCTGCGCGCCATCGCCGCCTTGATCTGCCTCTCCTCCGTCGCCACCACGATCGCCAATTGGCAGTTCGAGGCGCTGACGCAGGCCCATTTCAGCATGGACAAGAACGCCATCGGGCGGTTCCTCGGCGGCTTCTATTTCTACGCCGGCATCGCCTGCCTGCTGGTGCAATTGCTGATGACATCGCGAGTGCTGCGCCGTTTCGGCATCGGCCCCGGGCTGTTCCTGGTGCCGCTGGCGTTGCTCCTGGGCACGTCGGCCCTCGGGATCTTCGGGACGCTTTGGGCCGCGATCTTGCTACGTGGCAGCGATCAGGTGCTGCGCTACTCGATCGACAAGTCCAGCGTCGAGCTCTTGTACCTGCCGGTGGCGCCGGGCATCAAGCTCGCGGTGAAGTCGTTCATCGATACCGTGGTGTGGCGCCTGGGCGACGGGCTGGCGGGTATCGCGCTGCTGTTGGTCGCCACCTGGGGCGGCCTCTCCGCCCGCCAGGTGAGCGGGGTGAACCTGGTCTTCATCGTGGGCTGGATCGCGGTGGCGCTCGTGGCCCGCCGCGAGTACGTCAATACCCTGCGCGAGTCCATCCTCCGACACCGCTTGGACATCGAGCGGGTCTCCGCCCCCGAGCTGGACCGCTCGGCCACGGAGCTGCTGGTCGACCGCTTCGAAGCCACCGACCCCCGGGAGATCCTCTATGCCCTGGGCCTGCTCGAGATCGGAGGCGGACGCGCGGCGCATCCAGCCCTGCGCGGCCTGCTCGAGCATCCCTCGGCGGAAGTGCGCCAGAAGGCGATCGTCATGCTCAGCGCCGCCGGCGACCTCTCGGTTCGCGGCCGAGTCGAGGAGTTGCTGCGCGACCCCCATCTGGAGGTCCGCACGGAGGCGCTGCTCTACCTCTCCCGCCACGCCCGCGTCGATCCCCTCACCCGCATCGAGGAGCTGGGCGATTTCGCCGACTTCTCCATCAGCGCCTCCCTGGTGGCTTGCCTGGCGCATCCCGGCCCCACGCAGAACCTGCCCGCCGCGGAGCTGCTCCTGGAGAAGATGGTCAGCGACTCGGGGCCCGAGGCCAGGCGTCTACGGATCGAGGCGGCCCGGCTGGTCGCTCGGCTTCCGACGCTGTTCCCCGAGGCGTTGCGCCGCCTGATCGATGACCTCGATCCGGAGGTGGCCGCCGAAGCCGTGCGGGCAGCCGGAGAGTCGCGCAATCGGCGGTTCGTCGTTCCGCTGCTGGACCGCATCGGCGAGCCACCGCTGACGCCGGCGGTGGCCGGTGCGCTCGCCCGGTTCGGTGATTCGGTGGTGGGCACGCTGCGAGACCACCTCACGGACGCGTCCGTTCGCATGGCGACGCGCCGCGAGATCCCGGCCGTCCTGGCCGCGATCGGCACCAATGAGGCGGCGCGCGCGCTCAGGGAGGCCCTGCTGGAGCCGGATACGGAGCTTCGCTTCCGCAGCATCCAGGCGCTCAACAAGCTCTACCTTGCTCATCCCGGGGCCGACCGCGACACCCAGATGATCGAGACGGTGCTGGCCGCCGAGATCCTCGGACACTACCGCTCCTACCAGATCCTCGGCGCTCTCGGCGAGAGCCTCCCCGGCGACGACGCGATCCTGCGCGCGCCTCGCGCGTCGATGGACCAAGAGCTGGAGCGAATCTTTCGCCTGCTGGGTCTCCTCTACCCGCGCTACGACCTGCACAGCGCCTACTCCGGACTCCAATCCTCCGACCCGGTGGTCCACGACAACGCCCTGGAGTTCCTCGACAACATCCTGCGGCCGCAGCTGCGCAGCGTGCTGGTGCCGCTGCTCGATGTCGGCGTCAGCGTCGCCGAACGGGTTCGGCTGGCCCACGGCCTCGTCGGTTCGAGAATCGAGAGCCGCGAGCAGGTCGTGACCGCGCTCTTGTCCAGTCAAGAGCCGTGGCTCAAGTCCTGCGGCGCCTATGCCGTCGGGAAGCTCGATCTGCGCCACCTCGAATCCGAGCTCGATCGTTGCCTCGAACACCCTGACCCGCTGCTGCGTGAGACCGCCCGGCAGGCCAAGCTCCGCCTTTCGACGCAGCCTGGCGCGAGCGCCTGACGCGCGATGGCCTACACTCTGGCGGAGTTGAGGAGGCAAACATGCGGCGTCTGATCCTGCTCGGACTGCTGGTGGCCGGCGCGGCCGCGGCTCAAGAGGCTTCAGCCCCGCCCGCGCCGCTGAAGCTCAGCCTCAGCGACGCCGAGCAGGAGCGCTTCCTGCTCGAAGGCGAGATCGTGCGCCGACGCTCGGCCCCCGGCGGCATCACCAACTCCGAGCGCGTCACCTTGCGCCGGCAGGGCCTGGAGCACGACGCCCATATCCAGGCGATCGACGAGCACAAAGAGCAGAAACAGATGTCCGGCAGCTACGAGATCGACTTCCGCGACAGCTATCGGAACAACGTGGCCGCCTACCGCCTCGACCGCATTCTCGGGCTGGGCATGGTGCCCGTGACGGTGGTCAGGCGCGACCGGGACCGCGCGGCGGCGTTCACCTGGTGGGTCGACGACGTGCTGATGGACGAGGCCGCGCGCATCACGAAGAAGGTCCGATCACCCGACGTCGAAGCATGGAATCGCCAGATGTACGTGGTCCGCATCTTCGACCAGGTGATCTACAACTTCGACCGCAACCTGCACAACCTCGTCATCGACAGCGAGTGGCGGATCTGGATGATCGAC
The DNA here is from genome assembly GCA_964628275.1 of uncultured Acidobacteriota bacterium. Lineage (GTDB taxonomy): Bacteria > Acidobacteriota > Vicinamibacteria > Fen-336 > Fen-336 > CAZVOI01. The sequence goes on along the minus strand of CAZVOI010000154.1, from coordinate 14,063 downwards.
CATTCGCGGGGATTCAAGATCTTCAAGCAGGTCAAGACCCCGAAGAACCTCGCCGAGCGCTGCGCGCGCGAGCTGCTGGCCGGACTGCGGCGCCTCGACCGCCCCACGCTCGAGCTGGCCATGAAGGACCTCTTGGAGCGTCCGCAGATCGATGGCCTGTTGGGTCGGCGGGACTGGATCGTCCGGTACTTCGACGCGAAGGTCGTGCAGCTCGGAGAGGCTGCCGTGCTCTACGATTTCCCCTCGCGAGTCCAGCAGGCGACGGCGCGCTGAGCCTGTCTGCCGGCGGTCCCACAGCCTGAACAACCGAGTGCCGCTGCCGCTCGTCCACAGCGTCCGCAGGTCGCAGCGCGCGCCTTGAGGCCTACCAGCCGCGTGGCAACACGCCTGTCTTGCTGCGCGATGATCGGGCTCACGCTGGGTGGATTGGCGCAGGCGCAGAGCCTCGTCGAAGCCGCCGAGCGGGAAAAGGAGCGCCGCCGGAAGCTCGGCGCAAGCGGGAGCCCGACCTCAAAACCCCAAGCGCCGGCCACGCGGACACCCCAGGCGAAGGCTCCCGAGCCGCCGGCTCCAAATCCAAAGCAGGAGATCCACTTCTCGATCGTGTACACGGGCCGCAGCCTGGGAGCGCTCGGCGTGCTGCGCGAGCAGGCAGAGCACGAGCTGCTCACCGAGCAGGCGAACAGCGACGGCGAGCCTTTTCGGTTGGTCAGCCATCCGTGTTGGCGAGCGCCTGGCTTGTCGATGTTCGCGCCGTCGGATGAGCTGGAGCTGGACTCGCTCGCGGCCTTGCTCGAGTCCAAGGACACGGCTCAGCCTTTGGGGAGCTTCCGAGCGCTCAGCTCCAACAACGTCACACTGGTTCTCGACCCCGAGCATGCCGGCGCCGACCTCCTGGCATTGCTACGCAAGAATCCACGCGCCGCGACCGACTTCCCCGACCTTCGCGAGACGCGGGTCAGCATTGCGCGCACCAAAGGGCCTCACGACGAGCCCGTGCTGATCGTTCGGGAGGGCGAGGCGGCTTGGCCTGACGACCCAGCCGCCTGGACGCTGGGGGAGATGAACCGCGTCGACGTGAAAGGGGCGCGTCTCTTCGAGCTGCCGGCGAACCTGGGCCCGATCGGCTCGCGCGCGACGGTGCTCCGGAAGCTGGCTCGAGAGGCGGCCGCCAGCGCCAGCCAGACGCTGATCGTCGACCTCGGCGAGCGCGACGGGGACCTCGGCGTCACTCGGGCCGAGAGAGCCCGGATCGACTACACGGCGTTGACGCGCCTCGGCTATGGCCTGGTCGTCCCGTTCGAGTTCGAGCTGGCGCTCGGCAAGCAGGAGCTCACGAAGGTCGCCGGCGAGTTCGCTGGCCTTCGCTGGCTGGCCTCCAACGTAAAGGCGAAGGACGCCCCGTGGCTCGAGGCGCGGCGCATCCTCGAAGTGGACGGCGTCAAGATCGGGCTGATCGGCCTGGTGGATCCCGACATCCGCGGCCAGCTTCCCCACGCCACGCTGGCTGACTGGAGCTTCGAGTCCCCCGTCGACGCCGCCGATCGCGAGACGAAGGCGCTACGCCGCGCCGGGGTCAGCGCCGTGATCGCGCTCTCCAACCTGCATCCGCGCGACAACGCGGTCGTCGCACGCGACGTCAAGGGCATCGACGCGATCGTGGCGGACCTGCACGTTCGCTGGAGCCCGGAAGCCCTCAAAACCGACGTCGAGCTGCTGGACCGTCCGCGATCGCAACCCGGGTCGCCGGCGCTGGTGGCGCGCGGTTTCGCGAACGGGCTCGGCGTCGGGCGGCTGGACCTGACATTCCGCCGCACGGCTGCCGGAGCGTATCTGTCGTCGCTGTCGCACCGGCTCGACTCGGTCACCGACCGCACGCCGGCCGATGCCAAGCTCGTGGCAGAGGTTCAGTCGATGCGGCGCCGGGCCGAGCCCGAGCGCGGCGAGCTGATGTTCCCCGCCTTCGGCGATCTGGTGAAGCGCCGTCCCTCGCTACGCGAGTTCGACGCCACGACCGCCCAAGGCCGCGTGTCGAAGCGGATGTGGGAGCAGTTCCTGGCCCGGCTGCTGCGGAGGCGAGCCAGCGCCGAGGTCGCGCTCGTCCGCAAGCTGCCCCACTTCCCTCCGCTGATCGGCAAGCTGCACGAGCCCGAGGTGCGGTCGTGGCTGTGGACCGAAGACAGCATCGTGCTGCTCGACATCCAGGGCGTCGACCTCAGGAAGATCCTGCTCGAAGACGTGCGCGGCGAGCTGGTCACGAGCGGCATCGATCGCGGCAAGTGGCTGGTGCACGGCCGCCGGCTCGACGACCTCACTTACTACCGCGTGGCCACCACCGACGTCTTGTTCGAGGGCGCGCGCTTCCGCGACTTCGAGAAGGGAAGGCGAATCCGGCGGCAATTCGAGACCCGGCCGGATGGCCGGATCGAGGGCGCTGGCTCAGGGTCGCCACTTCTGTTACGGGACTTCGTGCTCGGAGAGCTGAAGCGCGTGCGCAGCTTGGGCAAGGGCGACGCCTACTTCGACCGCATCGCCGAGCTGCTGCGACCCGACCCGCCCTACGAGAAGTTGCTGATGCTGGTGTTCGATCACCCGACGCTGTTCGGGTCGGTCAACCAGGTCTGGAACAACGACGGCTATGGGGCGGTCCCGGAGAGCCGCGTCACGTCCAACAACAGCGGCATGTTCGGCGGCAGCGGCCGCTTCAAGCTGACGCAGGATCGCCAGGTGTTCGCGACCGATCTCTCGATCGCCGCCGCCTATTCGCGGCAGCGCGCCAGCGTCGGATCGGGTGCTAAACAGGTGACCGAGTCGGCCGACGACTTGAAGCTCGAGCTGACGTTGCGCCCCAAGACCCTGGGCAAGGCCGCCTGGCTGGTGCACCCGTTCGTGCGCACCAGCTTCGATTCCGAGTTCACTCCCACCTTCAACCCCGAGCAAAGGAGGAACAACCCACGCCAACTCGCCTTGCGCGGCGTGGCCGGCGCGATGTTCGCGCCCACGCCCCGCTGGCGCGCGCTCGAGCTCGGGGCCGCCGTGGAGAACGATTTCGGCCTCGGCACGTTGCAGTACGGGCTGCAGGCCAAGGTAGAGTTCGTGCAGCGCTTCGGTCCGCTCGGCAAGCTCGCGTATCGGCTGCGCAACGACGCCACCTACTTCCTGCCGCGCGGCGGGGATTCCGCGAGCGACCTGTCGCTGCGCTACAACATGCTGCACGAGGTGCTGATCCCCTTCATGGACGAGCTGTCGCTCTCGATTGCGGCCGATCTCTTTTTCTTCAAGGGCAAGGTGCCCGCGACGAACACGCTGGGTACGAGCGCCCTGTTGCGAGTCGGCCTGACCTACGACCGGCTGTGGAAGCCGCGTTACCAGCCACTGTTCTGAGCCCGCCAGTTGGTAAGGCCAAATTCCCCCTTGACAGGGGGCAGGACCGGGACCATATTCCCCTTAGACGTGGCTGTTTTGATCGGGAAGCGCAAGTCGCTGACGCAGACGTTGTCGCGAACGGAGGTGCCGATGGAAGTGGCAAGCGGTCCGCCGGGCACGCTCGGGGCCTGAGAGGCCCCGCCACAACAGCACACCCAAGAGCGCGCCTCTTGGCGCGCTGGGCGAAAAGCCCGAAAAGTATCGTGAAGCCCGGGACTAGGTCCCGGGCTTTTTTTTCGGGTGCTGCCGGGCCTTCGTACCCGAGAATCGTATTGTAGGTCGCCTTGTCGAAGAACCGGTCGACCCGATGGGTCAGTTCCTCCTCCTGGTACAACTCGACAGCGGAGCCGGCGAAGCCAGCCGTGCGGATGAAGTTCAGCAGGTGGTCCTTGATCAGGATCAGGGCGTACGCGACCTGGCTCATCGGGATCCCCTCGCCACGGCGCCGGCGGCCCAGGTCTCCGTAGTTTTTTTCGATCGGCGCGGTGTCGGTCTGTCCGACCCAGCGGCCCAGGTTGCGGACTTTCTCACTTGGCGCCTCCCGCGAAGACCCTCTGGATCTCCTCCAGGCCGACGCCCAGCGCCTTTCGCGCGACCGCGTCGAGCGCGGCCGGATCGCCCACGAAGTGCAGCGTTCGGTGCCGATGCACCAGCGACGCGTTTGGCGTGAGCGCCGCCGCGGGCGACGAGGTCTCGAGCTCGTAGAAAGGACCCAGCGGCTTGGCACCCGGCGCCGGCGGACCGTCGTTGTAGCTGTTCACCACGTCGCCCGCATACGGCGCTTTCTGGATCTCCCACATCGAGTTCACGTAGTCGCTGGCCCCTTCAGGGCGCGTGAACTGGACGAGCGTCAGCACCCGATCGCGGGCGTCGTAGCTGCCGAGCACCGGAAGCGCGCGCGCCGGCGGGATGCCTATCTTGCCGCGGTGCTCGCCGTCGCCACGGAAGAACAGCACCCGGTCGCGCACCACCAGACGGCCGGTCGGAACCTTGCCGAAGTACGCGTCGTTCACGATGCGTCCGAGGCTCGCCTCGCTTCCTGGCTTGAACGGGATCACGACCGTCGTGGCGGGCGTGGGCCGGAACATGCCCAGGATCCAGATCGAAACCAGACCGGTCTCCCTACGCCACGGCAAGGAGCCCGTGTTGGTGATCGTGTTCTCCGACTCGTAGGCGACGAGAGACAGCTTCGCGGCTTCGGCGAAGCCCAATCCCTTCCACGCATCGGCCGGCGGCACCAGTCGCACTGCGCGGTCGACGCGCATCTCGAGACGAGTGCCTGCGGCGTTGACGAGCGCCACGTCCTTGCGGAACGCGATCCGGTCGGCGGTCCGTGCCGCGACCGGATACGCCTCGGTGTCGACCGCGGGCGGCGTGTGCCAGTGCGCCAGGTCGAACGGATCGCCCTTCTGGAAGAAGAGCGCGAACTGCCCGCCCTCGGGACCGAGCCAGAAGCGGTCTTCCCCGCCGTAGGGATTGAAGTGGGTGTCGCGCTTGCCCGACGCCAGCAGCTCGCGGTTGACCCAGCCGAAGCTCGGCCCGGCGTCGCCGGCGGCGCTCGACGTCATCACCCGGCCTTGGAGCTCGGGACACAGGGCGACGCGCGCGCCCGACTTCGCGTCGGCGAGCACGACGACGGCGGTGTGCTTCCTGATGAAGGCGACGTCATCCCCGAATGTCTGCGCGCGTAGAGGCGAGGTGGCCAGCGTGATCACCGCTCCCAGGAGTATGGTCCGATGCGTCTTCAGCGTCATCGTCTGCCCCCGCTCGAAGTTGCGCTCCCGATCGCGCCTCGCTCGCGAGCGACGGCCGCGATCTCTCGTACGTGACGCTGACGGTGACGGTGACGGACGCGAGCGGCGTGATCGTCCCGCGCGCCAAGAACGCGATTCGTTTCACCCTCTCGGGATCGTAGCCGTGGACAACGGCGATCCCACGAGCTTCGAGCCCTTCCAGGCCGCCGGGCGCAAGGCCTACAACGGCCTCGCCCTCGTGATCGTGCGGACCCGCGCGGGAGAGTCGGGCCGGCTCGTGGTAGAGGCGCTATCCGAGGGGCTAAGGCCCGCGCGCATCATGCTGTCGAGCGCCCCCTGAGAGCAGCCGCCAGAGGTACGCCATTCAGAACCGCAAACCCGATGAGATGCTTGCGGTGGCACTGCGCTACTGGGTCTGGAGCAGGGCCGTGGCGTTCCGCTTCGGGACCTGGCCGACCGGCACGCGGGCCACTTCCTTCAGCGTCTTCACGTCGATCACGAACACCGCGTTGTCGCCGGCGGCCGCCACGTAGACACGCCTGCTGTCCGGCGTGAACGTCACCCACTCGGGGTGCTGGCCGACGAACACGTGGCCCAGCGGCCGCAGCTCCGGCAGCGAGTACACGTAGGCGTGGCCGAACACCTTGCTGGTCGACCAGAGGGTCTTGCCATCCGGCGCGACGCCGAGGCCGTGGGCGGGCGCTCCCTGGAGGCCGTCGGCGTGCGGCTGCTCACCTGCGATATCCGGGTGGGTGATCCGCTTGATCTCCCGCCTGGTCGCGAAGTCCACGACCGCGAAACCGTGGAAGCCGGAGAGCTGCACGTAGATGTTCTTCGTCGAGCCGTCGGCGTTGGTGTCGAACGCCATCGGCCGGATCCCGGCGGAGAGCTCGATCGTCCACGCCAATTCCTCGGTCTTCGTGTCGACCACGCTGATCGTCCGTTGCGGGATCGAGCCGGAGACGGCATACCTGCCGTCTGGCGTCACGTAGACGTTGTGCACGGCCCCCTTCACGGGAATGCTCTTGACGTTGGCCAGCGACGCGGTGTCGATGGCGTCGAGGGCGCCCGGCGCCTGGGCGATGCCGACGAAGACGCGGCGGCCGTCAGGGCCGATCGCCACGTTGTTCGGCCGGCCGCTCAAGGGGATTCTCTTGGTGACCTTGAGGCTCTTGGCATCCACGACGTCCAGGGTGTGCAGCGACTCGTTGCTGATGTAGATGCGGCTGCCGTCGGGCGCGGTCGTGACACCGTGGGGCACCTCGATGTCTTCGATGATGCCCACGACCTTGTTGGTGGCGGGGTCGATCAGGTGGGTGTTGTCGCCGGCGGCGTTGGTCTGGATGATGACGATGCGAACTTGGGCCGGTGCCGCGGCCAACGGGAGCGCGAGGACCAGGATCGCGAGAGTCCAGAGCTCGCAGCGAAGCCCGTGAAGGATCGTGCTCATCGGCGGTTCTCTCCTGTTTGGCCGCGCACCCAGGCGGCCAGCGTCTGCCACTCGGGATCCTCCTGGGTGTTCCACAACTTTCCCCCGGTATGGGCCGGATCGCCGCCTGCCTCCGGCGCCAGCGGGTGCAGCAGGAGCCGGCTCTTCAACGGCTCGCCGGGAGTGACCAGCCGGGCGACGACCTCGAAGTTACGGCGCGATTGCTGCTCGCTCCAAGCGTGGCTCGCCGCGGGCGGTTCCAGGCGCAGACGGCTGGCCACGCTCGAATGGCATGAGACACAGGCTGCGGTGCCGACCGGTCCGACCCGCGGCTTCAGGAACAGCGGCTCGATGCGGGCTCGGTAGAACTGGAAGTCGAGCCTAGCGGCCGCCGTGGGTGGCGCCGCCGGCCCCGTGCGGACCCAAGCCGCCAGGGTCTGCCACTCCGCGTCGCTCTGTGAGCGCCAGGGCTTGCCTCCACCGTGGAACGGATCCCCGCCCGCGGCGCGATCCAGCGGGTGCATCAGCAGCCGGCTCGCCGCCGGCTCGCCCGGCACCACGAAGCGCGAGAGCGCCTCGAAGTTCGCACGCTCGTCTTCGCCGTTCCACGACGTCGCCCCAGGCGCGAGCGGCTGGAGGCGGAGCTGGCTGTTCGCCACTCGGGCATGGCAGGTGACGCAGCGAACGCCCCCCGGCCGTTTGGCGAACAGGATCGGCTGGACTCGCGTCCTGTAGAACTCGAAGTCCAGGGACGACGCCGGGAGAGGCGGCGGCGGAGCCAGCTGGACGAGCAGGGCCGCCACCACGAGCGAGGAAGCTGCCGGCATCGCCGCCCCGCTCTAGCGCTTTCGGCCCACGCCGAACGGGTCGCCGTTGCGAACGGGCAGCGTGATGCTCGCGCCCTGCTTGCGCGGCATGACCGTGTTGTCGAACGCGTGCACGCGCTGGTTGGCCGCGTCCACCACCCAGACCTCTCTTTCGTCGGGGGTCAGCCCGATGCCGTTACAGCGCTCCGGCAGGCCGCCGGCCGGCTCTGACGTGACCAACATAATGATGCAAATCATACGCGCGACGGCGGTTGCCAGCGCCGGCTCTACGTAAGGCACACCCGCCGACGGCCGCTCCTATAATGTCGCTCGAGTTGACGCCCCCGCGTCTGCTGAGCAGAGAGCAGGAGCCCATGAAGAAGATACTGTGGACCCTCGGCGCGATCTTGATCGCCGGGAGCGCCGTAGCCCAGACACAGGTGCCGGCCCAGGTGGAGGCCCAACGCCGCGCACCCGATCCGCGCTCGATGGGAGGCGGCGACTGCCGCGACAATCCCTACAACTGCATGGACGCGCCCAATCCGCTGCCGGCGGTGAGCACGGTCTGGCTGGAAGAGATGACGTGGATGGACGTTCGCGACGCTTTGAAGGCGGGCAAGACGACCGTGATCATCCCGACCGGCGGCATCGAGCCCAATGGCCGGTGGCTCGCGCTCGGCAAGCACAACTACATCCTGCGCGCCAACTGCGACGCCATCGCGCGCAAGCTGGGCAACGCGCTGTGCGCGCCGATCATCGAGCTGGTGCCCGAAGGCTCGATCGATCCCAAGAGCGGCCACATGCTGTCGCCCGGCACGATCAGCATGCGCGAGGAGACGTTCCAGATGATGCTGACCGACGTCGCCCACAGCCTGAAGATGCACGGCTTCGAGCACATCGTCTTCATCGGCGACAGCGGCGGCAACCAGGCCGGCCAGCGCGCCGTGGCCGAGAAGCTGAACGCGCAGTTCGGCCAAAGCCCGGTCGTGGCGCACATCCAGGAGTACTACGACTACGCCGGCGTCGCGAAGATGCTCAGCGACAGCGGGACGCTCAAGGACGTGAAGAGCGAAGGCCTGCACGACGACCCGGTCATCAGCCTGAACATGTTCATCACGGATCCGAGCTCGGTGCGCTACGACGCCAGGCTGAAGGCCGGCAAGGCGACGATCAACGGTGTGTCGATCGCCGACAGGGCCAAGGCGCTCGAGATCGCGAAGAAGATCGTGGAGTTCCGCGCCGGCGTCACGGCGGCGGCCATCAAGAAGGCGATCGCGAACAAGGGCATGGCGCCGGCGACTTCCCAGCGGTGACGGCCGCGGCAGGCGATCTTCAACGATCTCGAGAACAAGGCGATCGGCCTATCCGAAGCCGATCGAGCGATCCGCTGGCAGCGTCGGTAGGACCTCTCTCTTCACGCTAGCGGGCAGGATGACCCGGCGAGCAGAACCCGATCTTCGGCCCCGACGGCAAGCGCATCCTGATCCAGTCGGGGCGCTTGTCCGACGGCAAGAGCCTCGACCTGGTGGTCGTCGAGATTCCCGCGGCTCTGCTCAGCCGATAGAAGAGAGCGTGGCTATGATTCACGGCGCATGAGGGCCCTCGTCTACGTCGGACCCGAGCGGATGGAGATCCAGGACGTCCCGGACGCCACTCCCGGCGAAGGCGAGGTGCTGCTCGCCATCTCGGCAGCCGGCGTGTGCGGCTCCGACATCCACGGCTTCCTTGGCCACAGCGAACGCCGCAAGCCCGGGCTGGTGATGGGGCATGAGACGGTCGCGACGATACTGGAAGTGGCGAAGGACGTGACCGGTTGGCGGCCCGGCCAACGCGTCTCTTTCAACCCGCTCTTGAGCTGCCGCGCGTGCCCCGCTTGTCTCGCCGGCCGCCAGAACCTCTGCCCCACCTGGGCGGTCTTCGGCATGGACCGGCTGCACGGCACGTACGCCGAGCGCGTCGCGGTTCCGGCGCGCCAGCTTCACACGCTCGCCGAGAGCCTTCCTGAAGAAGAGGCGATCCTCGCGGAACCTATGGCCGTGGTGATCCACGCCTTCCGGATCGCGCTCGCCGACACGCCCGACTCGATGGCTATCGTCGGTGGCGGCGCCATCGGCAGCCTGGCGCTCGTCCTCGCGAAGCTGCGCGGCGTGCCGCGCGTCGCGGTGATCGACGTCAACGAGGAACGGCTCGCGGCCGCGCGACGGCTGGGAGCCGATCTGGCCGTGGATGCGCGGCGCGAGAACGCCGTGGGCGAAGTCCGCGATTGGTCGAGCGGTGGAGCCGCCAGCGTCGTCGAGGCCGTCGGCAGCGAGCGCACCCGCGAGACGTCGGTCGCGGTGGCGGCCAAGGGCGCGCGGCTCATCTTCCTGGGGCTGGCGGAGAACCGCTCGCCGCTGCCGTTCATGGACATGGTGCGGAACGAGCAGGCGATCTTCACATCGTTCGCATACGCGCCGCGCGATTTCCTCGACTCGGTGCGGCTCCTCGAAGCGCGGCGCTTCGACCTCCGGCCCTGGACCGAGACGCGCCCGCTCGCGGACGGAGAAGCCGGCTTCCTGAAGATGGCGAAGAACCCCGGCGCGACGCTCAAGATGATGTTGAAGCCATGAGCATGGAGCCCCGGCCCCAGGACCTGCCGCCGGTCCATGGCGAGCTGCCGCGCTGGGACGTCGCGGCGCTGCCGGCGCCGCCGCCGTTCGGGCTGCGCGGCGTGATGAAAGTCATCGGCCCCGGAGCGGTGATGGCCGCCACCTCGATCGGCGGTGGGGAGTGGCTGGTCGGGCCCGCCGCCGCGGTCAAGTACACGACCGACATCTTCGCGATCGCCACGATCGCGATCGTGCTCCAGGTCATCTTCAACCTCGAGGCGATCCGCTACACGCTGTATACCGGCGAGCCGATCTACGGCGGGATCATGCGCATGTGGCCGGGGCCGCGCTTCTGGGCGGGCTTCTATTCGTTGCTCGGCTTCCTTCAGCTCGGCTTCCCGGCGCTGGCGGGCAGCGCCGCCGCCACGCTGCTCGGCGCCTGGCTCGGGCGGATGCCCGGCGCTCCCGACCAGGCGACACAGGCCTGGATCGCGACGGCCCTGATGCTGGCGATCGTGCTGATCTTGTGCTTCGGCGGGACGATCGAGCGGATGCTCGAGTACTTCGCGTGGACGATGCTGGCGGTGGTGTTCCTGTTCCTGATCGCCGTGAACGTCGCCTTCGTTCCGTTCGCGCACTGGCTCCACACCTTCTCCGGCTTCTTCCGGTTCAGCGGCCTGCCGGACCCGATCGACTGGGGCCTGATCGGGGCGCTCGCCGCGACCGCCGGCTCGGGCGGTATCGGCAACCTCACGGTCACCAACTGGGTGCGCGACAAGGGCTTCGGCATGGGCTCGCTGGTGGGCGCGATCCCGAGCGCCGTCGGCGGCCATCGGATCCAGCTCTCGCACGTCGGCAAGGTGTTCCCTGCCGACGCGGACAACATGCCTCGCTGGCGCGAATGGATGCGCTACGTGCATCTCGATCAGATCTGGGTCTGGGGCCTCTTCTGTTTCCTCGGCATGTTCCTGAACGTGAACCTGGCCACCGCCATCATTCCGCACGGCACCGACCTCGCGGGGCTCGCCGCCGGAGCGTATCAGGCCGAGTACCTGCGGCGGCTGTGGCCGGGCTTCTGGTTCCTGACGCTGTTCAACGGCTTCTGGATCCTGTTCAAGACCCAGCTCGGCAACACCGACATCCTGGTCCGCACCGTCACCGACGCCTTCTGGATGTCGAGCCGGAGCGTGCGCGGCATGAAGAACGGCATCCGCTCCGTCTACTACGGCGTGCTGCTGGTCTTCTCGGTCTGGGGCGTGATCGTGGTGCGCAGCGCGTCGCCATTCCAGCTCTTCAAGGTGCTCGCCAACATGGCCGGGCTGGTGCTGGCGATCGCGGGCGTCCAGATCTTTCTGGTGAACCGCCGCTTCCTGCCGCGCGCCGTGCGCGCGCCGCTGTGGCGCGAGCTGGCGCTGCTCGCATGTTCCGCCTTCTACGCGTTTTTCTCTTTCTTCGTCATCAGGGATGTGGCCCGCTCGTTCTTCGGTCGCTAGCGTCGTCCTGGTCGCGTCGCTGGCTTCCCCCGGCGAAGCCCAGCAGCGCTGGCGGGAGGTGCCGGCGCAGAGCCCCGAGTGGCACCGCTCGGCCGAGGCGCGGCGCATCGCCGAGGTCGTGCTGCGCTTCCAGCATCCGAGCGGCGGCTGGTCCAAGAACGTCGACTGGGTCGCGCCGCTGAACGAAGCGGCGGCGACCCTGACTCGCGACGGTAACGTCGAGACGAGCGCCACGATCGACAACGGCGCCACCGTCGGCGAGATGCGCTTCCTGGCCAAGGTCGCCGCTGGGCGCGCCGACGAGCGCTGCCGCGCGGCGTTCCTGCGCGGCGTCGACTACCTCCTGGCCGCCCAATACGAGAACGGCGGCTGGCCGCAGTTCTTCCCGCTGCGCCCCGGCTACTACGCGCACGTGACCTTCAACGACGACGCGATGATCGGCGTGATGACCCTGCTGCGCGAGGCGTCGGAGGGTGCTTTCCCGTTCGTCGAGGCCGAGCGGCGAGAGCGGGCGCGGCTGGCGGTCGCCCGCGGCTTGGACTGCATCCTGCGCAGCCAGGTGCTGGTCGACGGCAAGCGCACGGTGTGGTGCGCGCAGCACGACCAGAAGACGCTGGCGCCGGCGTGGGCGCGCAGCTACGAGCCGCCGTCGCTCTCCGGCCAGGAGAGCGTGGGGATCGTGCGGTTCCTGATGCACAGCGAGGCGTCGCCAGCCGTGACCGCGGCGGTGAAGGACGCCGTCGCCTGGTTCGAGGCCGTGCCGCTGCACGGCGTCCGCGTCGAGACGACGCTCAGGCACGACGGCTCGCGCGACCGTCGCCTGGTCCCCGAGGAAGCCGCGCCGCCGCTGTGGGCGCGCTTCTACGAGATCGGCAGCAACCGCCCGATCTTCATGGGCCGGGACAGCGTGGCCCGCGCCGACTACAACCAGGTCGAGCTCGAGCGCCGACTCGGCTACGCCTACCTCGGCACCTGGCCGGCGGTGCTGCTGGAGAAGGAGTATCCGGAGTGGCTCGCGGCGCGAGCCGTGAAGGCGGCCCGACCCTAGACCGATTCACCGGCGCCGGTGAAAGCGTCCCGGAACGGCGCCAGGAATCGCCGATGCGGCGACCCTTGCCGTTTCCCGGCGATCAGCGTGCTCGCAGCTTCATCAGCCGAGGCGTGTAGCCCGAGTGTTGCGCCTGGACCTGCGCCACCCGCTCGCGCCAGTCCCCGCCCGAGTACTTCCGTTCGAACGCTGCGAGGTTGCGTTCGAAGCGGGCCAGCAGCTCCTTCTTGAGCGCGGGCTCGGCAAAGGAGAACTCGAGGCTCCAGCGGCCGATCCGGGCCGCCTCCGCCCAGCTCAAGTCGAACAGGCTCACCGCCGCGAAGTACTCGTCGGTGAGATTGGAATCCATGATTCCCCGGTCGTCCGTGTTCAGGCACACCGGTATGGCTTGACGAAGATACAGAGGAAACGGGTGCCGTCGCAGGTCGGGAACGTATCCGAGGCTCTGGCTGCTGATCAGGCTCACTTCGACGAGGTGCTTTCCGCCGCGCAGCAGCCCGGCGAACCGCGCCGGCCGCCCCTGCGGATCGTCTTCGCGCCCGACCAGATTCGTCGCCGCCCAGAGGTCGCGGTTCCGATGGACGAACGCGAACCCGCCCCGCACGTCGTCCTCGGCGCCCGGCAGGAAGCGCACCGTGGAGACCTGCATCCGCACCGCAACGCCCGTCGCTAGCGAGTCCGGCTGGCGCAGCCGAAGCCGCAGCACGGCGGCGCCTTCGTCTTCCGTCATGCCGGCGAAGCTTCGCGGGTCCGCCTGGGTCTCGAGGTAGATCGCGTTCTCGGCCTCGAGCTGTGTCTGCGCGACCACCAGCGCATCCGCGTACAGCACCGCGTCGCGCTCCATGTCGCCGAGCCGCCGCACCGCGCGCTCGAAGAACTCGTCTTTCGACTCGCTCGGGTCGAGCGTCAGCGCCGCGAGCCACTCCCGCCGCTCCGTTTCGGACAACGAGCGGGCCGACTTGAAATCGGCCTGCGCGCACGGCGGGAGCTTCCCGATTGAGTCCTGGCGCAGCGTCTGCCATTGAAACGACTCCTCCTCACCGCAGGCACTGAGCCGGGCGCGAACGAAATAGGGCCGCTCGACGGCGCGGTCGATCCAGAAGCGCATCGGAACCGAAAACTCGTGGTGGTTGTGGATGTCGCCGCCCTTCGGCAAATCCCAAAGCAGACGGTACAGATCCTCGTTCGAGAGCTGCGTCCGCATCTGCCGCCAGCGGCCCGCGAAGTCTTTCTGAGCGCCCGCCACACCCCCACACAGAGCCGCGGCGAGCACCAGCGAGGCGAGCGCGGCCCGAGCAGGCCGAACCGTTGTCGAAGAGGATCCGAACCAGTTTTTCGCTCAGGGTCTTCGTGTCCGGTTGTTCGACTGCCCGCTACGCGGACACTCGCCATTCCAGGGAGAGCTTCTTGCCCTGCTGGGCGCAATCCCGCAGGTACAGGTTGATGAGCGTCTGGTAGGGAATCCCCGCCGACACAGCCACGCGCTTGAAGTACTCGATCGTCGGCCCATCCAGTCTCA